>JABWCD010000003.1 GCA_013359265.1 Candidatus Hydrogenedentota bacterium
CGCGGGTAAGGAAAATTATATCCAGACAATGACACTCGAGCTACCCAGGGACGCAAATCTCCACTTTGCTCTTGACTTTTCTCATCATGGATGTCCCTATTTAATGCTCCTTTACCACCCCGACGTATTCGCGCGTTACGCGCTTGCCGATGCCCGTGAGAATCTCGTAGGGAATTGTACCGCCGCGCTCGGCCAACTCGGCCGCGGTGATGCTCTCGCCACCATCGCTCCCGATGATCGTGACTGCGTCGCCGCAGGACGCGTTCGGCACGTCGTTCAATTCGACGACGATCTGGTCCATGGAAACGCGGCCGCGGACGGGGCACCGTTTGCCGCGCACCAGCACGGATGCGCGGTTGGACAGGCTCAGCGGATATCCGTCCGCATAGCCCACCGGCACCACGCCCACGCGTGACGCTTCGTGCGTCGTGAACGTGCGTCCGTACCCAATGCTGGCGCCACCGGCGAGTTCCTTGATCAGGACGATCTTCGATTCCCATCGGAGCACGGGGGTCAGCACGTGCGCCGCAGGGGGCGTATCCGAGGGCCAAACGCCATAGGCCATAAGTCCCACGCGCACCATGTCAAACGTCGAGCCTTCGTGGTTCACCACGCCGCCGCTGTTCGCCGCGTGCGCCATCTCGTAGGGGATGCCTTCCTTCTCGATCTGGCGCAACACCTGCCGGAACACGCGCAACTGCGTGGACGTGAACGAATCGCGCGTCGAGTCGGCTACGGCAAAGTGCGTGGCGATGCCTTCGATGTCCACGTGCGATATCTTGGTGAGCGACAACAAGTCCCTGACGGCCGTCTCCGAGCTGAATCCCTGCCTGCCCATGCCTGTGTCGATCTTGCAGTGAATCGGGACGACCTTGTTCGCCTTGCGGGCGAGTTCGCCGAGGCGCTCGGCGGTTTGCACGTCGGAGATCATCAGCCGGACATTCGCCTCGATCGCCGCGGCCAGCGCGTCCGCATCAGGCTGCACGAGCAGGAGGACCGGGGCTTCAATGCCCGCCTCCCGCAGTTCGATCGCTTCGGACACCGCGGCTACCGCCACCATGCGCACGCCTTCGGCGACGGCCTTGCGCGCGACCTGGACCGCGCCGTGACCGTATGCGTCGGCCTTGATTACGGCAACGATCCCGCACTCCTTGGGAATGCGCGCGCGCACCGCGTTCAGGTTCTTCGCGTACGCATTGAGATCGACGATCGCGCGCGAGGGCGCCGGTGCGCTCATACGTCCCCCATGTGGAGGGTGCGCCAATTGGCGTGCATGAACCGCACGCCGGAATACACGGTGTACGTCGCGACAAACACCATCGCCCACATGGACGCGTATTCGAGCCCCGAGCGGTACATCGCGGCGTAGTCGGGCGCGTAGTCGATCACGAAATGTTCCGCGCCGGCGAGAAACAAAAACACGAAGATATACACCAACTGAATTACGGTCTTCGTCTTTCCGTAGACGTCGGCGGCGATCACGGTGCCGTCGCTCGCGGCAAGCAGCCGCACGCCCGTCACCAGAAACTCGCGCGCGAGGATTGCCACGATGGTCCAGCCCGGAATGATCAGGCTCTTTGCGGCGGGATTCGGGAACACACCCGGCGCCGGCGCCACCGACAACGTCATCATCATAATGAACGCCGCCATTACCAGCACCTTGTCCGCGACGGGGTCGAGCAGTTTGCCGAAGTTGGTAATCAGATTGCGTTCGCGCGCGATCTTCCCGTCGTAGTAGTCGGTAATCGTCGCCACGGTGAACACGAGATAACCGAGCCAGTAGCACCACCACCAGTCGAATGAAAGCAGCGCCACGAAGATCGGCACCATGATCACGCGCGCGAGCGTGAGTTTGTTGGGAAGATTCATGGCGAATGGGTTTGGGCCGGCGTGGCCGCGATCTGTCGTTGAGGTACTAATGGGACACCTGCCCTTCAGACAGAGGTCATGTTAGCAAATGGAGAAGGCGGATTGCATGAAACACGCGGACACCACGCGCAACGCGGGCGGACGCGCGAGGAAGGAACCTCTCTAGCGAAGCGGCTTCGGCGTTTCCGGCACGCGTATACCGTCGGCGGTCGCCGCGTGCGCGCGCGACTCGAGGGGTTGGGCGTTCGGCCGCACGACGACCGTATACGTGAACCAACCCAGCGCAATTACCGCGCACACCGCGCCCCAGGCCATTGCCTCGCCCATCCAGCGGGGAGGCGCGGCCTTGCGCGCGTCGGAATGGGTCCTGCGGAGGAAGCCGGTGCTTGGGCGCGTGCACGCCTGGTACGTATCCACGTACCGGTTCGGTTCAATGCCCAGCAACTGGCAATACGTCTTGAGGAACCCCACGGAATAGCACGCCGCGGGCAAGTTGTGCACCGCGCCTGCTTCTATCGATTCGACAAACTGTGCTGGCACACGAATGCGGCGGTAAATGTCGTCCGAACTAAACCCCAGTTCTTCCCGTCTCGCACGCAGTTCATGGCCAGGAAAAGCTACGTGGCTCATGCAACCTCGTTGTTCGGTGGCATACTCACCAGGATCTCACGGGCTTTGCTGCCGATGTGAGGCCCCACGATCCGCCTCATTTCCATCATGTCAATGAGCCTGGCTGCGCGAGTATACCCTACGCGCAGGCGTCTTTGCACCATAGAAATTGAGGCCTGTCCCGTTTCTAACACAACCCGTACGGCATCGTCGAACAATTCGTCGTCTTCGTCCTCAATCGCCTCCATCTGTTCCTTGGACTTCCCGAAATTCTGGATTTCGTCCCGGTACTGGGGCGGGGCTTGCGTCTTCAGGTAACCGATCAGGCCGTTCATTTCCTGGTCGCTTACGAACGCACCCTGAATGCGGGCGGGCTTGGACTGCCCCGCCGGCAGGTACAGCATGTCGCCTTTGCCGATCAGGCGTTCGGCGCCAATCTCATCGAGAATGCAGCGCGAATCCACGCGCGAGGACACCTGGAACGAAATACGGCAGGGGAAGTTGGCTTTGATGACGCCCGTCAACACGTCGACAGACGGGCGCTGCGTCGCGATGATGAGGTGGATGCCGACTGCGCGGGCCAACTGCGCCAGGCGGGCGATTGCGTCCTCGACTTCCGCACGGGCGAGCATCATCAAGTCGGCCAACTCGTCGATCACGCACACGATGTACGGCAGTTTGCGGATCGACTGCACCGACTCGTTGCTCGTTTCGCCCTGGTCGTCGCCCTCGCCGACGAGTTCGATCTCGCCGTTTTCGACGCTCTGGTTGTAGACGTCGATGTTGCGCACGCGCAGGTGCTGGAACAGGCGGTACCGCTCGTCCATCTCGGTGATGAGCCACTGCAACGCCGAGGCGGCCTTCTTCGCGTCGGTCACGACGGGTGTAATCAAATGCGGGATATCGTCGAAGATCGAGAGCTCGACCATCTTCGGATCGATGAGCATGAGCTGCAATTCGTCCGGCGTGCGTGCGCACAGCAGGCTCGCAAGCAGCGTCTTCACACACACGGTCTTGCCTGCGCCCGTCGCCCCCGCCACGAGTAAGTGCGGCATGCTCGTCAGATCGGTGACGGTCACTTCGCCTGCGATGTCCTTGCCGAGCGTCAACGGGAGTGCGCCCTTGTGCCGATTAAATTGCCGAGATTCCAACAGCTCGCGGATCACGACCGGCTCGCGGAACTTGTTCGGCACTTCGATGCCTACACGGCCCTTGCCGGGGATCGGCGCTTCGACACGCACGCGATGCGCCTTCAACGCGAGCGCAATGTCGTCGGCCAGCGAAAGGAACCGGCTGACCTTGATGCCCGGCGCCGGCTCGAGTTCGAACCGCGTGAGTGTCGGCCCGCGCGTTACGTCCGTCACGCGTGCCTCGATGCTGAACGTCAGCAAGGTCTCCTCGAGAATCTGGCTCGTCTTGACCAGTTCTTCGCGGCAATCCTCGATTGGCGGCGGCGTGGGCAGGTCGAACAGTTCGAGCGACGGTTTCGTATAGCGTTTCGGATAGACGTAATCAGGCGGGAGCTCCGCGTCGAACGCCGTCTTGCGGCGCGGCATCGGCTTGCGCTTTTTCAGCGCGGTAAATTCGATCGGAGGTCGCGCAGGGGCCTCCGCCGTAGCCACCGCAACCTCTTTCTGCGTGTCTTCTTCGTCGTCTACTTCGTCGGACGCGTCGTTGTAATCTTCTTCGTACTCTTCATCCGCCGCGTCGTCGACTTCGTTCTCTTCGTCCGCGTCGTACTCGACTTCGTCTTCTTCGTCAAGGTCAGGCGAGCTCTGCGATGCGGTCCAAATCCGAATCTGCTTCTCGGTGTCCGGCGTTTCGACGCCCTCTTCTTCCGTCTCGGCAGCCAGGCCCGATGTTGCCTTCGCAGCAGATTTTGATCGCTTCGCGGTGAGAGACTGCGCATCGTCATCCGATGCGAACCGCGACAACACAATGGGCGCGGGCCCGTCAGCGCGCGCCGATGGCGCAACGATCTTCGGTTTTTCCGGCTTGCCTCTGCCGCCATCGCGCAACACGCGGCTGCTCGCCCACGCGGACCTCGCGCCACCCGTCACGAGATTCACAAACGCAGCGATGGTCGACGTCGCAAAACGCGCAACCGCCACGACGACGATGCGCACCGCGTCGAACAAATGTACGAACAGGAATTCCGTCGCGAGCAGCAGGCCGATTACGCACAGCGCGATCGCGATGATGTTCGATCCGAGAATGCCAAACGTATTGAGAAGGAACGATCCGAGGAAACCGCCGACCACACCGCCCGCGTGATCGCCTTTCGGTGTCGGCGGAACGTCGATGTGCAGCAGCGCGGAAACCGAAAACAGCATCACCAGCGCGCCGCCGATGCGCCAACCCAACCGATCCAGCGACTGGTGCCGCAGCAGCATGCTGCCCCACACCAGCGTCAGGAAGTAGAGCAGGTGCGTCGCCCCGCCGAAAACGACGCTGCCAATGCCGGCGAAGATCGCCCCGGGTTTGCCGAGCAGGTTAGCAACTTGGGACATGCCTTCGATGGGGCGCCGGACGTCCGATTTATAGCCATCGGTGACCAGCGCCAGGAAAAGGAGAATAGTGAGAGCGATCATGCAAATGCCAACAATTTCACTCGACCGTTCGCGCGAGCTAAATGGCATTCCGCTCATACAACCCCTGCCTGTGTTTAAGGGTTAACACCCCAAGCCGTAGGGAGTGTAGCAAATGAGCAGGATTCTTGCAACAAAATATTGTGGTCATAATTGGCAGAAAACTATGGATAGTACCGACTTGTCATCCACTTTTAAGTGCTTTTGCAGATGGATTTACAATTGACTACTGATGATAAATTCAGTTTACACTTGACTTAACATGTACTCGGATATCTGGGCGAGGTTTCCCCAAGGATTTGTCGTCCAATTGGCACGAAGCCTGACTCGGATGGGGGGCGACTGATTGCGGCTGCGCGAGCAGGGCATACTACGCTTGGCTGGCGCGGTACAATGGCGTCGCTGAAATAGGAATGCACATTTGCGATGAATCACATCGAGCCAACATACGAGGGCGCGGAGATGACCCCTGGCCGGTTCGGCACGATGACGGCGAAGGTCACGATCTATTTTTCGATGCTCGCGTTCGCGTTGCTTTCGTCGCCTTGGATCGTCGGAATGTCGGGACTTAGCAGGCCCTATGCGCGAGCGTTTCAACTCATACTTATCCTCGCATACTTAGCGTCTTTGATTGTCTTCTATTTCAGGGTTCGATATCGCTTGACCCTGGCGTTGACCATTGTAGTTCTTGCCTTTGGCAGCAGCGCGTTGATCATGATTGAATGCGTCAGGCACGCGCATGTCGCCGCGCAGGCTACCGCAGAACTGATTGCGCGCGAAGTCGTCGAATTCAACAGAAGTACGGGAACCTATCCGCAAGTGCTGGCGGACTTGGAACCGAATGCGACCGCAAGGATTCAGGCGAAGTTGGACGCCTCCAAATCGAGAGTATTGGAATCGCGGCGCAAGTGGGACGCGGGTGGAGAATTTTCGAGTACATTCGGCCCTTTTCATGTTTCGTATTACTACTTCCCGCCAGACCGCAGATTACCGAAGCTGACGATGTCGTCACGAGGTGGCCGTGTCGCATACGATTGGGAACATCAGGTTTGGATGGTTGAGCCCGAGACATAAGTGGATTTGTCATACATAGTCGAATCGCGAAGCCCGATCAGCGAGTAAGACAACGGACAGGTGCGCTGGCCCAATCCACGCCAGGGCTATTCCTAATCTCTAATAATTCCATCACTCCCACTCCCTCACTTCAGCTTGCGTGCGCGCACGAAGCGCCGCTATCGTAGTCCTTATTTGCAGTTGACCGTACCAAAGGAATCTCGCATGCCCGCACTCGTGCTCGATGGCAAGGCGCTCTCGAAACAACTCGAATCCGAACTTTCCGCGCGCGTGGCCGTGATCAGAGACAAGCGTGGCGGCGTTGCGCCGGTGCTCGCGACGATTCTCGTCGGGAACGATCCCGCTTCCGCCACGTACGTGAAAATGAAGGGCAACGCGTGCGAACGCGTGGGCATGCAGTCGCGCAAAGTCACGTTGCCGGAAGAGACGGCGACCGATCAATTGTTCGCGGCCATCGATGAACTAAATGCCGACACAAACGTGAACGGGATTCTGCTCCAACATCCCGTCCCGAAACAGATCGACGAGCGCGCGTGTTTCGACCGAATCGCCATCGAAAAGGACGTCGATGGCGTCACCTGCCTCGGATTCGGGCGCATGGCAATGAAAGAACCTGCGTACGGTTCTGCCACGCCCGCGGGCATTATGCGCCTGTTAAAGCACTACCAAATCCCGCTCGCGGGGAAGGACGCTGTCGTCGTGGGCCGCAGCCCGATCCTCGGCAAGCCGATGGCCCTCATGCTCCTCAACGCCGACGCCACCGTCACCATCTGCCACTCGAAAACTAAGAGCCTCGACGAGATCGTCCGCCGCGCGGACATCGTCGTGGGCGCGGTCGGCATTCCGCAATTCATCAAGGGAGATTGGGTTAAAGACGGCGCCGTCGTCATCGACGCCGGCTACCACCCCGGCGGCGTCGGCGACATCGAACTCTCCGCCGTCATCGACCGCGCCAGCGCCTATACTCCGGTCCCCGGCGGCGTCGGCCCCATGACCATCGCCACCCTCATCGCGCAGACGGTCGAGGCCGCGGAATCGCAATAGCTTCGAACCTGCCCGGCCCGGTCCGGATGATTCAACATCTGCAACACGCGTGAGTTATTCCGTTTCTCGTACTCATGCTCGCCGTTCGTAGTCGATCCGTGTAAAGCGAGGGCGAACACTCACTATCGTAGCTGGGACAAATCGATCTTCTGCGTAATTGTCTCGCCCTCTCGAAGCGTCATTTTGACTTCATACTTGCGCCGCGCGTCATCAGCCAATTCGCCACCGCGTTCGAGTTCCAACGTCAATTCGCCCGCAGGGACCTCATCAAACTGAAAGCCGCCATCCCCATCCACAAACACCCGTCTGCTCTCGATCGAATCACCATCGATTCGCCGCAGTTCGAGCTGCACATCCGTGACGGGGTGTCCATTGTCGAGAATGGCGCCGACCACTTCTCCCGTGCCACGTTCGATCGTAAAGTCAGCAGCCAGATTTTGACCCGCCTGTATGGTGACGGCCCGTTCTACAGAAGGTCCGTTTCGCTCGCTAACACGAACTACTGCAGTGCCCGGCGACAGGCACGTGAACCGATACGTGCCGTCCGGTGCTAATCGCCTGTGGTCGGACATAAATTGCGGCTCTTCGCGGTAGGAAATGCTCACCCTCGCGTCCACCGTCGCGTCTTCGCGTGTGACCATCCCCTCGATGCTTGCTTCGGCCGGCAACACAATCCGTCCGTCTCCCCGGACCGGTGTTGCACCAATTCCGTAACCCGAGTGAAACGCGCAGATCGTTTTCGCGATGTCGGGCAGACTCTCTATTTTGTAGCGTCCCTCGGCGTCCGTATGCGCTGCGGCCGCGTTTTTGATATCGCTCAACTCCGGTGATCTTTCGAAATACACGGTCGCTCCGGCGATGGGTTCGCCTTCCTGGTTCACCACCATACCCTCGAACGGCGCGGCTTCTTTCAAACGCAGTTCTACGTGCGTCTCTTCGTTTGCTTTTATCGTCACAAGTTTGGCATCCGGCGCAAAGCCCGGCGCCCATGCAGCAACCGGCACTTCCCCCTCCTCTATATCGGAGATCTCAAACCCGCCGTTCGTTCCGGCCTTTCGATTGCTGCTACGAAACAGGGTATCGCGAATCCAATTGCCTTTGCCGTATGCGAAAGAGAATGAGCGAACGGGTTCACCCGTATCTGCGTGCAGGACTCTTCCGACGATAATGCCCTTACCCGGCAGCACGATTTCCGCGTCCATGGTGCCCGCCATAAAGCGCACGTTCCGACTCATTTCTTGACCGTGTAATACCGTCAGAAAGTAGCGCTTGTTCTCCAGACCCGTCACCATGAACCTTCCGTCCGCGTCCGTGTGGGCCGTCTCCGACTCAGTCCCGAAATGACAAATGACGTCCGCGTTCGCGACCGGCTTTCCCGCGCTGTCGATCACGCGGCCGGCAATTGCCATGCCGCCCTTTTCGCCGTATACGATGCGAATTCCGCTGACTGCTTGGCCGGGTTCAAGATGAATGCGTAAGTACTCCTCGTCCGTTGAGGTGTATTCGATTTCCGCCGGCGTCACGAGGACCGAATACTCCCCGCTCGCCAATCTGTCGATCGCGAATTTTCCGTCCGTATCGGTTTCTTCGTTTCGCCAAGACAATTCCTCGCCTTGATCCACGCGCGTTAGGTCGAGTTGCGCGCCTTTCATGGGCGTCCCGTCCGGTAGCACCACCTCGCCGCTGATGGACGCAGTCCTAATCTGATCCAGCGTGAGCGTGACTCCTTCCAGGCCGTCCTCGGTAAACGAAAGATCGCGCAGCGTCGCCGACTCCGCGTCCTCGGTCTCGGCGCGCAAGATTAGATTGTCCGACGGCTCGGTCATGAACAATACAAACGCCCCTCCCTCCGCAGAGCGTGCTCTAAAAAGACGACCGCTTCCGAACGTCACGCCCAGCACAACCGCATCGGTCACGGGGTTTCCTTCGGCCGACACTACCGTTCCGGCAATACGGATACCCTTCTTCAACGCGAAGTCAACGTCTCGCGCGACCTCGCCCAGTGTCAGCGTCACTTTCCGCACCTGGGAATTCAGATCGAGCGGATACCCCGGGACACCGGCCAGCAGGACGCTATATTCCCCGGCGTGCAACGCGTTGATTGCATACCGTCCCTCCGCATCCGTCATCGCCTCCGCTATCTGTACGGCGCTGCCTTCGTTCGGCCTCGCTATCACGCGCACATCGAAGATGCCCATCCCTGTTTTTGCATCGTATACGCGCCCACTAATCGACAACGATGTATCTGCCGACACTGGCGCTGGATTGATGGAAATCGCGGAGGCCGGAATGGCATTCGCGCGAGGTGGCGCTATCGGCGCGTTCGCAACCGGATTTGCAGTGTTCGCGCTCGTCTTCACTGTACTCGCCGGAGTCTCGCGCACGGCAATTTCCCGGCTTCTCGCGACCTGCCAAATCCCCGTGCCAAGCGCCGCCGCCACAACCACGGTAAGTCCCGCCTTTAACCACGCCGCAGCCGCGCCGCCAACAACAACTGGGGCGACGGCGCTTCCCGAAACCGCCAGTTTGTTCAACCGCGCCGCCAAGGCTACGGGAGCGGCTTCGGCCGATTGTTCCAATGCCGCGACGATGCTCGTCACGGCAACCGTGATTCCCTGTTTTCGCAACGATTCGCGAATACGTTCGACACCTCGCTCCAGGCGGTGCCGCACTGTCGACTCGGGCATTTCCAAATCACGTGCGATATCCGCGTGCGTCCGGTTTTCCAGAAACCTCCCGATGACGATGGGCTTGTACTCGTCGGCAAGATCCGCGATAGCTTCATCGACATGCGCCAGCAGTTCGTCCACGGCGACATTCCTTTCCACGCTCGTTGCTGCCGGCTCCGCGAATGCTGCTTCGCGGGCGCGCCGGCGCGAATCGCTTCGCAGGCGATCGATGCTCCGGCGCACCGCTATGCGGTGTAGCCACGCGCCGAGCGAGGCGCGCACGCACTCCCTGGTCTGCAGCAGCGCCACAAAACATTCCTGCGCCACGTCTTCCGCGAGCGAGGGATCGCGCAGGATGCGCTTGCAGGAGGAAAAGACCATCCCCGAATGTCGCTGCACCAACTCCGCGAACGCGTCCGCATCGCGCCGCCGCTGCCACTGCTCCAATAGCACCTCATCGGATCTGCCCATCGACTGCACTCCCTGAAGTTAGCCATTATCACCCCAAAGTCGTCGCTCACCCCAGAATCCGCAATCCCCAATGGAAATGGCGTTTCCGGTCCCCGGCGGTGTCGACCCCATGACCATCGCCACCCTCATCGCGCAGACCGTCGAGGCCGCGGAAAAGTAGTGCAAATACGGCGGTTCTTGGTCACTTCTGTCCCATGCGGCCCTTGCGGAGCGGATTGACCCAACTCGAGTTTGCCAGTACCATGGCTCCCCATGAAGGCTGCAGGGTTTGGAAGGGCCGCCATGGCCTTGGTTCTGGTGTGCGCTGCCGCGCGCGCCGACGTGGGGACTGCGTCTTCCGCGGGGGACCTGCTGGACCGTATCGACCGGGTGGAGTCGGCAATTGCGTCGTTGACCGGCAGCCACCACACCGTCCGGTTCAACCGCGATGTCCGGCCCATCCTGTCCGAGAATTGCCTGAAATGCCACGGCCCGGATGAGAAGCAGCGGAAAGGCGGGTTACGCCTCGACGAATTCGAGTCGGCCCGCGAAGCGCTTGCCCCCGGTAGGCCTGACGAGAGCGAAGTCCTCAAGCGCGTCATGTCGCACGACCCGGACGAGCGCATGCCGCCTGCCGAGACAAAGACAACACTCACGGAAAAGCAGCTCGCAACGTTGCGGACGTGGATCGCCGAGGGCGCGCAGTACGAATCGCACTGGGCGTTCATCCAGCCGCGGCGGCCCGCCGTACCCGCGGTGAAGCAGACTGCGTGGCCCCGTAACCCGATCGACGACTTTATCCTAGCGCGGCTCGAATCGATCGGCGTCGCGCCGTCGCCCGAGGCCGACCGCCGCACGCTCATCCGCCGCGCGTATCTCGACCTCATCGGTTTGCCCCCAACGCCGGAAGAAGTTGACGCATTTGTGAACGACACGGCGGACGGCGCGTACGAGCGCGTCGTGGATAGCCTGCTCGCTTCGCCACACTTCGGCGAACGGTGGGGGCGTCACTGGCTCGACAACGCGCGTTACGCGGACAGCGACGGCTACGGCATCGACGCGCCGCGCCCAATCTGGAAGTACCGCGAATGGGTCATCAACGCGTTCAACGCGGATGTGCCTTTCGATCAATTTACGACAAAGCAGCTCGCGGGCGATCTGTTGCCCGGCGCCACGCGCGACGACATCGTTGCGACGGGATTCCACCGCAACACGATGTTCAACGGCGAGGGCGGTGTCGACCCGGAGGAGTTCCGCATTGCGGCGATTGTCGATCGCGTGAACACGACCGGCTCCGTGTTTCTCGGCCTGACGATCGGATGCGCGCAATGCCACTCGCACAAATACGATCCGATCTCGCAGAAGGAGTTCTACCAACTTTTCGCGTTCTTTAACAACGACGACGAAATCAATATCGATTTGCCGTCACCGGAGCAGGAAGAGCAACTGAAGGTTGCGCGCGCCAGGATCGAAGAGGCGCAAAAGGCGCTTTCGTCGTACGTAAATGCGGTCGAAGACTACCTGCTCGCGGACTGGGAAGAATCGGTCTCCGCGGAAACGCGCGCGACGTTCGCCGCAAGTGTTCAACAGGGGCTCGACCTTCCGCGCGCACAACGCGTGCCCGCGCAGAATGACGCGATCCGCGAGCTGTTTTTCAGCGGCGATCCCGAGTATGCGTGGCGCAAGGCCGACGTGCGCGAAGCGCAGTCGAAGGCGCCAAGCGTCGACTCGTCGATGGTGCTGCGCGCGCGCGCGGAACCGCGCGAAACGTATGTCCACGTCAAGGGCGACTTCACGCAGCACGGCGATCGCGTTTCTCCCGCAACATTGGCTGTGGTGAAAGCGCCTGTTCCAAACGGGTCCGCGCCCACGCGCCTCGATCTCGCACAGTGGCTCGTGCACCCGAATAACCCGCTTACCGCACGAGTCACTGTGAACCGCATGTGGATGCACCTCTTCGGCCGCGGCATCGTCGAAACGGAGAACGATTTCGGCACGCAGGGGACTCCGCCCACCCACCCCGATCTGCTCGACTGGTTGGCGACAGAATTCGTGACGGAAGGCTGGAGCATGAAACACATGATCCGGCTCATGGTGACGTCGGCGGCCTACCGGCAATCGTCCGCGATGCGTCCCGACCTTCATGAAGTCGATCCGCAAAACAAGCTGCTCGCGCGGCAATCGCGCGTGCGGCTCGACGCGGAAATCCTGCGCGATTGCGGGCTCGCGGCGTCGGGCTTGTTGAACCCCGCCATTGGAGGCCCGAGCGTGTTCCCGCCGCAACCCGACGGCATCATGGCGCAGCAGAAGGTGGCGCGGTCGTGGACACCCAGCGAAGGCCTCGATCGCTACCGCCGCGGCATGTATACGTTCTTCTGGCGCGCGTCGCCGCACCCGTCGCTCGTGCTGTTCGACGGCCCGGACGCGAACATGGCGTGCACGCGCCGCAACCGATCGAATACGCCGCTGCAGGCGTTGACGCTGTTGAACGAGGAGTCGTGCGTCGAGCAGGCGGCGGCATTCGCCAAGCGCATCGTGGGCGAGGTCCCCGACGATCACAATGCGCGGATCGCGCGCGCGTTCGAGTTGTGTCTCGCGCGCGAACCGCGCGAGTTCGAATTCGACACAATCAAGGCGCTGCTCGAAAAAGAACGCGCGCTCGCGCCGGACGAACAGTCCGCGTGGAACAGCGTTGCGCGCGTCCTGTTGAACCTGGATGAATTTATCACCAGAGAGTGATTGGTTTTGCGCGAGGCACATTGGAGTGCGGCGCGGCAGTGCCGCCTTCCCACGCGCAGGAGGTAGACCGTGCTAGAAAGTGGTATACACGCACACAACGAACGCGACGCATTGCTACACGTCACGCGACGCCATTTCTTCCAACAGTGCGGTTACGGACTCGGCGCGCTCGCCTTAGGGACGCTGCTCGGGCGCGACGCTTCGGCTGCATCGATCACGGCGGAGAACCCGCTCGCGCCGAAGTTGGGCCACTTCCCCGCGCGCGCGAAGAACGTCATCTTCCTCTTCATGGCAGGAGGCCCCAGCCAACTCGAACTGTACGACTACAAACCGAAATTGCAGGAACTGAACGGTCAACCTGTCCCGAAATCGTTTATGGAAGGAAAGCGGTTCGCCTTCATGGACACTTTCCTGCAGGAACCGCCGAAGTTGCTGGGCACGCAGCGCAAATTCGAGCGACACGGTCAGAGCGGCGCGTGGGTTTCCGAATGCCTGCCGCACATCGCCGGGATCGTCGATGACATATCGTTCGTGCACACGCTCGCGACCGATCAACCGAACCACGCTCCTGCGAAGATTTTCATGAACACGGGCAGCCGCCAGTTTGGCAGTCCGGCGATGGGCGCATGGGTCACGTATGGCATCGGCAGCGAATCGAACAATCTGCCCGGATTTGTCGTGCTGCAATCGGGCCCGCGCGGATTACGTGGCGGCGCGGCGTGCTGGTCAAACGGGTTTCTGCCCTCCGCGCACCAGGGCGTGCCGTTGCGCAACAGCGGAGATCCCATTCTCAATCTGGCTACGCCGCAAGGATATACCGACGAGCGTCAGCGGAATGTGATCGATGCCGTCAACGCGATCAATCGCGATCACCTCGACACAATCGGCGATCCCGAAATCGCGGCGCGCATCGCGTCGTATGAAATGGCCTACCGCATGCAGTCGAGCGCGCCGGAGTTGATGGACCTGTCGAAAGAATCGCCCGAGACGCTAGCAATGTACGGCGTCGAACCGGGAAAACCGTCGTTTGCGTACAACTGTATCCTGGCGCGGCGGCTCGTCGAACGTGGTGTGCGCTTCGTGCAGGCGTATCACACAAGCTGGGACCACCACGGCGGCAACACGGAGAACCTCACAAACTCCCTCGACGACGTGTGCAAAGACGTAGATCAGGCGAGCGCCGCGTTGATCAAAGATTTAAAACAGCGCGGGCTGCTCGATGAAACGCTCGTGATCTGGGGCGGCGAATTCGGCCGCACGCCCATGGGCGAAATCCGCGACACCGTCGGCCGTAACCACCACATCGAATGTTCGAGCATTTGGATGGCCGGCGGCGGGATCAAGGCAGGCTACACGCACGGCAAGACCGACGAACTTGGCTTCTCGCCAATTGAAGGCCGCGTCCACGTCAACGACTTCCACGCGACGATGCTGCACCTGCTCGGCATCGACCATACCCGCCTCACCTACCGCTTCAAAGGCCGCGATTTTCGGCTGACAGACGTCGCCGGAAACGTAGTCCACAAACTCCTCGCTTAATTCGAATAGCCACGAAAGAACACAAAGAGCACAAAAAATACGTACCATCGACTTGAATGGTCCCCGCCTATATGGGTCAGTCAAGGATGTATTTCTTCATTTCGAATTGGTAGCTTCCAAAATTGATGAGCAGGCCGTCCCTAATTCGAGCAGACTTCATGTATCCGAGCACTTGGGCTGTGTGTTCATTGGCAAGAGCGCGGCATGCCTTCAACTCCACGATGAGGCATTCGTTCACCAAGAGGTCTGCAAAATATTCGCCGATGACTGTCCCGTCTTCGTCATAAACGGTCAAGGGGTGCTGCTGCCGAACTTCATACCCCTTTTTCCGCAGGCGATGCGCTAGCGCGTTCTCATAGACCTTTTCCAGATGCCCATTACCGTGGTAGACATGGATGGCAAAACTGGTTTCTCGTACAACGTCGCAAAGAGCCTTGATGTCCTGCATTTCACACCTCCTCCTTTTGCTCCAACAGAATACTACTGGAAGGTGAAAATGCATTTCTATGTGCTCTTTGTGTTCTTTTGTGGCTATTATTCCTACATCGCCAAGCCGCCATCCACTTGCAGTACCGCCCCGGTGATGTACGAGGCGCCGTTGGAGGCGAGAAACTTTGCGGCGGCGGCGATATCGTCGCCGGTGCCGACGCGATTGAGCGGAATCTTTTCGAGCAGTTCCTTGCGGATGTCTTCGGTGATGAACGAGGTCATGTCGGTGTCGATGTAACCGGGCGCGATGACGTTGACGGTGATATTCCGCGACGCAAGTTCCTGCGCGAGCGCTTTGGTGAACCCGATGAGACCTGCTTTCGCCGCGGCATAGTTCGTCTGGCCTCCCTGCCCGCGCAGGCCGATTATCGACGACACGTTGATGATGCGTCCGGCGCGCTGCTTGAGCATGTCGCGCGTAACGGCGCGGCAGCAGTTGAATGCACCCGTGAGATTGGTATCCACAACGGCGGACCAGTCTTCGCTCTTCATGCGCATGAGCAAGCCGTCGCGCGTGATGCCGGCGTTGTTGACCAATACGTAGATAGGCCCAAAGGCTTCGCTCACGGCCTTTACCATGGCATCGACGGCTGAAGCGTCCGCGATGTCGCAACCGAACCCGCGCACTTCGCCATTCGCTTCCGCGGCAATCTCGCCCGCCGCTTTTTGCGCAGACTCGTCGTTGCGCCCGCAAATCGCGACGCGCGCGCCCTCCGTCGCAAACGCTACCGCGCACGCGCGCCCGATGCCGCGCGTCCCGCCGGTGATCAAAACGGTCTTACCCGAGAATTCGCTCATTGTGATTGGTTCCTGTCGTGGACTGTATGGATGAATTGGACTATATGGACTCGACCAGGCATCTGACCGATCTTACGCGCTACATAATCCCTTCGGTCGCTTCCGCCTCGGCTTGGGGCGGCGCTTCGCCGAACTGCGCCTCGGTGCTGCGCATTTCCGCGATGCCTTCTCGAATGTGCGCGTTGATGTTGTGCGCGATGGCCGTGCGCGCGACGTTGATGCCGTTCATGACGCCCTTGGCATTCGTTGCGCCGTGCATGATAATCACGACGCCATTCACGCCGAGCAGCGGCGCTCCGCCGTACTCGTTCGGATCGATGGTGCGCTTCAGCCGCTTGAACGCGTTGCGGCTTAACAACGCCCCGAGCATCGTGAACACGCTCGACTTGAATTCGCGCGTCAGCAGCGTCTTGATAAACGATCCCGCCGCCTCGCTGGTCTTCAAAAACACGTTCCCGACGAACCCGTCGCACACGACCACGTCCGCCTCGCCTCGATACAGCGCCTTCGGTTCGACGTTGCCGATGAAGTTCACGTGCGGCGCCGCGCTGAGGGTTCGGTGAACGGCCTTCGCCACTTCGCTGCCCTTGGCCTGTTCTTCGCCGATGTTCAACAGGCCCACGCGCGGGCTCATCTTGCCCAGCACGTCCTGCGAATACACGACGCCCATTTCCGCGAAGTCGCAGAGGTGTCGCGCGTCGCAATCGACGTTCGCGCCGAGATCGAGTACAAGGCAGGTGCCCGTCGAGGTGGGCATGAGCTGGCAGATGGGCATCCGCGTGACGCCCGCGATTTGCCGCAGCACGATCCGCGAGGCCAGCATCACCGCGCCGGTGTTGCCCGCGCTGATGATCGCGTCTGCGGTGCCCTGCTTCACCATCCGCATCGCGACGAGCAGCGATGCGTCCTTCTTCTTTCGCACGCCCACCATCGGGGAATCCGACATGGTGATAACTTCGGACGCGTGAACGATGGAAAGGTTCGGCCGCATGCGCTTGCCGATGGCGGCTTTCAGTTGCGCATCGTGGCCGACCAGGATGAGTTCCAGGTCGCCGTACTTGTCCGCTGCCTTGATCGCGCCGTTCACCTCGGGCAACGGAGCGGCGTCCGATCCCATGGCGTCAATCGCGATTCGCATTTGCGGACCCCCGGAATGGTGCGGACGGCCTAGCTTTCAGCCGGTACGACGAGGCGTTCCTTGTAGTGGCCGCATTTTGGGCACACGCGGTGCGGCATGATGCGTTCGCCGCAGCTCGGGCAATCCGAAAACACGCGCTTCTTCAACGCAAAATGCGAACGGCGGTGGTTGCGATGGGCCTTGCCCGATCGTCTCTTTGGTACTGGCACTGTTACTCCTCCAGAGGGGCCTTCAGCTTTGGGAGCATGTCCTTTAGCCCGGCCAAGCCTTTGCTCGAAAAACGCCCGTCTTCCATCGCGACGGCGCACCCGCAGTTCTCGCGGTTCAGGTTCGCGCCGCACTTCGGGCACAACCCCGCGCAATCGTCCTTGCACAACACTTTTGCCGGCATCGCCAGCACGACCTCTTCCCAGACCGTCGGAAGCAGGTCTATCGTCTGCCCATCGAACGGGACCACTGCCCCGTCGTCCAAGTCATCAAGGTCGTCTTCGTCTTCTTCGGACACGGCCCCGTGGTGCTCCGGTGCGCCATGCACAAACGCCCACGTCACCTCCGACGTAAACGATTGCTGCGTATCCACCAGGCACCGGTCGCAGGGGGCCGTTATCGACCCCGAAACCGTACCGTAAAAGATGTATTCCGGCCCGCCCGGCGAAATCGTCCCCCTGACCGTCACCGGACCAACGGGAAACTCCTTCGCGCCCTGCGGCCGAAGGTCTTCACCAGGCACCGTCACGTCGACCGAAAGGCCATGCTCCTCGATCGACCCAAGGGGATACTGCAACGTATTCACGCGCGGCCCTCCCCATTCCACATATCCCAATAGGATAGCAAACGCCGGGAAACGGGGTCAACTACGGTACGGATTCGGGCGGTACGCTACAGCGCAATCGCCCCGATGACCCAGTAAATGAGCAGGTATGCCATGCTTTGCAGCACGCCGCCCAGGAAGATTCCGAGCGGAAAATTGATGATGTCCTGCGATTCGAACCCGAAATTGATGAAAATAAGCGGCGGGATGACGAGCAGAAGCAAGATCGTTCCGAGTATGGGCCCGGCAAGCACGGAAACCGAAAAGAAGACGACAGTGATAATCGCGGTAGCAGGGAGCAGTTGGACCGCGTTCGCGAGGAAGGTGCTTTCCGGCAGCCGGTGACTCAACGTAAGAAAGATGTAGATTCCGATGAACGTGCTGACGGCAAGGGAGCACGTGCTCAAAACGGTCATCGCCACGCCCGCCCACATCGGCAGCTTGGGAACATCGGCCGTTTCGGCGATAACAGCGGCTTGTTCGAGTTCATCCGGCGAAGGGCCGACCACCCATGCGCCGCTAATGATTATCCAAACGGTGTAGAGTCCGAATGCAACCGCCGCGCCGATCGCAATGCGTTGCATCATGGCCTGATCGGGCATGTATTTTTCGCGCCAACTTTTCTCGACCTCTTCCACTTCGACGGGCTCCTGGGGCCGCGGGTCGTAGACGGGATCGAGTTTCATAACGTCGACCGGCGCGACGTAGCCGGTGGATTGCAGCGCTTGCGCACTCGATGCAACGAAATTTCTGCAAATATTGCAGACAAGCCCCGACGCGGTCGGGTGACGGTCCCAGTCGCCGCGGAATTCGCGCCCGCACCGTGCGCAGTGCGTCTTCAGCGACGCGGTCTGCAACGGCGTGTAGTGAAGGCCGGGTTCAGGAGCACCAACTTGCGCGTTGGGTTGCGCCGCGCCCGCTTGATCGATTGGCGCCGCCGGTGTACGCGCAACCGGTTTCGAGTTTTGCGGCGACACAGTGAGTGGCTGCCCGCACTTGGGACAGGGCGCCGTCATCCCCGCGGCGTATTCGGACACGGTCATCTCGTGTCCGCAAGCACAAGTGACAAGTAAATCCATCCGTGCGGCTCCGGTTGCGCACCTGTAGGTACTATACTGCGGGCAGCGTTACTATCGCTATCGCGCGGTTGCCGCAATGGGGCGCTAGACGGCCTGCCATTCCGGCAGCTTGCCCTCGTAAAACACGTCGTACACCCACTGGAAAATCTCGTCCTGCTCGTCGAGCAGTTCCTTGGCGACCGCGTGGCAAACGCGCAGCCCGTGCCGGCTGTTCGTGAAGATCGCGACGCCATCGCCCGTCGCGCGGCACATCGCCGCATAGCTCATGTAGCCGCGGCTGTCGCCGATGTGCCAGTGAATATCGCCCTCGTCACGCAGCAGCAGCGCCCAGCCGAGGCCCCATGCGAGCGGGCCGGACAAATGCACCTGCGGGCTCAACATGATGCGTTCGGTCGCGTATTCGAGGTGTTCCGGTCCGCGCTTCGCGTGGCCGAGCGACGCCAACATAAACGCCGCGTAGTCGCGCGCCGTCGTGTGCAGAGACGACGCGGCCATCGCCTCAGACGGCCTGCTCGGCGATTTCACCGGCGCGCCGTCCCACTCATAGCCGATTGCCGCGGACGTATCGAAGGCATCGATCCATGTAAGCGCGCTGTCCGACAGCCCGAACGGTTTGATGATGGCATCCGTCAGCAGCGTGTTCAGCGGCTGTTCGCTTTGTGCCTCGACCGCTTCCTGCAATACGTTGAACGCTTCGCCCGAGTAGGCAAAGTGCGCGCCGGGATCGAAATCCATTCTGAGCGGCCGCTTACTGCCGAAGTTGGGCAGGCCGCTCGTGTGCGCCATTACCATGCGCGGGGTGATGCGATGCGCGCGCGGTTCGCGCGACACGCGCGCATGCGGAATGTACGTGACGAGCGGCGTGTCGAGCCCCATCCGCCCGCTATCGCACAGCTTAAGCGCGGCGTAGGTAAACACCGGTTTCGTGAGCGATGCCGCTTGAAAAACGGTCTCCGGAGTTACGGGCGAATTCGTCGCGACGTTTGCCAGACCGAAGCCCTTTGCATAGGCAATCTCACGATTGCGAATGATTGCAAGGGACAGCCCCGGCGTGCCCGACCGCGCGAGCAGTTCGGTAACCAGCGGCCCAACGAGCGCGAAGGTTTCTTCCACGCGTGGCGCCAAAGGCGGGACAGACATCGGTTCGCGGCGGGGTTGCGTCGAAGGCGCCGCGGCGAGCACACCGCCGGCGCCAGCCATCAGCGCTTCGCGGCGGGTGAGTTCGGTGCTCACGAATGTGCGTGCCCCGGAAAAGGACTAGCTCCCGCTTTGTTCTGAATTCTCGGTCATCACAACGGTCTTGGCGAGTTCCGCGCGCGCTTCCGCGAGCTTTGCATTCATATCGCGGATGCGCCGCGCCATCACCCCGATGATGTTGAGCAGGATGCGGATCGCCGCCTTCTTCGTCATCAACTTTTCGAACACGGTCTCGCTCAACACGAATACGCGGCTGGTCTCGCCGGCAACGGCGGAGGCGGTGCGCGGCTCGTTCATGATCACCGCCATCTCGCCGAACAGGTCGCCGGTCCTCATTGACGTGAGGTGCTTCTTGCCGTCGAAGAGATCGATGCGCCCGCCCAGAACGACGTACATCTGGTTGCCGGTCGTGCCTTGATAGAAGAGCACGTTGCCCTTCTCGACCTCCATGGTCATGCCCTTCGAGAAAATCTTCGCGACGTCCTCGGCGTCAAGACCGTTGAACAATGCGACGCGCTTGGCGAGTTGCTCGTACTTTTCGCTGATCATGTTCGGCGGCGCCTTTCCGTCACACGACGTAGATAAACCGAGCGCAATTCAAACACGTGTGGATGTGCGCGGGGTCCTGGCGCACCTGTTGCACGAACTTCGACGGCAGCCGCATGAAGCAGCCCTGGCAGGTATCGCCCTCGACGGGCACCAGCGCGGGCGGGCGGCTCTTTGCCAGCTTGTCGTAATGATTGAGAATCCGCGGCTCGACGAGCGAACGGATGTTGTCGATGCGCTCCTTCACTTCCGCCTTGCCCGTGCGCGCGGTCTGCAGCATCTCCTGGCACAGTTGAAGCCGGGCGAGCAGCATCAAATCCGCGTGGCCGTCGGGCGTCTTTTTGATCGCGGGATCGGCCTTGAGCTTCTTCACCGTTTGCTCGTGCGTCTCCGTAAACGTGGCCGACGCCGCCTCGAGTTGATCGAACATGTCGTCGGAAGTCTTTGCGTCGAGCATCGCCTTGAGCTGGGTCTTGTCGCTCAGCAGTTTCGCGACGGTCGCCACAAAATTGAGGTACGAGGTCTGCTCTGACGGCGGGTAGCAAATGAGGAAGATGATTTGGACCGGCTGGCGATCGACTGCCTTGAAATCCAATCCGGTGGGAACGCGCCCGACGGCGCACGCGAGCTGTTTCATGCCGGTCACCCGCGCGTGCGGCACGGCGATGCCGCGGCCAATACCGGTGCTTTCGGTAGTCTCGCGCGCCAGAATCTGGTCCAACGCCGCGCCCACGCCGTCGAACTTGCGCTTGTCGAACAGTAAATGCGTCAACTCTTTAAGGGCATCTGCCTTCGACGTCGCGGACATCGCCGGCAGAATACAGGTTTTCGTGATGTACTTCGTCAGAATCATTCGATCGGTAATCCTTTCCAGGCGGCGCGACATGGGCCGTCCCCCGGTTTGTAGTTAGGGTACGTTAGTCTAGCACTGCGTGCGCAGTCGCTCAACGTGCGGAGGCTTGCTTCTGCACGAGTTCCGCGGGTCCCAGCACGGCATAGGTGCGCGCAGAGGCATCTTTTCCCTTGAAATCGCGCTTGGCGTCGTCGCAGGACTGATCGGAGAGCTTCTCCCAGCCGCCGGCGGGATCGAACGCGTACAGTTTGAGCGCGGCAAGTCCGCTCGCAGCAACCGACTCGGCCGCCGGCCTCAGGTGGACCGTCAACTCGACGGGCGTGCCATCCGCCTGCACGTCCACGCGCACAAACTTCGTGTACGCGGCAAGACCGGCCGGGAGCGGCTGGTCCGGTTCGGGCAACACCACGAGCCGCGCGCCCACCTGCTTTTTCGCCGACACGAGCACCAGCCCCTCGATGCCCGGCGGGCGCAACTGCAACTTTTGTCCCCATGCCAGCGCGCCCTCTTTTGCGCCTTTTTGCGCAACGGGCGCCGTGGGCAGACCGTATTGCATCACCGGCATCGTGCGTTTCGAGCCCACCGCCGGTTCGGCCTGCGCTTCCGATTCAGTATTCATCGGGGGATTGCTGTCCACCAGCGGCGCGGGTGCGGGGGTCTGCGCCGGCTCTTCGCGTTGCTGCGCATTTGGGTCCGTTGGCGCCGATTCTGACGGAGTTGGCGTGACGGGCGCTGCTTCTGCCGGCGTTGTCTGCGCAGGCGGTGACACCGGCGCGGGCGAAGATACTATGGGCGCGGCGATCATGTCCCGCGGCGAAGGTGGCGGCGCGGCGGCGGACTGCGGTGGCGGCAATTCGGTTTCCGCTTTCGCGATGAGCGGCTTGGCGTCCGGCACGGCCAGCGCGACGAGCTGCCGCGCAAACGGATTCACCTTGATGCGCGACACCGCCGGCCCGAGCACCGCATATGTGCGCGGACGCCGATCGCGCGCGGCAATGACACGCGCATCGGCGATGAGTTCCTGGGCTTGCAGGGGGGCCCACCCCTGCGCGTTGTCGTATCCGTATATCGCGAGTTGACCGAGGTTCGATTGCGCGCACACTTCCTCCGGAACGTATATCTTCATCTCGATTTCGCTGTCGACATCCTCAGGTTGCTGATCGATCTGCGCATACACGGTGAATGTCGCGAGTCCCTCGGGAATCTCCGTGATCGGGCGCGTATCGATCTTCGTTGTCACCGTAACCGGGCCCTGCGCGCGGATGGTGAATTCCGATTCCATTCCCGGCGGCGAAACGCGCACCACGGACCCGTACGCGGATGACGCCAGCCGGCGCACTTCCTCCGGCTCGAACCGGGTCGGCTTCAGGCGCCGATCCTGGATCAGTTTCATCTGGTCGTCGTAATGCGGCGATACCGGGTCTTCCGACGCGCCGAACGGCACCATCGTCGCCGCCTCCGTGCGCGCGCCGAACGACACCGCCATCGCGAACCCATATCCGTAGGTCACGTTCCACGTGCCGTCTTCGAACAGCGCATCGGAAGCGACAAACAAGGGCTGCCCCGAAACGCTTCCCGGCGCCGGCAACGTGCGCTCGCCGCGTTTGAACACGTGCGCATCGCCCCACGGCTTGTTCAGCGTCTCGAATTCACTGCGCATCATCCGCGCCGCTTCGTCCGCCGCCTGCAACGCGAGCGCCTGAATCTGATCCGAGTTGCCGTCAATTGCTTCCCACACGGCGAATTCGTTTGCGCCGCCCGCAAGCGTGCACAACGCGTTCCACCACACGTGAAAAACGGTCATGCCTTCGCTTGACGGCTCCGCGACATAGTTCCAATTGCGCAGAATATCGAGGCACGGCGCGAGGTCCGGGTGGGCGCTCGCGAGCAGATCGGCCTTCTTGTCGGCCGCATCGAGAAGTTTCGGCATCGCGAACATCGCGCCCGGCACCAGCACGTCGTAGACCATCGCCTGCGCGTCCTGATACGAGCGCGCTCCCATCGACAGCAATCGACGCACGCGCCGCGCGCGGAACGTGTCGGGATCGTGAACGAGCCACGGCGGATACTGGTTTGGGTCGACGCCCGATCCGTCCGTAGCCGTCCAGGGCGGATTGCCGCAGGCCTGAACATAGCCGCTCTTCGGGTTCTCGATCAGCGGCAGTTGATCGATCCGCACGATGGGGCCCCACGCGAACCGCGTATCGTTCGCGGGTACCGGCGCGTCCCACGAGATGATGTTCAAGGGCGCGTTCGTGTTCTGCTGCCGGTTCGCAAGTATCTGATCGCGTGCGGGCGGCGGCGTGTTTTTCGCGCCAACTTTGCTGTTGTAGAGGTACAAAAGATTGCCCGCGTGGTCCGCGTAGACAATGTGAAACGTCGGCAGTTGCTGCTCGTTCAGCGCCGCCCGGAACTGCTGATAGTCCGTCGCGCTTGCCATGAGGTGCAATTGGCGAATCGCGCCAAAATCGCGGAACCCGCCGATGAAGTAGCTGCAGGTGCGGTTGTTGTACCGCCCAACGACGGGGCCGTACGGCGTATCGAGATACGGCACCTGCCGCTCTTCCATGCCCGCGGGAGTTCGCACGAAATAGCGCTTCGCGTTCATCACCGTTTGCAGATACCGCAGCGTGTCCGGCGAGACTAAGGCGCCACCCTGCGGTCCAGTCGGGTCCGCGGGATTGCGCGCGGCCGCGCCACCTCCTCGCGGTTCCATGTACACATCGGCGAAGTCGGACATGTTCGGTGTGAGCGACCAGCCGAGCAGACCGTTGTGTCCCTGCACAATGACCGGCAGGCCGAACAGTGTCGCGCCGTAAATGTTAAATCCGCCGCAGGTCAGTTGCGCTTCGTACCATTGGAACGGCCCGCGATAATCCGTATGCGGGTTCATCACCAGAATCGTGTCGCCGTTGGTTGTGCGTGAAGGTGCGATGGCCCAGGCGTTTCCCGTGTTCGACGCCGCGGGCCGCGCAAAGGAACCTGGAAGATCGAATGGCGCGAAACTCATGAGGTAACAATGCATCAGCGCAAGGATGTCCTCGGGCCGGACGCCTTCGGCCCATTCCGGCGTCTGGCCGGGATGCTCGATGATCCAGGCGTTTACGCCGAGCGCAAACCCGTTGCACAAGTCGCGCGTGATAGCGTCCGCGTACGGATACACCGCGAGCGCGAGGTCCGCGTACCCCATCTTCAGCGAGAACTCGTC
Organism: Candidatus Hydrogenedentota bacterium; assembly: GCA_013359265.1. Lineage (NCBI taxonomy): Bacteria > Pseudomonadati > Candidatus Hydrogenedentota > Candidatus Hydrogenedentota bacterium. The sequence goes on from JABWCD010000003.1 coordinate 24,701, forward strand.
CGACAGCGCGTACTCCTCGCCGTACACTTCCGCCGCGCGCCCGTTCGCCACGCGGTACGCGCGGAGCATGCCCTCGATGTGGTCCTCCGCCTGCGCATATCCGAAGGCAAAACTCATCGCGAGAAAATTGTCCGCCTGAACGTGCGGCACACCCCATTCGTCGCGGTAAATGGTGGCCTGTTCCCAAAGCACGGACGGATCGGAGGGGACTTGCGCGTGGGCGCAAACGCACATGAACGCGAGAAGAGAAAAGATAGTGCGCGCGATGCGCCGGTGGAAGACGTTTCGGATTGGACCCAACATGTCAGCTTAATCGTCCTCCGCACGCACCAATCTTGTCAACTATTCGGCGCGTGATCGGGCGAGACTCGGCTGCAGATCGAACGGTTCCGTTCCATACTTCCCATTACTCTCACAATTCCCACTACGTCCTCTCCGCCCATCGAAACGCTACTCGCCCGCGCCGTGCGGCACCGTCGGGTTCTCGTACCAGATCACGGCGTTGATCTCGCGTTCCTCGCAAGTAATCAGGTCCAGGTCCCCGTCCCCGTCGAGATCGTACGGCACGATCAGGTCATACTTGATTCCCGGCGCGCCCGCGATATCGTGTTCGTTCCACTTGCCGTCCGCGGCGCGCGACAGCCAAAACACGCCGGAGGCCGTGTCCGCCTGCTCGCAGGTCACCGCCAAATCCTGCAACCCGTCGTTGTCGATGTCCGCGATGCACACCGCCTTGCTCGTGCCGAACGCGTCGGAAAAGGTAATCGTCTCCGCGCGCCATTTCGTCCCCTGCACATCCTCCCGCAGGAAGACGATGATGTCCCGCGGCTTCACTGCGGCGGCAACGTCACGGTCGCCGTCTCCATCGATGTCGCCGGTTGTGATGAACATGACCTCGCGCCCACGCGCGCCGATCTCATGCTCCGGCCACACGTTCACATCGTCCGTTCGCTCCAGCCAGTACACGCCCGTTGCCGGACCCTTTCGATCCGAAAACAGAATGTCCTGATCGCCGTCGCCGTCCATGTCTTCCGCGACGAGCGACATCACCCAGCCCGCCGTGCGCAGCTTGTGCCACTTCCACGAATCGGTGCGTCGCGACGTGCCCTTCGTCTCCAGCCATCCGATCTGCCCGTTCGGGTCCTTTGCGCCGATCACAAGGTCCGGCCGCGCGCCGTTCGTGATAGACAAGGGAACGCAGAACATCCACGCGGCCTTTTTCTCAAGCGCGGGTACTGCCCGCGGCTTCCAATGCGTTACGATCGAATTCAGACCGGGCGTGGGGGCTAACGAAATCGGGCCGGGGTTCCAATGCACATACACGGATTGGTTCTTTCCTTCCGTGCACGACACGACATCGAGCCAGCCGTCCGCGTCCAGGTCGATTTGCACCGCATCTTCGGGGCTCTCCACGTTTCCAACGGACAACGAAGGCCACGGCTCTCTGATCGCGCCTACGTCTGGCTTCGTAACCACGCGAACATCCCCGCCTTCCTCCCAGCCCGTCGCGATTTCAAAACGCCCGCTTTCATCCGGCTTGGAAAGCCGCACCCCGTCCGCGCCTTTCGACGACTGGTCGATGACATGCATCGGCCACACGCCAAACGCAGTGGCTACTCCCACAACCGCAAGCGCGACGCTAGACAGCATGATCACAGCCTAACGCCAACGTCGGTCAAAAACCGCGTCCCCTGCATCGCATATAACCTCCTGGTCCTTTTGGTCTTTTAGGTCCCTTGGCCTCCGCCAATTTTAATCACGCTTCGGCGAAGCCGTCCCTCCTGACGTCACCTAATCGTACGCGATTCTTCGCCCGGAGACCCCCGATCAGTGCAACACGCTGGGCAAGGAATTAGGAAGCTTTTCTGTACATCGCTGCGAGGACCTCATGAACAACCACGGAATCGAAAACGCACGAAGCCGGCGCAAACGTTTGCCGCGGCGAATCGCCCTGCCCGGGCTCGCCGTGCCCGCCATGCTGATTCTTCTCGTAACGTGCGGCTGCGCACATTTGCCCGCCCAGGAAACGACTCGGTATGCGGACGCATTCAGCGAAGTCGCTGCCGTAACCGAGGAACTGTTGAGCGACTACTCGACTGCGCTCGATGCGGTTAGCGCGCAGGAACGTCTCGCGGCCGGCCCTCCCGCCTCCTATCCGATCCTCTTCGATCCCGCCGCCGCACTGGCCATCGAGGAACCCGACCCCGCGATCGTTGGCTTTCACAATGCGCTCCTCGCAGTGTCGGAGTACAACGCGCTGCTCCTGGACCGCGTGCACGGCGCGAACAACGAAGGGCTCGCCGGGCGCGCCGCATCGGCGTCGAAATTGATCGACGCGCTCGGCCTCGGCGCATCGCCGTATGCCGCATCCGAACTCGTCGAATCGCTCCTGCAAATGATCGCAAGCGCGCGGAACCGGCACGAGTTCGCGGATGCGGTAACCAAAGGCCGGCCAATCATCGACGCGATCCTCCAGAATTTCGCCGACGCCACAACGGACTTCTACCGCGTCCGCGTCGGTCTTGTAGGCGCTGCTATCACCGAGATCGAATTCAAACAGCTCACAATTCTTTCTGAAATCGAGCACATCTCGAGTGGATTTGCCCCGCCCATGGCCGGCTCGGACCTTGCCCTGCGCCGCGCACAAGCGGAAACCGAACTCGCCGCGCTTCGATTGGTGGTGTCGCCGAACGCAGTGCTTCGTCCGCTCCCCATCGGCGCGCGACCATACGACGGCGACGTTCAATCGCGCATCGAAGAACACATTCGCGTGCTGCGCGGGCTGTGCGCGGAGCGCGACGCCTCTATCGAGGGACTGACGAACTACCACAGGCAGTTGTCGTCGTATGTGCGGTTACTCGATGACACGCGCCGGTACTTCGACGTGCTGTCGAAGTCCGGCGACGGGACCGCCAACAGCGACGCGATCGCGGCCGGGCGCGAAGTGGATGCCGGCGCCCGTCATCTGCGCGACGACATTCGCAGCAATCGGAGCGCCGCACTGTTGCCCGGCGCCGGCCAGCCAACCCACACCGCGATCAATTCATCTGCGAACTAATAGGAATCGAAATCTATGCCAACGCGATTCGAAGGCGATCTTGCCGTGCTCTACGCCGGCGCCCTGCACCATCTGACAGTCCTGATGCACGCGCCCGGCGCATCCCACGCGGATCGCGAACGCGCGCGCGGCGCACTGCTCCGCCTGCACCGTGCGTACTCGGCCACTGGAATCAAGAACCTTGCGCAACGCGCCGCGGAACTCAACGCGCTCGCGAGTACTCTGCGCAATCTTGCGGGCGGCGCCGATGAATCCATCGCGCCACTCGAACTCGAAGGGCTGCGCGATACCGCCGAAGAAGCCCGCCGTATGCTCGTGCGCGCCGCACGCGAAGCGTTTCCGGAAGATGCCGCGCAAGCTCCGCGAGACGACGATCCCGATGTCGTCGCGGACGACTCCGCGGTTCCACCGCACGATCGGTCCGGCTCGTCGAACCCGTCGTCGGAGCCGCCCGTTGGCCGCGTCGCGCCGGACCGCCGCGACGAGTACGAAGCACTCTTCGACACCTGCGTGGTGCGCCCGGACAAGGTCGATAAAGTGAACTGGTACGCGAAGAAAATGTCGGAGCATCAACGGCGCTACGACGAGGTCGGCGGCGCGCTCGATATCCCGTGGTGGTTTATCGGCGCGATACACGGGCTCGAATCCGGCTTTGCGTTCGACCGGCACCTGCACAACGGCGATCCGCTCGGCGCGCGCACAAAGCGCGTTCCGCCGGGGCGTCCCACCGATGGCGAGCCGCCGTTCACATGGGAAACGAGCGCCCGAGACGCGTTGCGCTACATGAAGCTCGACCAATGGGGTGACTGGAGCGTGTCCGGCACGCTGTACCAGTGGGAAGCCTACAACGGATTCGGCTACCGAAAATACAAAATCAACTCCCCGTACCTCTGGAGCTTCTCAAACCACTACGAAAGCGGAAAGTACATTCGCGATCACGTCTTCGACACTGAAGCGACATCGAACCAATGCGGCGCGGCAACGTTGTTGCGGTCACTGGTGAATTCCGGCGCCGTGCGATTGCGCTGAATAACCCAATGACCAGCGTCGAAATATTGCGTTGCTCCTATAACTCTCATTCAACCATTTTGCCCTTCCAACAACTCGACATAGCTGCACGCAATCAGGTCCTCGTCGCCAATCCCGAACGCATCGCGCAACCGCGCGATCTTCGCGTGCCCATCGGCGTCGTCATAATCGCCATCCAACACAGCTTCGAACTCGGCAAAAGTGCCCAGCCGATCCACCGAATCGAGGTGAATTCGGACGTTGTGCCAAAGCCACAATTCGCGTTTCTTGCGCACGACGAGGCGCAAGCCCAACGCCTCCACCAGTATGCCCAACAATTCAAGCGACCCCGCAACGATCTCGTAGTCACTAGCCTTGCTTTCCTCGGTGTCGTCGCGATGGTAGTAGATGAGTTCCATATCTCCCGGCTCGTTGTCGCGCAGCTTGAGCCTTCCCGAAGACACTCGGAAATAGAAGTCGGTTTGCTTAATTACCCCGTGACGCTCCGCGCCGATGGCTTTGCAGGTTTGTCGCGCATTCCGGATGTCGCGGAGCCGCGCTTTCAGTTCGATGTTCCGCATGCGCGGCATTGTGGCAAAAGCTTCACCCGTGTGCTACCCTCCCTTTTGACTCGTTCCCAAATTCCTATTTGGGAATGCCACGCGAGAGGGGTGCACTGCCATGAAGCTTGGAATGAATCTGTTGCTCTGGACCGGCGCCGCCGGCAAAGAACACTATCCGCTATTCAAACAGATCAAGTCATGGGGGTTCGACGGTGTCGAACTGCCGATGTTCAACGCGACCGGTTCCGACTGGGCGGAATTGAAGAACGTGCTCGACGGCGAAGGTCTCGCCAGCACCGTTGTCTCCGTGCCCGCACCCGGCACCAACTTCATCAGCGAAGACGCAGGCGAGCGCGCCGCCGCGTTGACGTTCTTCAAACAGTGCGTCGACGCGTGCCACACCCTCGGCGCGGAGAAGATCGCGGGGCCGTTGTGCTCGCCCGTCGGCAAACTCGTCGGCCGCGGCCGCAACCGGCAGGAATGGGACTGGTGCGTCGCGGGCTTGCAGGCGCTCTGCGATTACGCAAAAGATTTCCCGGTGTCCATCGAACCGCTGAACCGGTTCGAGACGTATTTCATCAACTCCTGTGCGGACTCGACCGAGTTGGTGAAGGCGATCGGAAAAACGAATGCCGGCTTCCTCTTTGACACGTTCCACTCGAACATCGAAGAGAAGAACGTCCCTGCCGCAATCCGCGCGAGCGGCAAGGCGATCAACCACGTGCATGTCTCCGCTAACGATCGCGCCACCCCCGGCGAGGACCACGTCGATTACGCGGGCGTTTTCAAGGCGCTCAAAGATATCGGCTACGACGACTGGCTCGTGATCGAGGCCTTCGGCCTCTGCCTGCCCGAACTCGCCGCCGCCACCTGTATCTGGCGCCGCATGGCCCCCAGCGAAGAACACGTCGCGAAAGAAGGCGCGAAGTTCATCCGCAAAAGCTGGGGCTAGCCCTCACGCCAACTGGCTACAGTGCCGCTGCGGTCTTTTCCTTCGGCGCGTTGCGCCATTTTTCGATGAACTCCTTGCGCTCGCCGGGGTTCGACTTGCCGACCTGGTCCGGGTTCTGCGTGAAGCCGGTGACCTTGTTCAACGTGAACGCGAGACGCGCCGTGACGTAGGCGTCTTTCTCGTTTTCGATGGCTTTCGTGAGCGTCTTTACGTCGCCCTGGCCCACCACCCGCGTTAGCGCGTACGCGGCGCGTTGGCGAACGTTTTCCGGCGCGCCGGACGCGATGACGTCGAGCATCGCAGCGCGCGTCACCGCGGCGGGCGCGTGGTGTTGCAGCGCGCCGATGAGTTTGATCCGGACACGCGCATCCTGAGCTGCGTCACCGACGCGTATCGCGATGTCCTTCGCCATTGGCTCCGGCATCGTCACTTCGAGCGCGCGCGCCGCCTGATACCGCACCTCGGCATCGGTGTCGTCAAGATAGGCTTGCAGCGCCATCACCGATTCCTTCGTGCCGATCATGCTGATCGCCCACGCAGCTCTCTGGCGGGCCGCAGCATCGTCGCTCTTCAGCAGCTTCGACAGCGCGGGAATCGCGGGCGCGTACAGCATCGCGCCAAGTTGCTCAATCGCGTCGAGCTGTTCCTCGCCCTTGAGCGATGCGAGCGAACCAAGCACGCCCTTCGGCGTCGCCTCGTCTTTCCACGCGATGTCCCGGTCGATCTGCTCGAACTTCTTGCGTTCTTCCGACCACGCGAACGTGCGGATGTCCATGCGGTCTTTTTTGCACTGATAGATTGTGTACGTCGGTTTCGTGTAACCGCTGCCGTTGTCGGTGTACGCAGTCCACCATTCGCCGTAGTTGGCGTTGATGTCGCCACCGTTCACGAGATAGTGCACGCCGTTGCGGTCGTCACGCTTGTTGTCACGGACGGGATAATGGCGCTCGAAGATGTGCGTATGCCCGGACATGTGAGCGGTGACGTTATGTTTATCGAGCACGTTCTTAAACAGGATCATGTCGTCGCCCGGCTGCTTCCGGCTATCCGTGGGGCCGTGGTATCCGGTGCAGTAGATCGGGAAATGCTGCGACACAAACGTGTACGGCGACTTCACCTCGCCGAGATGCGCGTCGAGCCAGTCCGCCGTTGGCTTCACCATCGCGGGGTTCACTGTCTGCTCCCACGCGAGCGCCACGACATGCACATTGCCCCACGTGAAATGCGAATACGGTTCGCCGTTTGGATTGTCGTGGTATTTGGCGAACCAGTCATTTTCGATGTCCGTAAGCATCGTGCCTTCGTGATTGCCACGTGCGGTGAGGATCATGTGTGTCGCGCCGATCTCCGCGAACCGGTCGAAGTGCGGTTTCCACAGCGAATAGTCGTGCCCTTTCACCACAAGATCGCCGTTGATTAGGAAGAACTCCGGTTTCCATCGCATCAGGTCCTGAATGAATCCGGTCTCTTCGACTTTGTTCTCCCAGCGGCGCGTATCGCCGAAAATGGCAAAGGTGACCTCGCGGTCCGCGCTCGGCAACGGCGCGGTCTTGAACGTGTGCTCCTTCGCCTCGCTCCCCGCGCGCACCCGATACGAATAAGCCGTGTCGGGTTTCAATCCGGTGATGCGCACCTTGCGGATCATTTCGTTCTCCGGGCCGGCCGCCTTCTGATCGAAGGCGCCTTCCAGTCCATACTCGACGACTCCCTGCCCGTTTTCGTTCGTCTGATAAATGACCGTTACCCCATCCGGCGTCACGTTCTGCAAGAACGGGGCAATGTAAAAACCGTCGGCGTACGCGATGGAATACAGCGTCACCGATACCAAGAAAATCCGGAAAGGCCACATCATCTGCTCACTCCTATTCAATTCAACGACTTGGCTGTCGTTCTCCCGAACCCTAAACCTCAAACCGCTCTTCTCGCCGTGCCAGCCAGCCGCCACTGTCCCCAGCGCAACTGCCGGGGATCGCGTGCAAGTCCAGCGCGATCCATTTCCGCGTAGAACGTCTCCGCGGTGAACATCCCGTCCTTGGGATGCACGAGGAAGACCTTCACCACCGGGTTCGCCGTGAACCCGCGCAAGTATTCCTCGTATAGAAAGAGCCCGTCCGGCTTCAGCACGCGCGCGATTTCGCGCAGCGCGAGCGGCCATTCCGGCACGTGATGGAGAATCGCGAATTCGACGACCACGTCGAATTGCGCGTCCCCGAACGGTAACCGCGCCGCATCGCCCTGAAACAGCACCGCGCGCCGTTCGTTGCTCGAACAATGCCGCACCCGCGCGCGCGCCAATTGCGCCGGATCGTAATCGAATGCGACTACCCGGTCCGCGCCGCAATGCCGCAACAACAAGTCCGTGTCCGCGCCCTGACCGCAACCAATCTCCAAAACCGATTTGCCGGCAAGCGTCGTGTCCGCGCGCCGCAACAGCGAAGTGGCCAGTTTCCGCAGCATGAGCGTGCGCAACGGGTTGTTTACCATCAGCTTCTCGAGCGAATTCATCTTCATGGCATGGTCCTGCGGATTGCGAACAGAGTGCCAAACGCGGCGGTCGTATCGCAACGCGATGCGCCACATTCTGCCCTGCGCCCAAGGGCCTACCCCGTTGACAGAATTGGCTGTAACCGTTTAGCATGAATGCTGTAAGGCTGCGGTTTCGTTTCGCGATCGTCACTATTCAGGGGAGGTTTTCCATGCGATCTCGCCGCGCAACCTATCGTCTGCCCATCGCCGCCGCGTCGATGTTCGTCCTGTCCGCCCAATTCGCGTGCGGTGCCGTCGTCTTTACCGGCCCCGCGCCGCTCAACTCGAACGCCGCGTCGGATTCGGCAAACGATTTCACCCCGCGCATCGCCACCGATCGCGACGATACCTTCGTTGTCGTGTGGGCGTCGCAGAGCAAACTGACCGAGCCGGGCAATGGCGATTTCGACATTTTCTTTGCCCGGTCGGTGGACGATGGCGCTACGTGGAGTTCGGTGGCGACGCTGAACGACGGCGCAGACAGCGACTCCGTCGACGATTCGTCGCCGGACATTGCCACGGACGGAACCACGTGGATTGCCGCCTGGAGTTCCGATCGATCCGCGGGCATGGGCGACGTCGTGGACACAGACATTTTCTTCTCGCGCTCCACGGACGGCGGCCAGATGTGGTCGGCGGCGGCCGTGCTCAACTCGAATGCAACCTCGGACCTTATCGACGGGGACGGCGCACCCCGCATTGTTAACGATCCGACAGGAATCTGGATTTGCGCATGGACGTCCGACGCGGACCTGGACGGATCGAATTCCGATAGTGACATCGTCTTCGCGCGGTCGACCAACGACGGCGATTCGTGGAGCGCGCCCGCGTTCCTCAACAGCAACGCGGCGAACGGCTCGAGTGACGATGGCAACGCCTTTCTCGCCGTGAGAGACGCTGGAACGTGGATCGCCGTGTGGGAATCGAACGACACCTTTGGCGGCGCCATCGGAAGCGATTACGACATCCTATTCGCGCGCTCGACCGACGGGGGCGAAACGTGGAGCGACGCACAACCTCTCAATTCCGATGCGGCCACCGATCAGGGCGCGACCCCGGCGGGTAACGATGCAGGCGCCCGGGTGCTGAACCTCGGCGGCGAGACATGGCTGGCCACGTGGCACCGGCATCTCGGTGGCGGCCTCACCGAGATTCTGTACGCGCGCTCGACCGACGACGGCATGTCGTGGTCTGACCCCATGGTGCTCGACAGTCCGAATAGCGGATCGAAATCCGGGCAAAATCGGCTCTTTATGAGCCCGATTCAGATTCGATGGTCCACCTGGAATACCGGCAAAGGATCGCCGCATTTGTCGCCTACGCTGTTCGGTGTTGCGATGTCGGATAGCAGCGTCGAGCCGCCGGACGGCAAGGGCGGTTTGTCGGGAAGCGACTACGACCTGCGCATCTATTTCGCCAGTGAAGACGGGAAACAATGGACCGATCCGGAGTTCGCAAACACAAACGCGTTTGACGACTCCCGCGACGACAACAACCCGGAACTCGCCGCGGACGAATCCGGCCATGTCGTCCTCGTGTGGTCATCGTTCGATAGCCTCGGCAACACCATCGGTACCGACGCGGACATTCTCGTCTCCACGGTGACTATCGGCGGGTTGACTGAATTGCTCACGCCCAACGGCGGCGAGAAATGGAAACGCGGGAAGAAGAAGAAAATCGAATGGGTGACCAACGTCGATTCCGCGGAAGACGTGCGACTGGACTTGCTCCGCAACGGAAACAAGGTGAAGACGATCACCAACGGCGCACCCAATGATGGGTCGTTCAAATGGAAAGTGCCTGATAATCTCGATAAAGGCGGCGGATACCAAGTCGAGATTAGGTTGGATTCCGATCCCAGCGTCAAAGATTCCAGTTACTACGATTTCCGATTGAAATAGCTACTCCGCCGCGGAGGTGCGATGCGGAACGCTTCGCCCTTCCTGCTGATACTTTCGCAATAAGCCTTCAAGTTCGGCGACGACTTCCGGGTGGTTCGCCTGGACGTTTCTGCTCTCTGTCACGTCGGTACTCATGTTGTAGAGTTGCACGGGCGGGTCGTTCGCATCGCCTTTCCCGCTCCATCCGCCGGAGCCACGCCCGAGAATGAGTTTCCATTTGCCCTTGCGGATCGCGAACGTACCGTCGATCGAGTGGTGGACGATCGCCTCGCGGACCGGCGTGTCGTTCGTGCGTCCTTCAAGCGCGGGCAACACGTTGCAGCTATCGACCGCCGCATTGTCCGGCAGGGGATAGTTCACTATGGCCGCGCAGGTGGCCATCAGATCGACGTGACAAATCGGCTCCGTGGAAACGACGCCTTTCGGAATGCGGCCCGGCCAGCACGCAATAAATGGTACGCGGTGACCGCCCTCCCAAATGTCCGCCTTGATTCCGCGGTAAATGTAACTTGGGTTGTGACCGTACTGGAGCAGTGAACGCGGCCTGCCGTCCATTTTCTCCCCGTCATTCGCGGGGGAACCGTTGTCGCTCGTGAATACGATCAAGGTATGGTCGATCTGCCCCGTCTCTTCCAGGGCGCTCACGACTTGCCCAACCGCCCAGTCCACTTCGCAAACATAGTCGCCATAGCGGTGCGCTTCGCTCTTGCCGATGAATTCCGCCGCGGGCGCGACCGGCGTATGCGGCGCGGTGAGCGGGAAGTATAGGAAGAACGGCTTGTCCGCCTGCTTGTTGAAAGGCGCGGCCCCCGGCGCGGCCTTGATAAAGTCGACCGCTTTACGCGTGATTGCCGGCATGACCGCATCGAGTTTCCAACCCGGGACCATCGGCCCGGGCGTGCCAAACATGTCGTCGGGTTTTGACGCCGTTGGTCGTTCCGTACAGCGGTCATTCTCGATGAAGCAGTATGGCGCGAAGTTGGGCACGTCGTCGCCAAAGTAGTAATCGAACCCGCGCGCGGTCGGGCCGTTGGCGATGGGCCGCGTCAAGTCAATCTTGTCGTTGAACGCTTTCCGCGCTTCGAGACTGTAATCGCCCAGTGCCACGGTGTCGTTGATGCGCGAACCGTCCGTCGTCGGCCAGTCCCACCCGAGATGCCATTTGCCGATACACGCAGTCGTGTAACCGCGCTCGCGCAACATGCCACCAAGCGTCAGCGTGTCCGGCGCGATCAACGGCCCGTCCCACGTCCACAACACCGACTGTTTCAAAGGGGATCGCCACGCATACGTGCCCGTCAACATGGCGTACCGCGTCGGCGAACACACCGCGCTGGGCGAATGCGCGTCCGTAAACCGCATCCCACGCGACGCGAGACGATCGAGATTCGGCGTCGGGATTTTCGATTCCGGGTTCTGGCACGCCAAATCGCCGAACCCCATATCGTCCGCGAGAATGATCACGATGTTGGGCAGTCGATCCGCGGCTGCGGCGCATGTATCACGATGGCCGGGCAATGCGGCAGCCAGCGCGCCCGCGCCCAATGCGGAAAGGAAATCTCTCCTTTTAATATGCCGCATGCCCGATCCTCCCGATGTGACATCCGCTCGGATAATCACGTTAGCATAGGGGCATCGGCGTTAACATTCATTCGCGATTCCTGGCCACTGATAGTGACGCGCATTGGATACCTGCAATGCAGCGCCGGAACGAATTGCGCTCCCGCCGAATTCCGTGACTGTTGCGTTACCGTCCCGTCCGGTACTGCTCCCGGTACTGCACCGGCGATAGCCCTTCGAACTTGCGGAATTGTTTCGTGAAGTTGGATTGGTCGTTGATGCCGACGCGCGTAGCGACTTCGCCGATGCCGAGACGTGTGCGGCGGAGGAGCTCTTTGGCCTTGTCGATGCGGAGACGGGCGACGTATTGGCTGAACGACAGGCCGTATTTCCGCTGCAAGTGGTGGGTGATGGCTGTCGGGTGTTTGCCGAGACGCTCGGCGATTTCGCCAAGCTGTACGGCTTCGGGCATGCGGCCCATCACGGCGCGGTCGAGTTCGGCAAGGACGCTGTCGTGCGTGTCAGTCTGACGGCGCGGCACGAGCGGCGACAACAAGGCCATCACCGCTTTCACGAGGTCTGTGTCCGCCGCGGCGTGACGCACGGCGTTGAGGAACGCGGGAAATTCTTCCCACGAGCGCGTGGTGTTGCGTCCCGCGCGCTCGGCGGCTTCGAGCACAGCGCTGGTCAATGCGACGGCGCGCGCGCGCCGCGCCGAAAGTTGCAGTTCGGCGGATGTATCGACCTCGGCGATGCCTGTCTTTACAAGGGTGCGCGCGAGGGTTTGGTCGCCACTCGCGAGCGCCGCAGCGATTTCCGCGCCCCGGTAGGGCGAAGTATCTGGAGACTTCGAGCGTAAGCGGCGCGGACGGCCACGCGTGCGTTTGCCCCGCGGCGAATCCGTGGGTTCGGCAGACTCGGCGTCTGCCTGTTCCGCCTGCCAAAGTTGTGCGATTGCGTCAACCGTCCACTCCGCGAGCGCGGGGACGCTTTCGCCACGGATGTGATTGATATCCGTCAGCGGCACGGGAAAGAACGGCATCTTCGCGTGCCCCAGGGCCACGAGCCCGCGCATGGCGTCTTCCATTAGCAATTCCGGCGCTTCGGCCGGGCAATACGGCCCCATCGTAAGGACAAACCGCTGACCGGTCGACGGCAGCGCGGGAACGGATACGCACGCAAACCCCATGTGGCACAGAAAGGTCGCGGGCTTCGTGACCGAAAGCGCATACTGGCTGCTACGGACGCGGGAAGCCTGGCATGCGTCCGCACCGCCGGGCAATTTGGCGATGTACGCGCACGCCGCGCACTGGCCGCAGCCCCCAAGTTTCCTGCCTTCGTGCCCCTCGTCGTCGACGTGATGAATGGCCGCCGGCATGCCCGCCGCGCGGGACGCGCGTTCCAGCACCCGGCGCACCGCCCTCGAGTGCAGGAAGGCGACCGCCGTCACGGGCGAATCTCGAACACCGGCGTGGGCCTGTCCTGCCAGGCGACGTGCAGTTCCGCGGCGTGGCCGCGCATGGCCTGGGCGGCGGCGGTCTGGGCCAGTTCCTTGGTGTTGTTTTCCTCGCTGATGTGGACGAGGACGACCAGGCGGAGCGCGTCGTGCAGTATGTGCGCCAGCAGTTTCCCGGCGTCGCGGTTGCTGAGGTGGCCGAAATCGCTGTTGATCCGCTGCCGGATCATCGCGGGGTAACTGCTCCGCCGGAGCATGTCGGGGCAGTAGTTCGACTCGACAATGAGGCCGTGGGAGTGGGCGAGCCGCTGGCGTACAAGGGTGGTCGTGTGGCCGAGATCGGCGGCCAAGCCCAGCTTGGTTCCGCACGCTTCCACAACGAAACTGACCGGGTCGGCGGCGTCATGACAAACGCTGAAACTGCCGACCCGCATCCCGTTCAGCGTGATGTCGTCGCCCGCCTCGAAGTACCTGATATCGTTTAACTTGCCGATTCCGGGCGGGAGCCTGTCCGCGGTGCCTCGGGTCATATAGACCGGGACATTCACCTTGCGCGTGAGAACACCTACCCCCGCAACGTGGTCGGCGTGTTCATGCGTGACAAAGATCGCCTTGAGCCCATCAAACGTGATGTCAGCCTGCGCGGCGCGCGATTCAAGCTGACGGTAGCTTAACCCGTTGTCAATCAGGATCTTGCTGCCGTCCGCTTCGATGTACGTTGCGTTACCGCTGCTGCCGCTGCCGAGCAGGCAAAACCGAATCACCGCATCACCCCCGCGCCCCCACCCGAGGGCCTTAACGCTAATATAACACTGTATTTAGGAATGGTCAATTGACAGATGAAGGGATGGCCGTTATAATGGCATAGCAGTTGCTAAGGGGTAGTAAATCAACATGATGCACATGGAACACCGGCTGTCGCAGAACCTGTCGCAACGGCTGATGCTGACCCAGAAAATGCAGCAGGCAATCCAAATCCTGCAGCTTTCGGGTATAGAACTAGAACAATACCTGCAAAAAGAGCTCGAACAGAACCCCGTCCTCGAACAATTGGTCAAGGAACCCAAGCCGGAGACGGTCCAACCGCCCGCCCCCGCCACGTCAGACGGGGCAACCATCGAGGACACGGCGTTTAACCTCGACGACTACGCCACCCAGTGGACCGACTTCCGCCGCGAGGGCACGGACTTCTCCCGGAACCCGGACTTGGCCGAGAGGCGGGACCATTACCAGAACTCGATCACGAAGGAGGAGTCCTTCTCGTCCATGCTGCTGACCCAGCTCCGGCTGGCCGCGCAGGACGAGAAAACCATCGAGATCGGCGAACTCATCATCGGGGAGATCGATGGGAAGGGCTATTTCACCGGATCGTTGGCGGACATTGCGAGCGAGGCTGGCGCCTCGGTAGACGAGGTTGATCGGGTGCTGCGCATGATTCAACGGTTCGAGCCGACGGGTGTCGGCGCGCGCGACGTAGTCGAGTGCCTGCAGTTGCAGATCGACGTCGAGTATCCGCACGTGCCGGAGTTGAAAGTCCTCGTCGCGGAACATCTCGAAGCGCTCGAGCACCGGCAGATTCCGAAAATCGCGAAGGAGATGCGCGTCAGCGTCGAGCGCGTCGAAGAACTGAAGGAAATGCTCGCCAAACTGAACCCGTGGCCCGGCCTCGAGTACAGCTCCGAACCGACGCAGTACGTCACCCCGGACGTCATCGTCGAAAAAATCGACGACGAGATCGTCGTGTATCTCAGCGACGATTCGCTGCCCGCGCTGCGCATCAACGAAGACTACCGACGCATGATGGGCAACGGGAAGTGCACGCGCGAAGAAAAGGCCTACCTGCGGGACAAGGTCGAGTCGGCAAAGTGGCTGATCCGCAACGTCGAGCAGCGGCAGCAGACCATCCTGCGCATCGCGCGCGCGATCGTGGACGTGCAGCAGGACTTCCTCGAACGCGGCATCGAGTACATCAAGCCGCTGACGTTGCAGGAGATCGCCGATCGCGTCGGCGTGCACGAAGCGACCGTCAGCCGCACTACGCGCGGCAAATACATGCAGACGCCGCAGGGCCTGTTCGAGATGAAGTTCTTCTTCTCGCCGGGGCTGAAGCGCGACAGCGGCGAAGCGCAATCGTCGAAAAGCGTGCAGTCGATCATCAAAAAAATGATCGACGACGAAGACAAGAGCAAACCGCTCAGCGATCAGAAGATTGCCGACATGCTGAAGGCAAAGGGCCTCAACATCGCGCGGCGCACGGTAACGAAATACCGCGAAGCGCTCGGAATCCTGCCCACGTCCATGCGGCGCTCCTATCAGGAAGCGTAGCGGAATTTGGCCTCTCACGTCTCAGACATGTCGGACTCGTCCGGCAGGTCGGACTCGTCCGGTCCGCGGCCTTACTCCCCCCGCATCGTCGAAGCCTTTGCGTTCTCGCACGGAATCCACGCCAATCACACACGCAAAGGATCGGGTGTTCCCTACATCACGCACGTGATGTCCGTCGCGGCCATCGTCGGCGAGCATGGTGGCGACGAGGACACCTTTATTGCCGCGCTGCTGCACGACGCGGTCGAGGACGGCGACGGGTACGCAACGCTGGAGAAGGTCCGCGCGCAATTTGGCGCGCGCGTCGCGGACATGGTCGAAGCATGTTCCGACGCGTTCGAGAAACCCAAGCCGAAATGGCGCGAACGCAAGGAACAATTCATCGAATCCATGCGCAGCGCCGCACCGGAAGTGAAACTCATCGTCGCCGCGGACAAACTGCACAATCTCTGCGCCACCATCGGCGACTACGAGGCGATCGGCGAGGAAGTCTGGCTGCGGTTTACCGGCCGGCGCGAAGGTACGCTCTGGTATTACGCCACGATCACGCAAGCGCTCGCGAATGGATGGGAACACCCGCTCGTCGACGACCTTACGGCGTCGCTGGAAACGCTACACGCCGCATGCACGAGGCGGTGAATTCGCGGCGTTCCTTCACGATCCCGGAGCCGCCGCGGCGCGCACGTCACGACAACCGGTTCTTGTAGTCCTCGTACGCGAACGTACGCACGATGCGCGTGTGGCCGGTTTCCGGGCTGTAGATGCCGATCGACGGGAGGCGCACACCGTTGAACGTTGTGTTCTTCACCATCGTATAGTGCGCCATGTCGAGAAAGACCAGCTTGTCGCCAATCCGCAATTCCTGCGGAAACGAGTAATCGCCGATAACGTCGCCGGCGAGACAGGTGAGCCCGCCCAGCCGGTACGTGTGCGCGAACTCGCCGGGCATGCCGCCGCCGATGATCTGCGGCCGGTATGGCATTTCAAGTACATCGGGCATGTGCGCCGTCGCCGATGTATCGAGAATGGCGATGTTCATACCGTTATTGAACATGTCGAGCACGGACGTGACAAGGACGCCCGTGTTCAGCGCGATGGCCTCGCCCGGTTCGAGATATACCTCCACGCCATAGCGGGACTTAAAATCGGAAACGAGCCGCACCAGCAACTCGATGTCGTAGTCCGCCCGCGTAATGTGGTGCCCGCCGCCGAAATTGATCCATTTCATTTGCGGGATGAATTCGCCGAATTTCTCCTCGACCGCTTTTAGCGTGCGCTCGAGCGAATCGGAGTTGAGCTCGCACAGCGTGTGAAAGTGCAGCCCTTCGAGGCCATCGAGCGACTCGCTTTCGAAGTGCGCGCGCGTCATCCCCAGTCGCGAACACGGCGCGCAGGGATCGTACAGCGCGACCTTCACTTCGCTGTGTTCCGGGTTAATGCGCAGTGCCGGCGACACGTCTCTGCTCGATTTCTGAATGAGGTCCTTGTACCGCTTCCACTGATTGAACGAGTTGAAGGTGATGTGGTCCGCGAGCGGAAGGAGTTCCCGCATGTCGTCTTCGCTGTATGCCGGCGCGTAGACGTGCACCTGCCCGCCAAATTCGAGACGGCCCAAGCGCGCCTCGTCGACGGAACTCGCCGTCGTCCCGCGCAGAAACTGTTTCACGATGGGAAAAGTGCTCCACATCGCGAAGCCCTTCAGCGCAAGAATAATCGTGCACCCCGCGCGTTCCTGGACGTCCGCAAGCACTTCGAGATTTCGCCGCAGCGCGGATTCGTCCACCACGTAGGCGGGGGTGGGGATATCAATCACGGGGATGTTGGGATAGGTTGGCATGCATCTCCTTCTATACTGATCGTTCCGATTCCCGCGGCGTGGTTACTCGTTTGGCACGGTACAAGGAAATGATTGCCAATGTGACATAGGCAATCATCAATGGAAGAAAAAGAGGATTTGACACTTCCGATACGACGTTTGCGGCAGCTTCGACGACCAATTGCTCGTCGTTGAAGTTCTTGATTCCGGCCATATCCCGAAGAAGCGACATGTTCAGTTTTACCGTAGCGCTCACAAGGGTCACAACGAAAACCAATGGAAATAGCGAACCAACAAGTGTGCGTGGCCAAGTGAGTTTGCCCAAACGGCGCGCAAAAAACATCAGCAGTGCCACCCGCCAGCCTGCTACAAACGCCAGAAATCCCAAATTCACACGTGCGGCTACTGCGGACGTCATCATCCGCTCAACGGGAATTGCATAAACAATACCGGGTAAAGCCGTAAAGGTGACGCACACCAGGACGCGTGGATAGGACCAATCATTCGGACGCATTGGCAATAATGTAATCCAAAGAAAAAACGCCAGCACGAAGACGTAAACTACGGAACCCAGCCCAAGTTTTTGAAACAGATTCGCCCCGCCATCGTCCCACCAGCGGCCGAGGCCTACGATCCAAGTCGCGACGATTCCGCACACAAAGTAGCGCCATTCCGCGTTGAAGCGAAGCATTTCGCAACGAGACGCGCAAAAGAAGGGGAAGCGTAAGGCGGTTAGCAGCGCATCTTTCATGGATGTTTATGCTCCTAGAGATTAAGTGCCTTCTTTACTACCTCCCAAGGAATAACTTCACCGCCTTCCGCCAGTGCGGCGTCGGCAGCTTGATTATCGATGCAATCCTCCACTCTCTGAGCCAACTCTAGGTCCTCCAGCGGAACCAACCCTGCAATTGAGCCGTTGCTAAGCTCGATGCCAATTCGCGCACCGGTACTTGCCACGCGATCAATTGCGTTACGAAGCTCGTCCGGTATCTCGTGTATATTCACTCTCAACAAAGTTGGACTCCTTAAGTCGGCGTCACATCTCCTGCACGCGCCACGGCAGCCCGTGCCTGTTCAGTTTATCCATGAACGGCGCGGGATCGAACTGTTCGACATTGAAGACGCCTTCGCCGCGCCATTGGCCGGTGAGCATCATCATGCCGCCGATCATGGCGGGGACGCCGGTGGTGTAGGAGATGGCTTGCGCTTTGACTTCCTTGTAGCACTCGGCGTGGTCGCAGACGTTGTATATGAAAATCTTTTTGGGCTTGCCGGCTTTCACGCCTTCGATCAGGCAGCCGATGCACGTCTTGCCTTTGTATCCCGGCGCGAGCGACGCGGGATCGGGCAGGAGCGCTTTCAGGAACTGGATCGGAATGATTTCACGGCCTTCGAACATTACGGGGTCGATGCGTGTCATGCCGACATTCTGCAACACGCGCAGGTGCGTGAGGTACGATTCGCCGAACGTCATCCAGAAGCGGATGCGCTTGAGTCCCTTGATATGCTTCACGAGCGACTCCAGTTCTTCGTGATAGAGCAGATACGCGCGTTTTACGCCGCACTCGGGAAAATCGAAGTCCATCGACACCGACATGGGATCGATTTCTTTCCACTCGCCTTTTTCCCAGTACTTGCCCTTCTGCGTGATCTCGCGGATGTTGATCTCCGGGTTGAAATTCGTAGCGAACGCGTGGCCGTGATCGCCCGCATTGCAGTCGAGGATATCGACGTAGTGGATTTCGTCAAAGTGTTCCTTCTGCGCGTGGGCCGCGAAGATATTCGTCACGCCAGGGTCGAACCCGCAGCCGAGTAGCGCCATGATGCCCTTCTGCTTGAACCGGTCCTGGTAGGCCCACTGCCACTTGTACTCGAACTTTGCGACGTCGGGCGGCTCGTAGTTCGCCGTGTCGAGATAGTCGAGACCAGTCTCCAAACACGCATCCATGATCGGCAGGTCCTGGTACGGCAGCGCGACGTTGATCAGCAGTTTTGGCTTGACCTTGTTGATCAAGGCAACAACCTGCTTCGGATCGTCCGCGTCCACCTGGGCAACGTCGATCGGCCGCGAAATCTGATCGCGGATTGCTTCGCACTTTGACAGCGTCCGGCTGGCCAGCGTGATCTCGCTGAACACCTCGGGCACCTGCGCGCACTTGTGCGTCACCACGCCGCCGACACCGCCGGCGCCAATGATTAATACTCGGCTCATGTAACGGAAATCTCCAATGATTTGAGATTTGAGATTTGAAATTTCAGATTTCAGAACAACTGGGGAGGAAGAATAGCAAACGAACGCGCCAAACGGAATTGGTTGGTCTCCCACAATCTCATTCAAGGCCTTGGCAATTCCCGTTGCTTCTTCGAAATCCACACTTCCACCTCTCCCTCCGACGCGAATACTCGGTCGCCATGCGTTGGCTGGCGAGTGAGTTACCATAAGAAATCGAGCGCGCGTGGGAACGGCGGAGGCAAGGCGTATACTGGTGTCGCGTGGAAAAGGAGGACTGAACATGCCAAGCGTTGCAGTGCCGTTAGCGATTATGGTGGGGCTGGGAGTTTCCGCGGGAGTCGCGGCCCATCGCAAGGTGCCCCGATTTTGGAAGGCAAGCGTAGTTGGCGGCTTGGCGGGCGCCCTCATTTGGATCGTGGGGACCTTGGCCCTGGTCGTTCCTACGGAGGGTTTGGGCTGGACGGGAGTGGAATCGCTCTTTCTCCTCTTCAACGCGTTCGCCGCCGCGTTTGCGGTTACTTTTCCCGCGGCCATTCTTGGTGGCCTACTCGTTCGCTGGAAACGGGCCTCACCAAGAACAAAGCATATGGTATAAGGATCGTTCGCGATCGCGGACCATCTTTGGATGCCGCGCTCGGGGGATCGCCGCGAATCAAATCATTCTATTTTCCATCAAGTACTTGAACCCCGCAGCGTTGTCCTTGGTCACGACCGGATTGTCGATGATCATGAACGGCGGCACCTGATCCTTCTTCTGTCCCTGTGCGCACGCGAAATACCCAACCATCAGCGCCGTAAGATGGATACGGCCGGCCGCGTTCATCGCGGAACAGATCAGGTCACCGTTTATCACGCCGTTTAACCCTTGCTCTTGCGCGTCGATGCTGCCAAACACGACTTTGCGCTCCTTCCCGGATCGCTTGATCGCCTGCACCGCCGCCATCGCCATGTCGTCGTTGTGGCAGAACGCCCCATCGATCTGGTCGTACCGCACGAGCAGGTCGTCCCAAATCTGGCCTGCCTTGTTGATGTCCCAGTCCGCGGGCTGTTCGTCGATGACTTCGATCTCAGGATACTTTGCGACAACGGTGTGAAAACCCTTCGCGCGGAGTTGCGCGCCGGTGTGCGCGAGGGCGCCCTGCGTATGAACAATCTTCCCTTTGCCGCCGATGGATTGGCAAATCATCTCCGTGGCTTGTTCTGCGAGCTTCTCGTGGTCCGGCGTCATGAAGGTCCACAGACCGATGTCCTCGCCCTCGGGCACAATGCGCGTGTCAAAATCGATCACGGGAATGCCCCTGTCGATAAGGCGTTTCACCGGCTCCGCCAGCGTCTGGATTGCGTAAGCCTGAATCGCGACGAAGTCCCAGTCCTTCGTCGTCATGTCTTCAATGTCCTGCCGCTGCTTGTCGATGTTCAGTTGCGAATCGTAAATGGTGACGTCCACGCCAAGATGTTTACCCCACCACTCCGCAGTCTTCATCCCGTGCGCGCACCACGTCGCCTTGAGTCCGGCGTTGGAGAACGCCGCCTTATAACGCTTGCCCTCCGGCGCCACGGGCATCGGGGCGTCGGCGGGCGCAGTCTCGTTGCAACTGAACGCAGTCGTCAACGCGCCCAAGGCCAACGACGTCGTCGACCACTGCAAAAACGCACGGCGATTCTCTTCACGCATCATTGAAACTCCCCTCTCATACGCGCACCTTACTCGTGCCCGCCCAGAGTATAGCAAAGCGCCGCACTTCGGGACTCGCACAAAGCCGCGCTACTTGCAGCGTCCGTTCTCGTGGTTCGGCGCAAGCGAACACGGTACACCGGACAACGTGCGCGCGCCGCAGATGCGGCCGTTTAATTCTGCTTCGCGTGCTTCGACAAATGCGATGTCGGCGGGATCCCATGCGGAGGAGAGCGGGGAGCCGAGGGTCGTGAAGGGACGAGAGTTGTCAGACGCCGGTGCCCTCGGGATATTAAATGTAGAAGCCTCCGCCGGGTCTATCGGGGCTGCCGGGCCTGTCGGGTCTACCGCGACTGTCGAGCGCACTTGCATGGACATATGCTCCTAGCCACTAGCGCACGGAGTTGTACTCCAGTCGCCAAAAACCATGCAACACGCGCGCGCAAAACCCAACGCAAACGCGGGAAATATCTACGCCACCGATTCCACCCAAACCTCGCAAAACTCAGCTCTTTAGCTTACGTCTCAGTTAGCTCAACCCTCCACGACGGACGTATTTCGCTTGACATCGCACTTTAATCGACGCATCATTTGTATGGAGAGGGTGCGGACTGGCCTTTCAACCAAAATGTGAGGTACCCCTATGCTTCCACGAACTATTCTCGGTCTTAGTATCCAGTTATTTTTTTCGGTTTTACTCGCGAGCGCCGAAGAGCCGCGTACCTTCGAACGTTTGAAGTATGACGAAAAAACAGATTTTGCAGGGCAGTCTAATCGGAGGGTGCATGTTGCAGAAAAAAAGCACGTCGAATTTCTTCAGCAAACCGTCAGCCGATTTGACAATTACGAACAATTTATTATAGGGAAAACCTTGATTTTACAGAATGACAAATCTCGTCGATTTGGCCCCTATAATCTGGCGGGTAAAAACGCTACAGCGACTGTGGCGGAGTTCACTTACACTTACCAGCCTCCGCGCAGCGAACGGCTAAACCACCATAACAAAGAGCATCATGTTTGTCCTGATGGTCCTGTCTGGAACTACCGAATGTATTTTCGATTCCATTACGACAATCCGCAGCCCTTGGATATGTCTAGCGATCTTGCAAAAGAAGTTCTTAAGGTTTCGCAGAATTTAATTGTTACTGCTTATCAAGGCAACACTGTGATCGCCATTTATGAGTTAGTCCAGGATCAATCAAAAACGTATGCAATGCCACCGGAACTCCTTGTTGACGATCTCTATTTTGAGTTTTCCGTAAAGCAGGATGCGAAGGAAAAAACAACCGATGTCACATTTGGCCAGGCCGTGTACGGCATAAATAGCGCAGGCCAGCCAGATAAAAGTCACGAGAACTGCGCTACCAAGAAAGACCCGCCTGCGATTCCTATACTCGATGAAATCAAAGGCTCGTTCGATTTTGATATCGTAGAGTTCTGACGCCGAGGCGGTCGACATGGAGGTCGGCCGCGTCATTTTCCAACTCGCGTCTTCCATTTCTGAGGAATCGATACCTGTGTCGTTCCCAAGTGTGAGCTTGGGAACGAGCTGAGGTCGATTAAAAAGCGGAATCTAAGGGTGTGAAATATGCAATCGATCTTAACTAATCAGAAGGGAGACAAGAGATATGTCTGCGCTGGTTGATAACTTGTACCTGAAAATTCAGCATGCCGATAATAACGCCCAAGAAATAGATCGTCTAATGTACGAAATGTTCGCCGGTGGGCTTGCGATCAGCACGGAATTTAATGAGGAAGTTGGCGAAACGACCTTCGTATTGAACGAAAGCATTGAAGTTAATCCCGCAATAAGCGTCCGTTGTGGAGAAGTTGCGCATCAACTCAGGTCCTGTCTAGATCACATTGTCTTTTACCTTGCTTCTCGGGCAAACCCGCCACTCTCGGATGGGCAACTCAAGCAAATTGAATATCCCATTTTCGTCGATCAAAATAGATTCTCTGCGGATGTTGGGAGAAAACTTCGGGGTCTCCCTAGCTCAGCCATCGATATTATTGAACGATTCCAACCTTTTCATGCGGTTCCCCCAACCACACCCACTACGCATCCCCTGTGGCTTTTACACGAGATGAACCGCATTGATAAACATAGGGCATTGCATGTCGTTTCCGCTGTTGGCACAGCGCGGGGCGTATCGCTGGAGGGTCAGATAGTCAATGGAGAAATCATCATTCAGGCGCCGCCGAGAGCAATTTTAGAAAAGGGTAAAGCGCTAATGAAGGTTAAAGGGGCCAAAGCAACCTTTCAAAACGGTAGTGTCCCGTCGGTGCATATCGCGTTCGAGGAAGTAGGGGGATTCAAAGACGGGCCGGTTCTTCCGATTCTTTGCGGCTTGCGCGATTTCACAATAGATCTGATCGCTGCACTCACATCGTACGAGCAAAGCAAATACTCACCTACGCCTAGCCCTACTGATACATCCCGCATCGCAAATTGGGATTGGATTGGCCGATTCTAAAATCTTTGAACTCGTTCCAAAGCTCCCGCTTGGGAACGCAGTCTTGAAAAGCTCCGATATGTCTTGGGAAAACGCACGCGACCGTTGGCGAACCTCAACCGGAGAAATCACAGCGCGTTCTTCACCCCGCCTTGACGTTTCGCGCCCGGACGCGCTACAAGATGGGGTTGGGCGGTACAGTCTAACCGAACGAGGGGACCTTTCCGTGCAGTACCGAATCGAGCGCGACACGATGGGCGAGATGCAGGTGCCGGTGGACCGGTATTACGGGTGCCAGACGGCGCGGTCGCTGGTGCATTTTGCGATTGGCACGGAGAAAATGCCGCGTGAGATCATCCGCGCGCTGGGGATACTGAAGAAGGCGGCGGCGCTGGTAAATCAGGACATGGGCCTGCTTCAGCCGGACCTCTGCACGATCATCTGCGCCGCGGCGGACGAGGTCATTGAAGGCAAGCTCGACGATCATTTTCCGCTGTCGGTGTGGCAGACGGGCAGCGGCACGCAGACCAACATGAACGCAAACGAGGTCATTTCGAACCGGGCCATCGAGATGGCCGGCGGCGAGATGGGCAGCAAGAGGCCCGTGCACCCGAACGACCACGTGAACATGTCGCAATCGTCGAACGACACCTTCCCCACGGCGATGAGCATCGCGGCGTGCGAGCAGATTCATCACAAGTTGTTGGCCGCGCTGCGCACGTTGCGCGACACCCTGGCGAAGAAGTCCGCGGCGTTCGAGGCGATCATCAAGATCGGCCGCACGCATTTGATGGACGCGACGCCGCTAACGCTCGGCCAGGAATTCGCCGGCTACGCGCGGCAACTGACGAACGGGATCGATCGGATCGAATCGACCATGCCGCGCCTCTACGAACTTGCGCTCGGCGGCACGGCGGTGGGCACCGGGTTGAACACGAAAAAAGGCTACGACGTGAAAGTCGCAGCGAAAATCGCGGAGTTGACCGGCCTGCCCTTCGCCACCGCGCCGAACAAGTTCGAGTCGCTCGCCGCGCACGACGCGCTGGTGATGACGCATGGCGCGCTGAAGACCGTCGCGTGCAGTCTCATGAAGATCGCGAACGACGTGCGCTGGCTGGCGAGCGGCCCGCGCTGCGGTCTCGGCGAGATCACGATTCCGGAAAACGAACCGGGATCGTCAATCATGCCCGGCAAAGTGAACCCCACGCAGAGCGAGGCGATCACGATGATCGCCGCGCAGGTCATGGGCAACGACGTCGCGGTCAATATCGGCGGCGCCTCCGGCAATTTCGAGTTGAACGTGTTCAAGCCGGTGATTATCTACAACGCGCTGCAGTCGATTCGGCTGCTCGCCGACGGGGCGCATTCGTTCAACGAACACTGTGCCGAGGGCATCGAGCCGAACACGGCGCGCATCGACGAGCTGCTGCACAAATCGCTCATGCTCGTCACGGCGCTCAACCGCAAAATCGGCTATGACAACGCCGCGAAGATCGCCAAGACCGCACACAAGAACGGCACGACGCTGAAGCAGGAAGCGATCAATCTCGGCCTGCTCACGGCGGAAGAGTTCGACGCCGAGGTCGATCCATCGAAGATGATCGGACCGTCGTAACGTCACATGTCCGACGAACAAGTCAAACTGACCGCCGCATCCGCACGGATCGTTGCGCTGGCGATTCTCTCGTCCATGTGCATCATGACCGGGCTCGGCCTGGCGATTGCCGCCGGTGCGCTGCCAATAGGTCCTCCCGGAATGGACCCCGCGTCGGGCAGGCAAATCGGGACGATCTTCCTCGTCGTCGGCATAAGCACGATTGGCCTGTCCCACGTAATGCGCACGGCGCTCGACAAGCGCGCGGCCACATCCGCCAATCCGGCGCAGGCGCGGTTCCGGGCAACAATCATTGGCATGGCGCTCGGCGAAACGCCGGCAACCCTGGCACTGGTGAATGCCATCCTCACGCACAACGTAACGATCACGGCGTTGCTGGGGGCTGCGGCGATTATCACCGGCTTGCTGCACTTCCCCCGGGCGAGATTGGTCGAGTGATAGATCCTTCCAATCTCGAATTAGTCCATCCCGCCCCATGTCGTTAGCGTCCTTTTGGTCCTTTATGTCGTTTACGTCCTTTGCCATTCGCCAATTTCATCCACGCCCGGACGAAGCTGCCCGCAACGTTCGGCGCAGCCATTTCCGGGAATACTCCGTCCGGTTTCAATTCTGTGCAATCGCGTATCCGCGTTTCGCGCGCTCGGCTTCGACGCGCAATTCACCGTCCTGCAGCGTGAAGCGAATCGCGCCGAGACGGTCGGTCCGGAGCACGGCGATGCCACGGCCGGCGTAGCGGTCGACGATCGGCTGGTCCATCACACGGCGGCCGTGGGAACCCGTCGAGATAACGGCATACTCCGGCGTCACTGCGTCGATGAACGCCGGTGTGCTTGACGTATCCGCTCCGTGATGGGGCACCTTCAGCACGTCGGCATCGATCGCCGCGGGGTCAAGCGTTCGCTCGATCTCGTCCTCGATGTCCCCGGAAAAGAGAAAGGTCTTCCCGCCGAACGGCACGCGCGCGACGATACTGAGGTTGTTGGGCAGCGTTGTGGGCGGCAGATCGGGCGCCGGATGCAACACGGCAAACTGCGCGTCACCGATGTGGAGCGTTTCGCCGCGCGCGACGCGTACGACTGTCGTGCCCCGAGCTCCGCACCGCGCAAGAAATTCCCGCTCGAGCGGCCGATCCGTTTCCACCGCTCCGAGAATCGCCGTACCCACGCGGAAGTTGTCGACAACGTAGATCAGACCGCCAAGGTGATCGCGATCGCCGTGGGACGCCATCAACGCGTCGAGTTGGGTCACGCCGCGCGCCCAGAGGAACGGCGCGACGATTTGCCGTCCGCGATCCCCATACTCGCTCGCGTCGCCGCCGTCGATGAGCAGCGTCTCGCCGGAGGTCATGCGGATGAAAGACGCGTCGCCGTGTCCCACGTCGAGCATGACAATCTCCGGCTCGCGCCCACAAGGCCGCCACGCGGCAAAGCCGATAACAAATGCAATCGCGGCGCAAGCCAGCACGCGCTTGCGCCGCTCCTTGCGCACGGCAGTTGACGCCGCAAGCAGCGCCGCCGCGATCCAGTACACTCCCCACGCAAATGGGGTCGGTGTCGTCAGCGCCAAGGCCGCCGGCTTCAGCGACGCGCTCACCTCGGCAACGGACCGCAACGCTTCGATCGGCAGCCACGTTGCATACCCCGCGATTTGCGCGGCGGGCAACCACACGAACGACAGCAGCGACGCCGCAAAGCACAACCACAACACCGCGCCGAGTATCGGTATGACGATCAGGTTCGCGATCGGCGAAGCCAACGGCAACACATGGAAGCTCGCCGCGGCGATTGGCAAGGGCAGGATTTGAACGGAAAACGAAACAGCCAGCGGTGCGCGCAATGTCCTGTACACAAATCCGTGTTCGAGCGGCCCCGCTTGCTTCGGGTCCAACTTCGCGCGCAGCGCGCCGTACGCCTCGTCCATCCAATCCTGGACGATCGACACAAACAACAATATGGACGCGACGCTTGCGAACGAAAGTTGGGCCCCAATATCGAACACGCTGCGCGGGTCCCACAACAGAAAGACGATTCCCGCAATGCTCAGCGCAGTCGGCGTATCCGGCTCGCGCTCGACCAGGTCTGCGGACAAATACAGGCACACCATGATTGCCGCGCGCAATGCGGGCACGCTCGCTCCGGCGGCCATCGCGAACGCGAACACCGCGAGCATCACAAGGACCGCCCGCGCGCGCCGCGGCACCTGCAACACGCGCAGCGCAAAGTGCAGCGAGAACGCGATGATCGCCGCGTGGATGCCCGAAACGGACAGTATGTGCGCTGTGCCGGACCAGACGTAATCCTGGTATTCGGTCTGGCTGAGCGCGCTCTGATGGCCGAGCCATATCGCGTATACAAAGGAATGCACGTCGTGCGGCATCGCTCGCGCGAGGTTTTCCGCCTGCAATTGCCGCAAGCGCGCCGCCCATTGCCACGGCGAGTACCACGGCGCGGCGCGGAGCCGCTCAACGGCGTTCGGTCCCGACGCTTCGATTGCGGTGTGCACGCCGCGGTTGCGCATATAGTCCTCGTATCCGTTCACGCCCGGGTTCACTTCCGCGATCGCGACGCGGGGTTTTCCCTCCAAACGGATCCGGTCGCCGGGATAGAGCCGCGTCGCACTGCGCGCCCAGTGAACAACCGCGCGACCTTCCAGCGGCGTTGACGTGGAGCCGCTGATGTGACGATTGATGTCCACCGTGAAGCGAAACCGGTCATCACCCGGCATTACGAGTTGAACGCCGCGCACGACTCCTTCAAGGGTGATGGGCAGGTTGGAGTGGCCGGCAACGTGCCGGCACAGCGCGTCGGAGTTGGGGGAGAGCGTGAGGTTCCAGTGGGCCGCGCCGACGCCGGCAAAGCCGAGCGCGACTACAAGTGGCCGAACCCGCGGATTCCGAAACCGGACCGCGGCCAGCACCGCCGCCACGGCGACGCAAGCAAGGGGCGCAACGCCGGGCGCGAAGCCCCACGACGCCGCCAGCACGCCGCCGAGCATGCTGGCTGCAACCCAGACGAGCGGCCGGTTCATGCCGGCCTGACTAAAACAAAAACGACACGCCCGCTCGCACACCGCAAGCGGGCGTGTTCAGTTCGAATCAGTTCTCGATCGCTCGGATGCTTAGATGATGCCGCCGAGATTCAGTACCCAAAGCAGGATCGAGTACGCGAACGAATCGTAGAAGGACGCAAGCGAGCCTTCCAGATCGAGTCCGGCAGCAGTCAAGAGCAAGTTGAAAATGAAGTCCAGATCCAGCATGACAGATTCCTCCTTCTTAACGGTGGATTATCCCCCGTGTTTACGCGCCCGTATGCTAACCAAAGGCTCTTGAGTTTGTCAAGGTAAACAAAACCCGATTGACACATGGGGTAGTGGAGCGGCCTCGGCTCACCCCAAACGTGCCCCCATGTTGTATCATTGCGCCACCGGGCAGAGGGGAGGGCCGCGCGTACCATGGGCAAGAATTTCGTACTCGCGATGGACCAGGGGACAACCAGTTCGAGGTCAATCGTTTTCGACCAGAACGGCACGATTTGCGCCTCGGTCGCGCAGGAATTCGAGCAACTCTATCCCAAGCCGGGCTGGGTCGAGCATGATCCGGAGGCCATTTGGCGGTCCCAAGTGGAGACGGCCCGGGCCGCCATCGTTCAGGCGAAAATCACGGCGGGCGATATTGCGGCCATCGGCATCACCAACCAGCGCGAAACGACCGTGGTGTGGGAACGCGCGACCGGCCGGCCCATTCACAATGCCATCGTCTGGCAGTGCCGTCGCACGGCAGACCTCTGTGACCGCCTGCGTTCCGAAGGTTTGGTCGAGGAATTCCGCGACAAAACCGGTCTGGTCTTGGATGCCTACTTCTCGGGCACGAAGGTGCGTTGGCTGCTGGACAATATTCCGGGCGCGCGATTGCGGGCTGCCCACGGCGAGTTGTGTTTCGGCACGATTGACAGTTGGCTGCTGTTCCGGTTGACCGGCCGGCACGCGACCGATTATTCGAACGCCTCACGCACGCTCATGTTCGATATCCACAAATTGAGCTGGGACGCGTCCATTCTGAATCACCTCGACGTTCCCCCGGAACTGCTGCCCGAAGTCCGGCCAACGGCCGGAATCTTCGGGACGACGTCGCTCTTTGGGCCGGAGATTCCCGTGGCCGCGATGTGCGGCGACCAACAAAGCGCATTATTCGGGCAGACCGCTTTCGAGACGGGCGAGTGTAAAAATACGTACGGCACAGGCTGCTTCGCGTTGATGAATACCGGCCCTGCGCCGGTACACTCGAAGCATGGCCTGCTAACCACCGTCGCTTGGGGAATCGGGGATACGGTCGAGTACGCTATCGAGGGCAGCGTGTTCATCGGCGGCGCGGTGGTCCAATGGCTGCGTGACGAGCTTCGATTGATCTCGAGTGCCGCGGAAAGTGAGACCGTAGCCGCACAAGTGCCGGATACCGGGGGCGTCCATCTGGTTCCCGCGTTTGTCGGGTTGGGCGCCCCCTACTGGGACATGCAAGCACGCGGCATCCTGACCGGCCTGACCCGCGGCTCGGGGCGCGCTCACCTCGTGCGCGCAGCACTCGAGTCCATTGCATACCAGTCCGCAGACGTGATCGGCAGTATGAAAAACGACGTAAACCACGAAATTCCAATACTTAAGGTAGACGGTGGAGCGTCGAATAACAACCTGCTGATGCAGCACCAGGCCGATGTGCTCGGAATTCCCGTTCGACGCGGGCAAGTAACTGAAACGACGGCACTTGGAGCTGCCTACTTAGCGGGCCTCGCAACGGAGGTGTGGAGCGGTCTCGACGAGCTGCGGGCCCGGTGGAAGTTGGATCGAGAATTTGTTCCACAATGGAGCGAGAGCCGCAGGCTCGAAGCCCTTGCAGCTTGGCGAAATGCCGTCGCGAAGGCCCGATCTTAGGCCCACTCCAACCGCTTCCCGGACCGAATAATTGTCGTTGCGTTCTGGTTGCACTCGTGCTACAATCAGGACGGTCAGCGCCACATGTGGCGTTTCTCCTTCCGCGGAGGCCACGGTACGAAAGTTCCGTGGTCTCTAAAACGACTCGCGGCCAGGAGCATATCTGAGGCTGCGGAGTGTTTATAGATTTGGGCCGAAATCGCAAGATTTCGGTCCTCTTTTTTTGTCCCCCGTCACCGTATAGCCAGTGCCCACAGGTTCATACCCAACTCGAACGCGCCAACGGTGATGCGCGAACGGTCAAAACCGGCGTCGCGAAGTAGAGTTCCCAGCGTCGCGCGCGTGAAAAGCGCCTTGTGCTCGTCGATCTCCTGCGCACTCACCAACCCCAACCGCGCCATGGATCGCAGGATCGGGTCTGTCCAGGCCGCCGGCGTTGTTAAGATGAATTTTCCGCCATGTTTGAGTACGCGATGGACCTCGCGCGCGACGGTCAGGCCCGCATCGCGCGGGACATGCTCGATGACCGCGAGCATCGTGACTACCTCGAATCGTCCGCTTTCATAGGGCAACGAAGGATTTCGCGCGAGGTCGTGCGCGACGATCTCAATGCCGCGCGCGGCGCTGGCCCGCGCCACGTCCGGCTCCACCGACTGGTCGATGCCGATGCGTTCGGCCGCCTCGATATTCATAAGCAGTAGCGGGAACGCGCCGCACCCGATATCGAGCACGCCCGTGATCGCGCCGGACGGGCGAAGCAGGTCGAGGGCTTTCTCCCGCCGCTTGCGCGCAAGAAACCCCTCGAGCAGTCCGGCGCCCCGCGTCGCGCGAACGAGACTACCCGCCATGATCGGAGGGGCCCCGCAGATCGTAGAGGTAGACACTCGACTCGGCGAATACTCGCTCGCCGGAGCGTCTGCCGATCGTGTCCAGATGCGTGAGAATGAACTTGTCTTCCTGCCCGACGAGTTGCCTCGGCGTATTGGTCAAGACGACCCACACTCGGGAATTGCCCCGTAGCGGCGCGATCTCGCGCACGTAGCCCGGCCAGTCCGCCCGCGAGGATTGGCCGTCGACCTTTGGATAGTCCACGCCCGATTTCAATTCATAATAATGGAACGTCGGGACCGCCCAACAATAGACGTACAACTTATCGCCTTCGGCGAAATGCTGCGCGACATGGTCGAACACGGGGCGCACACCGTCGCCGCCGCCTTGCATTGCGCCCTTCAGCGCGCCCGCGGCGGGCTGTACCAGAAGGACCGCCGCGGCCGCAACGACGACCGCTCGGTGCCGCGCGTTCGCTGCGAAAAAGTCCCAGCCTTCGCCGATCCCAATCAAGATCAGCGGAACCAGAAACAACAGGAACCGGCCCATAAACGGGTACACCTGCATGCCGCTGGCGAGTAGCGTCGACACGATCGGCGCCAGCAGAAACGCAAGGCGAATTCGGTTGGTGTTCCACAAGGTATACACGCCGAACAGGAATAACAGCGCCCCCAACCCGGCCGCACCGAGCCCCATCGGTTCTGCAAAGACTTCGAAATAGGTCCGGACAAACCAATACGCATCCGACGGCGAGGTGGGCGGAAGCGGCATGAACCGATCCAGCCACCATGTTCGCACTTCCGCATTCTCGGTGTTGTGGCGCAGCATGAGCCAATAGTTGGCGGCTGCACTTGAGGTCCACGCGACGGCAATCGCCGCGGCCATCGCAATACTGCGCATGCCCTTTTCGCCCACGGCACGCACAATGAGAACGGCAGCTAGACCGGCCAATACCAACGTTGCGGGAAACGCGCACCACACGCTCGCGGCGCCGCATACCGCAAGCAGCGCGGCGTAGCCCGGCGAAAGCGGTCTGCGTTCCAGCGGAAGGACCATGAGATACAACGCAAGCGCGACGGCGAGATCGGTGGCATACGCTTTCACTTCCGATGCGTACCGAATGACGGGAACTGCCAGCGCGAATATCGCGAGCGCCATCAGCAGCCCGCGCATGGGCAACGTGCGGCGTAGCAGCGCGTACAGCAGTACGCACGACGCAAGCGACGCGATAAGCGGCAGCAAGCGCAACGAATACTCGCCGGGACCGAGGACGTTTGCAGTGAATCGTTCCGCCCACAAAAACATCAACGGCGCGCCCTGCCCCGCATCGAGCCGCTCGGTAAGGCCCGCATAGCCGCGCTGGAGAATGTTTAGCGCGAGGTGCGCCTCGTCAAGCCAAATGGCCTTGTTGTGCAGGTATTCGACGATGCGCAACGCCAGCGCGATCAGCACCAGCGCGAGCGCCCCATAAGAGTGCGCAGTTGCACCGCCCGATTCCTCGAGCGGTTCTCGTGAGTCAACCGATTGCGCCGCGGTCATCTCGCGCTCAGTCGCCGCTGATCATTCCGCCAAGCAAGTTTCGTCCGAGGCCCGCGACGCCTTTCGATTCGCCTTTCGACCCGCCCGCCGCGGCCATGATGCGATCGGCCAGGCGCGAAAACGGCAGGCTCTGCAAAAGCACCGGGCCGGGTCCGGAGACCGTTGCGAGGAAGAGACCTTCGCCGCCGAAGAGCGCGTTCTTGAAACCGCCGACCATCTGAATGTCGTAGCGCATCGTCGGATGAAACGCGACAAGGCACCCCGTGTCGATGCGCAGCGTCTCGCCCGCGCGAAGGTCTTTCTTAATTATCGTGCCGCCCGCATGAACGAAGGCGAGCCCGTCCCCTTCGAGCTTTTGCAGGATGAAGCCTTCTCCGCCGAAGAGGCCCGCGCCGATTTTCTTCGTAAACGCAACATTGATATCGACACCCTGTGCCGCGCAGAGAAACGAGTCCTTCTGACACATGAACGTGCCGCCGACTTTCGCGAGATCAATCGGGATGATCTTGCCGGGATACGGCGCGGCAAACCCGACCTTCTGTTTGCCCGCGCCATTGTTGGTAAAATTCGTAATGAAGAAACTCTCGCCGGTGACCATGCGCTTGAAGCCCTTCAGCAGTCCGCCGCCGGTGCTGGTCTCCATCTGAATGCCGGGTTCCATGAACGTCATGGCGCCCGCCTCCGCGCGCACACCCTCGCCCGGGTCCAGGATGACTTCCACCAGTTGCATGTCGTCGCCGTGAATTTCGTATTCAATCTCGTGCGCTCTCGCCATGACCCACACCCCTCCAGATTAAAAACCGACCTATCCGTTGCTCGCCGCGCCAACTGCACCCGCACCCGCGCGGCGCTCGAGCCGCATCGTCATTCCGTGTTTCGGGCGCAGTGTGATCTGCGGATCGTACTCCACCGGATGGCCCGGTTCGAGCCGCAACCGCCAACGCTGCGCCAGCACGGACAACAGCAGAATCCCTTCCATCCACGCAAACGGTTCGCCAACGCAGGTGCGCGGCCCGCTTCCGAACGGATAATACGCAAACTTGTGGCGGTCCTGCTGCAACTCGGGCGCCCAGCGATCGGGATCGAAACGCAGCGGATCGGGAAAGTACTTCGCGTTGCGGTGCGTGACGAACGGGCACAACAGGATTTGCGCGCCGCGCGGAATCTCGTAGCCGTCGAGCCGAAACGTTTCGCGAACCGTGCGGCCAATAAGGTATGCGGGTGGATACAGCCGCATCGTTTCCGCGAACACGCGCCGCGCGTATTCCAACCGGGGAACGTCGGCCGGCGCCGGCGTATTTCCGCCGAGGACGGAGTCGAGTTCTGCATGCAATTTCCGTTCGATCTCGGGATGCAACGCCAAGAGGTACCACGCCCACGTGAGCGCATTCGCGGTCGTCTCGTGGCCCGCGAGAAACAACGTCACCATCTCGTGGCGCACCTGCTTGTCCGTCATCGCGCCGCCGTCGTCTTCGTCCTGCGCCTTCAACAGCATGGACAAGAGGTCGCCGCGGTCTTCGCCGCTCGCGCGCCGCTCGCGGATGATACGGTCCATTGTCCGCTCGATCCGTCGCCGCGCCAACCGGACGCGGAGGTTCTTGGGAGTCGGCAACAGCAATCCGAGATCGGCGAGCGGTTGCGATACGCGCTCGAATATCGAGATGACTTCCTTCAGGGCCTCGCCGATTTCGTGGTCTTCCGATTCCATGCTTGCGCCAAACAGCGTCTTGCTCACAATGGCAAGCGTAAGCCGCATCATCTCGTCCCATACGTCAATGGGATGTCCGTCGAATTCCTCCCACGATTTGGCAAACGCCGACGCGAACTCAATCATGATTTCGCCGTACCGGTTCACGCGCTGCGAGTGGAACGTCGGCTGGATCATGCGCCGTTGCCGGCGGTGGAAATCGTCCTCGCTTGTAAGCAGGCCGTCACCAAGGATAAACCGAGCTACGCGAAGCAGACTGCTCTTGTGGAAGTGCTTGGCGTTGGTAACGAGGATTTCTTTCACATAGTCGGGATTTGACACGAGGTACAGGGACTGCCCAAACACCTTGAAGTGGACCAGTTCACCATACTGGCGCGAGGTGGACAGTAGAAACTCGATGCGATCCTCGCCGATCTCCCGCGCACACCCCGCGATGGGTCTCCCCTTCGGTCCGGGCACAACGCGTTCCCTTGCCATTGCAGTTGGACCTCCCCCCGTGCTCAACATCCGCAGAGTGTACCATTGCAGCCGGGTCTGCGCTACACCGGCAATCGTTGAGCGTTTCCCGGGCGTTTGATACGATAAGCGTTTCCTCGTGTGCCTGAAATCCACGCGCCACTCGCTAAAAATAGGACGCCATGATCGACGATCTTCATCACATCGACGACCCTTTCGTGATCGCGGGACGCACGTTTCGCTCGCGCTTGATGGTGGGAACGGGAAAGTTCCCATCGACAGAAGCGTTACGCGAAGCGCTCGACGGCTGCGACGCCGAGATCGTGACGGTAGCGTTGCGCCGCGCGGACCTGAAAAACCCGAATGCAGACAGCATCTTGTCCGCCATCGACTCGAAACGGCACCTGCTGCTGCCGAACACCTCCGGCGCGCGCACGGCGGAAGAAGCAGTGCGGCTCGCGAAACTCGCGCGCTCGCTGGGATGCGAGCCGTGGGTAAAACTCGAACTGACGCCGGAGCCGCGCTATCTCTTGCCCGATCCCATCGAGACCCTGCGCGCCGCCGAAATGCTCGTCAAGGATGGCTTCGTCGTTCTACCGTATATTCAGGCCGATCCCATTCTCGCGAAGAAACTTGAAGAAGCCGGCGCGGCGACGGTCATGCCGCTCGGTGCGCCCATCGGCAGCAATCGCGGCCTGCGCACACGCGACATGATCAGGATCATCATCGAGCAATCGAATGTCCCCGTTGTGGTGGACGCAGGCCTTGGCGCGCCCTCGCACGCCGCCGAATCCATGGAACTCGGCGCCGATGCCGTGCTCGTGAACACCGCCCTCGCCGATGCGCGCGACCATCGCGCAATGGCGCGCGCATTCGCGATGGCCACCGAAGCGGGCCGCATGGCCTATCGCGCGGGACTCGGCCCGGAGCGCGGCACCGCGGAAGCGTCGTCGCCGTTGACGGGATTCCTCGATGAACGGTCGTAGGCCAACGATGTCGGAGGTAATTTTGGATTTTGGATTTTGGATTTTGGATTGGAAAGCCAATCCGATCAGCGCGAGTGCGGTTGCCCGTGCTTCCCGCTCCGAGTGCCCGACGCAGTACGCCCTATACGCTACCTCGCGTGGTCGAGTCGTGTGCGTACGTAATCCAAAATCCAAAACCCCTTCGCGGCGGATATCCTTCTAATGCACATCCAAGTCGTCGGCGCGGGCAGTTGGGGCCTAGCCATCGCGCGGTTGCTCGCGCGCAACGGGCATGCCGTCCGCCTCTCGTGCCGCGAGGAAGACGGTCCGGACATGCTGCGCAACGAGCGGCGAAGTCCGCATTTCCTACCCGGTGTACTCTTGCCGGAAACAATCGACGTGGCGCGCGACATCGATCCTTCCAGCGAAATCGCCGTTCTCGCCGTCCCCTCGCACGCGATGCGCGCAGTGGCGGAGCGGCACCGCTTCTCGCAGCAGACGATTCTCGTCAACGTCGCAAAGGGCATCGAGAACGAGACAATGCTGTGCATGCACGAAGTGATCGAACAGGTCGCGGCGCCGTGCACCGTGGTGACGCTTTCCGGCCCCAGCCACGCGGAAGAGGTCGCGAACGATCTGCCGGCCTCGCTCGTCGCGGCGGGCCGCGATGCGACGGCGTGCGAACGTGTGCAGCAAGCGTTCACCGCGCCAACGTTTCGCGTGTATACGAGTCCCGACATCACCGGGGTTGCGCTGGGCGGCGCGCTGAAGAATGTCATCGCAATTGCCGCGGGCGTGTGTGATGGGTTCGGTCTCGGCGACAACGCAAAGGCTGCGCTCATCACGCGCGGGCTCGCGGAAATGGCGCGGCTCGGCGTTGCGATGGGCGCGGACCCGATGACGTTCTCCGGGCTGAGCGGCATGGGCGATCTGATTGTCACGTGCGAGAGCCGGCATTCCCGCAATCGAAGCGTGGGCGAAAAGATCGCGTCGGGCATGAAACTCGACGACATCCTCGCGTCCTCGCCGATGGTCGCGGAAGGCGTGCGCACGGCGCGCGCGGCATTGGCGCTCGCAAAGAAGCGCAACATCGAGATGCCGATTACGGAACAGGTGTATCGCGTGCTCTACGAGAATGCAAACGCGCGCGACGCGGTTATCGCGCTCATGACGCGCGACACAAAGCCGGAACGCGGCTGATCTCTTGCATCCATTTGACCGAACTTTGCGGACCACTTCGAGCACGAAAGCAGAGCCGCACACAACCGGCGCGGTCCACGGGTTGCGTTGACACACGCAAGGTCGCTTGCGAGAATTGTGCCCTTCCAGGAGTCATCCATGCCTGACACCACTTCCTTTGAACGCGCGTTCAGTCCCGATGCATTTCGAGCGCACGGACACGCATTGATTGACGCGCTTGCGGACTATATTGCGGCCGCAGCGCGCGGCAACAAGATGCCGGTGCTGCCGTGGGTGGAACCGGAGCAAATGCTCGAGCGGTGGCCGCAGACGTTCCCCGCCGCGCCCGCGCAGGACCTCGACCATCTGCTGGCGCGCGTGTTGGACGAGGCGAACCATTTGCATCATCCGAATTACATGGGACATCAGGTGCCCGGACCGCTGCCGATGGGCGCGCTGTGCGACATGGTCGCATCGATCCTTAACAACGGCATGGCCGTGTACGAAATGGGCCCGCACGGCGTCGCGATGGAGCGCGCCATCATCAAGTGGATGGGCGGCCTTGTTGGGTTCGGTTCCGCGTGCGACGGCGTGATAACGTCCGGCGGCAGTCTCGGAAATCTCACAGCGCTGCTCGCGATGCGGCGCGTTACGCAGGATCGGCTGGACGGCAAGTCGCCTGCCGTGCTGGTGTCGGATCAGGCGCACTATTCCGTGAAGCGTGCGGTAAAGGTCATGGGGTGGGGTGAGGACGCGGCGATTGCCGTGCCCTGCGACGATGCGTTTCGCATGCGCGTCGAGGCGCTGCCCGAAGCCGTGAAACAGGCTGAGGCCCGCGGCCGGCGCGTGGTGTGTGTCGTGGGCAGCGCGTGTACGACGCCGACTGGGACTTACGATCCGCTCGCGCGCATCGCGGACTTCTGCGGCGCGCACGAACTCTGGTTTCACGTCGACGCGGCACACGGCGGTCCGGCCGGATTGAGCGGCAAGTATCGTCATCTGCTTGACGGCTGCGCGCGCGCGGACTCTGTCGTGTTCGATGCGCACAAGATGCTGCTCATGCCCGCGCTGGTCACCGGCGTGATCTTTCGCGACGGCGCGAATTCGTTCTGCACGTTCGACGATCGCGCGTCGTATCTCATCGACAAGAGCCCGCAGGAGGAATGGTACAACCCGGGCCACCGCACGATGGAATGCACCAAACGCATGATGTGTCTCAAGGTGTACGCCGCGCTCATGTGCTACGGCACGAAGTTCTTCGCGGACTACGTCACGCGCCAGTACGACCTCGCGAAGACATTCGCGCGAATGGTCCGCGACACGAGCGGCTTTGAACTTGCGATCGAGCCGGACGCGAACATCGTCTGCTTCCGCTACGCGCCCGCCGGCGTGATCGCCCTGGACGATCTCAACGCCGCCATCCGCAAGCACATCGTCGAGTCCGGCGCGTTCTACATTGTCCAGGCGCGCCTGCCAAAAGGTCACTTCCTGCGCGTCACTCTGCTGAACCCGCTCGCGGGAGAAACGCACCTCGCCAGTTTGCTCGATTGCGTCCGCGCAACAGGAAACGAGTTGCTCGCGGCCAGCCGATCGCACACCTAGCGAAACCATACGAATCGCGTGGCCGCATTTCCGAGGTCGCAATCGAAATTGCCCTGCTCGTGAAATAGTGGATTACGCCCTCGCTGTTTAGGTCGTTTTGGTCCTTTGCACCCGCACCACTCCGGCCGGACGACGTTCAAGACGGGTTTATGTCAGGGCGTTCTTCAGCCATTTCCGCGCGGGCATCTCAAAATACTTCCACGTCACGTGGGAAACCGCTACGCAAAGGACGGCGACCAGCGCGAGCATGACGACGTTTTCGAAGGGCGGTCGAAAGCCGGTGAGTGCGATAAGGTCTTTGTAGAACAGTTCGAGCGGGTAGTGGAGCAGGTACACAGAGAATGAAATGTGCCCGAGATGGACAATCGGGCGCGTGCGGAGCGCGCCACCCACGAAACGCGAGCGCAGCGAGAGCAGCACGATGGCCGGGAAGACCACCAGCGCAAGCGCGTAGTACGTCGCCGTGCGTTCGGGCCGGGCCATGAGGTACAGCATCGCGCCGATAGCCGCGACGAGGGCGCCTTCGACCAACCATCCGGGCAGCCGTTTCATCCGCGCCCGCTCGTGCACCCCCCGCAACACCAAGCCCGCGCCGAAACTTAGGAAGCACCGGAACAAACGGCTGAACGGTTCCAGGTAGCGCGGCGGCTCGGTCCACCCGACGACGGCGTTCAGCGCAATCATCCCGGCAATCAACGCGAGGCCGAGCATCATTGCGCGCTTGGGGCTGCGCAACGCGACGGCCAGGAACAAAACGTTGACGATAAACTCCGTCGAGATCGACCACGACGGGCCATTGAACGAAAACCCGCGCTGCAAACCCGATTCGTTCAGCATGAACAGATTCAGCGCGAGGTGGTACCAGTCGTTGTACACGTAAATGAAGCAGTGGTCCGTCAGAATCACGTGTAGCTTCTGCAACGCCCCCACGGCCGCCAACGTGAGCAGGTGCAACGGGTACAGCCGCGCAATTCGCGAGACAACGGCGGACCGCAGCGTCGGGTACCGCGCCTCGTGCGAGTAGACCTGCGCGAGAATGAAGCCGGACAGCACGAAGAACAAATCGACAAATAGCAGCCCGCCACGATAGATCGGAAACAACAGCGCATCCCACGGCGCCGCCTCGAAATGCCGGTGGTAGTGATACACCACGACGCCCAACGCCGCCAATCCGCGGATGCCATCCAGTTCCGTTATGCGGCGCTCGCTGTCGTTCACGGCGCATAGGATGCCACAATTCCGTGAAGTGGCAACAGGGCGCCTGCAATCGATACAATTCCGCTTCTTTTCAGGGGCGCTTGCGGAGTACGTTGATCGATTATGGACACCTCGCATTACCGTGACTTATTGGCGCGTTTCTCGAAGGCGCGCGTGTTGGTCGTTGGCGATATTTACCTCGACGAGAACGTGTACGGCATCGTAACGGGCGTAAGCCTGGAGGCGCCCATCCCGATCTACGAGGTGCACGAGCGCAAGCACAATCCCGGCGCGGCGGGCAACGCCGCGTGCAACGTCGCCGCGCTCGGCGCGAAGACGTCCATGGTCGGCTACGTCGGCAACGACGTAAACGCGGACATCGTGCGCAAGGAGTTCGCGGTCCGCAACGTCGACACGTCCGGCCTCGTCGTGCACCCCACACGCGCCACCAACACCTACGGCAAACTGCGCGCGGGCGGGTTCAACATCCCCACGCAGGAAATCCTGCGCACCGACACGCCGACACCCGTGTTCATCGAGGGCGACGTCGAGGACCGGATCATCGCGAACATCCGCGCGCGTGCGAAGGACGTGGACGCGATTGTCGTGACCGATCAGGTGAAGTCCGTTGCGACGCGGCGCGTGCTCGATGCCGTTGTCGCGTGCGCGAAGGAACACAAACTCCTCACCGTGGGCGATTCGCGCGGGCGCGCAGGCGAGTTCCACGGGTTCGACGTGATGGTGCCGAACGACCGCGAGGCTGGAATCGGCACCGGCATCGACGTGGTCGACGAGGAGACGCTGAACGCTGCGGGCAAAGCGTTGTTGAACGTCTGCAAAAACGCCGCGGTCACGCGTGGACAGCACGGCATACGCGTCTTTGCCGCTGACGGATCGATTAGCGATCATCCAACGACCGTTGATCCTGCTTCCGTTGTCGACGTAACCGGTGCTGGCGACACCGTCACCGCGGCCGTCGCGGTCACGCTCGTCGCCGGCGGATCGCTCAGTGACGCCGCCGTCATCGGCAACTACGCCGCGGGCGTCGCCGTCGCGCAGCGCGGCGTGGTGACCGTGCCCATCGCGCAACTCGAACGCGCCATGTTCTCGGCGTCCGGCCCGGCGAAACTGAAGCCGCTCGACGAACTGAAAGCGGAACTCGAACGCCTGCGCGCCGAAGGCAAACGCGTCGTGTGGACCAACGGCTGCTTCGATATCCTGCACGTCGGCCACATCTCCTACCTTCAACGCGCCGCCGCGCTCGGCGACGTGCTTGTCGTCGGCCTCAACAGCGACGCGTCCGTCCGCAAACTCAAAGGTCCCGACCGCCCCATCATCGATGAGATGGAACGCGCCTTCGTCCTCTCCGCGCTCGAATGCGTCGGACTCGTGACGATCTTCAACGACGAATCGCCGCTGGATTTGATCAAACAACTCAAGCCCGATATCTACGCCAAAGGCGGCGACTACACCATCGACACCATCGTCCAGCCCGAGCGCCGCGCTGTCGAATCCTACGGCGGCAAGATCGCCATCCTCCCCGCGGTCGCAGGTCGTTCGACGACGTCGATTATCTCGCGAATCGCCAGAAACGTTTAGTGGAGCATCGGGGCGCCGGTTTCTCCAACCTGCCGGTTTGAGTCCCTTGGGACATTGTGGCAAAGTGTGAATGTGCCAATAGTTTCGTATCGCGACAATGGCAGCCGTGATATTGCGAAGTCCGAAAATTCGCGAAGCGCGCGAAGCACGCTGCCCGTACAATTACACGACGCCGCGCGCCGACGGCTGGCGTTCCTCGCCGCCGCCGAGTCACTTGACGATCTCAAATCGCGAAAAGGGCTTGGACTTCACATTCTTAAGGGAGATCGTGCGGGCTATTACGCGATTAGTATAAACGATTAATATTGAATTTGCTTTAGATGGATCGGCAAGAACGCCGA
Organism: Candidatus Hydrogenedentota bacterium; assembly: GCA_013359265.1. NCBI lineage: Bacteria > Pseudomonadati > Candidatus Hydrogenedentota > Candidatus Hydrogenedentota bacterium. The sequence goes on from JABWCD010000003.1 coordinate 66,182, forward strand.
AGACGTGCAAATAATAGATTATCATTGAGGCATATCATGCACAGATTTCCGGGTAATTTTGCGATCAAAGTACATCCGGGAGATGTACTTCGAGAAATGTTGGATGAGATTCACTTGTCTCAGGCCGAACTCGCTCGGCATTTGAACGTGGATCCGTCCAAAATCAACGAGATCTGCCGCCGGAAGCGGGGAATTTCCGCGGAAATGGCCGTTCTGCTTGGAAGGGCGTTCAACGTTTCGCCCGGGACATGGCTCAACCTCCAGAAGAATTGGGAACTCAGCCAAGTTAAACCTTCGGTAGCGAAACGGACGAAACCACTCGCAATATTGGCTGGACGAGGGTGACGTCATCATCCAACCCGAACGCCGCGCCGTCGAATCCTTCGGCGGGAAGATCGTCATTCTCCCCTCCGTCCAAGGCCGCTCAACGACATCGATCATCTCGCGCATCACAAAGGACGGGAAGTAGCCGCTTGCATCTGCGTCGGGGCGAGTCTTACGATCACGGCTGCCGATAGAGGGCCCGCGATGAACGACAGAATCACAATAGACCCGCAGGTTTGCCATGGGAAACCTGTCATCAAGGGCACGCGCGTACCTGTCGTCCTCGTCCTTGGCAGCCTGGCGGGCGGCATGACGTACGACGAGATTGAACAAAACTACGACGTGACGCGGGACGACATTCTTGCCGCGTTGCGCTTCGCCGAGGACGTTATTGAGCAAGGCGAATACTTTCCGCTGACTGTATAGCGGAACCATGCAATTTCTAGTCGACACAAACGTACCGCATTCCGTTAAGACACTCCTGTTCGCATGCGGCCATGAGTCGGTACATTTGCGTGACATCGGTTTGCGCGCAGCCGACGACGAAACTATCACGCGGTACGCGCTTGAAAATGACCTCGTCATTCTCACACGCGATCGTGGCTTTGGAAACACGCGCCGGTATCCTCCCGCGATTTACCGCGGAATTGCAGTCCTGCGGCTTGGGTTGGAAGCTACCGCTTCGGATGTCATTGCATTGCTACAGAAGTTCATGGAACGCGCGGATGTATTGGAACAATTGCCTGGAAAAACTGCGATCGTTTCCAACGACGCTATTCAACTCAGGTCACGTTGAAAAGCCACGCGACCCTGGTGCGCTTCGTAGCAAACCATGTTTCATATTGGACAAGCGATCCGGGATTTATCTTCAGAACTTTGAAATGCTCGAAGCTTTCCCTTTCATGTAGTGGTGGGCTCGCGCGGAAACGTTTGACACGATTTCCGCGCGGTAGCCGCCATCGATCCAGTCGACGATGCGGTTAAGACTCAGGATAATTGCTGGCGCGGCGCCTGCTGGCTTAGGGGTTCGCGATGACCGGCTTGGACAATTGTTCACCCAAGTACGGAACGTTGGCCCATTCGTCCTGCTTCGTTTCTCGCGCCAGTTCCGGCGAGGTGACAACAAGATAGTCAGGCGTGACGCGATAGGTGAGGCCCATCGGAATGAGCATGGCTTTGAGGCCTTCTCGGAACGTCACGTCTACGAATTTGACGTAGGTGCAGTAGCCGGTCGCAACGGGTTTGCCGTCTTTCATTGTAAAGGGAGATGTTGGCGAACCCGGTACGGGCTTGGCCTGCGCAGGAACGGCCCTGGCGTCGCATCTGATATCCATCTTGAGATAGCTGCCCATGAACTCCACGATATTGGTAATGTGCGTGTTGTCGAACTCGAATGCGACGCGCGCATCGAGTTTCTTGACCCATTCCTTGGCGTCGCCCGGCGTGGGCGGATCGCTCCAGTCGTCCGCGCCAATGCGGTCTTTCGACGTGATCCAGACGAAGCCAGGGCGCTCTTCATAGGCAAGATTCAGAGGACGCAAGATTGCCTGTAGCGTTTCGTCCAAGGGCACGTCGTCGAGTTTGATATACGGCACGATTCCATCGGTCGTGTACATTTGATCGGCATCCGACTTGGCCTGTTCGGCGGTCCCTGCCGGCGGAGGCGCAGTTACCCCTGCGCTGCCCGGCGCCGGCAGTTGCGCACCAGGCACACCCGGGACGGGCAATCCAACATTCTGAGGCGCGGGTTTTACCGCCCGGGGATCGATAATGATGTTTACACGTTTGTCCTTTACGATTTCCGACATGTATTTAACGACTCTTGAGACATGGGCCCCGTCAAATTCAATTGAGACAGGCGTACGCAGCGGCTCGCCTTGATTTTTGGCCGGCTCTGCTTCGCGCGAATCCTTAGGCTCAACCTGCGATGAAGAAATCAACTCCGGTGTACTTACAAAGATCGTGTGCTCTTCAACTCTATACGTCAGGTCCAGTGGAACCAGCAGCGCTTTCAAGGCTTCCTTCAACGGTGTGTCTTCGAGCTTGATGTACGGTACGTACCCGGTCGACGTGAACTTGTCCCCCGTCTTCACCAAGTACGCCGGATATCGCTGGCGTTCCTTCGATGGAGGCGGAACTGCGCGTTGATCGAGGACAAGATTTACACTCGCGAAACCGCTTATGAATTCAAGAATTCTGGAAACGTGCGTGTTGTCGAACTCAATGGCCACGGGCTGCTGTAGCTTCGCGCCCAATTCCTTTGCGTTAGCGGGGACGGGCGGATCGGCAAATTCGTCCTTATCGATGCGCTCGGCTGCGGTCAACCAGATGAAATTTGAGGTTGGACGATACGCGAGATTCAGCGGCTCGGTTAACGCTTTGAGCGCGTCAGCGAGCGGAACCTCCTCCAGTCTAATCGATTGAACCATTCCGTCCGTTACGTACAGGCGATCCAGCTCGGGATCGTCCGGGGGCGGAGGTTGAACGGCGACGGGCTCGGCGTACGATGGCGTGGCCCGATCCGGCCGGGAGACGACCCGCGCATCGACCGTGATCGGAACGAATATTGTGTTCATCAGTTTACCCGCTGCGACTGCGATGTGTTCGTTCCCGTTTGACCAGTCAATCGTATTATTCAGGGCGCTGTCCATTCGAGCGGGTTGGACTTTTGGGTACGCGTCGGTGTCCAGGAGCGCGCCGTCCTTTTCGATCTGATCCGGGGTCGTGATGAGTATTCTGGCGGGCAAGACTTTGTAGGTCAGCTTCAACTTGCCGGTCCATTCATCGAGAATGGCCCTTGTCGTGGCTCCCTTGAGGTCGAGCGGGGGCAAGAGACCGTCCGAAACGTATGTTCGCTCAGCGGAAACTTTCCTTCCACTGGGTGGTTGCCACAGGGTGCCCTTGGGCACGATTGACCCGGGCTTCACTGCCCGGTGGTCAACGACGATATTCACTGAGACGAAATCGGCCAGGAACTCGATGATTTTGGAGATGTGTTGATCTTGGAACTCAATCGCAACCGGCTTGCTCAGGGCTTTTTCGGGCGTTGTACGCTTTTCGGACGCAGGTTGCGGTGCTTCTGCTGCGGTCTGCGGTGTGCTAGTCGCAGGACCTTTTGCGACATGCACCGTGCGATGCTCCGGCCAGCCCGGCAATGCAACCAACGCGAGCACGCAAACGAGCGCCGCCGCTTTCCACGTTGTTCGTTGCGCATTCCTCCCATGCAGAATCATGGTAAGCCTCCTTTCGAAATCGATTCGGACGCCTCGCGCGCCGATGCCGAGTGCGGCGATGGGAACGGCGCTCTTGGCAATGAGTTCGGAAACGTCGATGAGGGTTTCGGCATAGGCGCGGCGCTGATCGGGCAGCGCCCAGACAACCCACGCGTCGCAGGCGAGTTCGGCGTTGGCGCGGAGGTTGCGCCGCGCGATCCAGTAGACGGGGTTCCAGAACCAGACGCCGCCGGTGACAAGTTCGAGCCAGCGGACCCAGTGGTCGCGGCGTTTCAGGTGCGCGAGTTCGTGCACGAGGATGCAGGACCAGCGCTCGCGCGGCACCGCGTCGAGCAACGCGGCAGGGATAATCAGGTTTGCGCGCCGCAGGCCGTAGACGTAGGGCGATGGCGCGGCATCAACAATGCGAATGCCGGGCGGGGCCACGCCGAGTTGTTCGCTGATCGTTGCCGCGAATTCCGCCAGCCATTCGGGCGTGGGTTGCGTTCGGCGCGTCCGACGTAGAAAGCGCGCGTGGTTGGCCAATTGCACGCCAAGCAGCGTCACGCCCACCGCAACCCACAGCGCAAGCGCCACGTGTCCGGCGTTGGCCCGAGTCAGCTTGGGGAAAGTCCAACGCGCCTGCTCCGTGAGATTGGCCGGAGCGGCGGGTGGCGACGTCGCCGGGGCGATCTCGTCGGCGGGCGGTTTCGGTATTTGTATCGTGGGCCCGGCGGCGTATGGGATGGCGGGCGCCGCGCGTTCCTGCCCGATCCAGGTCTCCGGTAACGGTATCGACCACGGCCACATCACGGGGAGCGGCAACAGCACTTTCACGAGCACCACGAGCCAAAGGGCGTGCCTTGTTGCCGGGGCGAGTTTGAATATGCGGCACGCGGTCGCGACTACCACGGCGAGCAGGCCGCACACCACGAGATGTTGGGTTAGCAACCATACCATGACGTTTGCCTCCTCGAATTCGTGCAATTCAAGAATTTGTCTAGCAACAGTCGCGCGTATTACCCGCTTTCGAAGCCAAATACTCGATTACGAGGACGATTACGATTGGGCCCTAGTGGGGGCAGCCACCGAAGCGGTGACAGTCCCCGAGCGTCTCCAGCGTCCCGAGCCTCCGTCTTTAGAGTCGTTCTCCGCTGCCGTTGTTTATCGCGTTCGCTTGCGCGGTTTCTTGTTTGCATGGTGCTGCTGTTGTTGATCAAGTAAGTCTCGAAAGCCCGCGAGTTCTTCCGGGGTGAATTCGTGCGTATCAACGAGCGCGCTCAGCAGCGGGCTGGCCGCGCCGTCGCAGACCTGTTCCGCCAAGTCCTTCAGTCGCGATGCAAGGAGACGGGAGCGGCTCACAGCGGGGGCGTATCGGTGCGCAAGGCCCTCCGGGTTCCGCTTCACCGCGCCCTTTGTGACAAGGCGGTTCAGCAAGGTTTGGACGGTGGTATATGCCCAGTCCTGTCTTTGGGATGCGAGCGTATCGCACACCTCTCGGACCGTAAGCGGCGACAAATTCCAAAGGACCTTGAGTACAGTCAGTTCCGCGGGGCTGATGGCGGTTGATGTCTTGGCCACGAGAGTTCTCCTACGTCGTGTAGTAGAGTCTACTACAGAACGTAGGAGATGTCAAGTGGCTGACGCGGGTTTACGGCGGCCCGAATCCCATCCGCGCGGTCCGTGGTATGGAATTCTATTGTCCGGAGTGCAACGGCGTGGGACAAAGGATGGAGGGTTTACTCGGAGTACAAGCGCTCTGCGAAGCAGGAAACACTTTTTCCGATGGCCTCGCTGTCGTTAAGGCGCTGCCGCGAGTGCGTCCTTGCAGAGTTTGATGTATTCCTTCTGCTTGTCGGAGTTGTCCGCGCCGCCGGCGCCTTCGGTCCAGGCGGCACGAGCGTCATCGGACCTGCCGAGGGCGGCGAGGGCTTTGCCTTTCCAGTAGAGCGCCTCGCTTTCCTCCGGTTTGGCGGACCGGCCGACGCCGAGGTTGTCGGGGTAGGTCAACGCCGCCGTGAAGTCGTCGAGCGCCCCCTGGTGTTCGCCGGCCTCGAGGCGGACTTTGCCGCGCTCGATGTGCGCGGCGTGGAACGCCCGCCACGACGCTGTGTTCAGTTCCCAATTCGAGAAGTTCGCCTGTTCGAGCAACGCGATGGCATCGTCGTAGCGTTTCTCGTCGTTATACGCGTTGGCGAGCAGCACGGTAATGTCGCCGCGGCGGGGATGGTCGAGCGGCATGCCTTCGATAAGCGCGATTGCCTCCGGGCGCTTATTGTCGGCGATGAGAATACTCGCCGCGTCGCAGTAGAGCGTCTGGTCCGACGGCCACGCCGTGATGGCTTTGGCGAAAAAGTCCGCCGCTTTCTGCAGGTTGTTCTCCTTTTTCCACGCGTGCATTCCGAGATTTCGGAACGGCACGCTATAGGGGTTGCTGGTCTCGGTGGCCGTTTGCCAGTGTTTGACCGCCCCTTCGAGATCGCCGAGATGCGCCAGCAAATTGCCCAGCGAAAGGTGCGCGTTCGCGTTGTCCGGATCGACCGAAATGGCGTATTCGTAAATGTCCCTGTGGCTCGGCTTGGCGGAGAAAGCGTAATGCGGAATTTGCACCTCTCCCCGATCGAGATAGTCCTTGGCCTTCGCGTCGTTGTTCGTCATATGGGCAAGCCATGCGAGCGTGTACCACGGGCCCGCGCGCAGGCGCGTGTCGGGAAACTCACCGTGGTAAATCACGCCGGTCGGGTTGGGCACCGGTTCTCCGTAGAACGTGCTCACCATGTCGTACGCCTCCGCGTGGAGTCCTGCATCAATCAAAAAGTGCGTGACATGAGAAACGTCCGCGTCCGGGTGACCGGATTTTCTCTTCACGTAATCGCAGAACGTGTCTAGCGCGCGCCGGTCGCCGAGGCCCACGATGGCGCGCGGAATGAAGTCCAACGGATCCGCGCCCGTTCGCACTGCCGCGCGCAGGTTCGCGTCCTTTCGGTTGCCTGTTGCGTAGAGCGCGGTGATCAGATGGTTGTTCGCCATCGCGTCGCCGGGATCAGCGGCCACGGCCGCCTGAAACTCGCGCACCGCCTCGGCGTAGCGGCGCTCGCGCATGAACGCCCGGCCCGCGAGGTCATGGCCCAACAGTTTATGGTCGAGCGTTCCAACGACCTTGTACGCGGCATCGACGGGATGCATCGCGCGCTGCTCGGCGGGCAACTCGAGCAGGGCGAGGCCGAGGTAATACCACGCCATGCCCTTGCCCGGGTCGCGCTCGGCCGCCTTCGTCGCGCGCTCGGCGGCCTGCGCATAATTGCCGCGGCAATAGTCGAGCCGCGCGAGCGCCACGAGCGCATCGCTGTATCCCGGATCGAGCGCCAGCGCCTTTTCATACGCTTCCCGCGCGGGCCCGGGTTCGATGCGCTCCTCGTGCCCGACGCCCTGTATGTACAGTTCCTCGACCGTCGGCTCCGCGCCGCTCGCTGCAGGCGGCGGCGGCGCCGTGCGCGGCGGAATCTCGAGCGGCGACGTGTACCGTGCAAGTTCTTCGCCGTCCGCCGTGCGCACTTCGATCGTTGCGGCGCCGCTTTTCCCGGCGGGTGAGTGCAACACGACGGGCGTATAGGGTGAAAGGTCCACGGTCTGGACCGTTGGAGTGCTGCCGCTGCGAATGCTGCAAATCGCGCCGGGATAAACGCCGGTGCCGATCATGCGCACTTCCAGCGTACCGGCGCCTGACTCCGGCCACCTGGTTTGAATGGCCACGTCCTTCGTCGCGTACTCGAATCCGTCGCCGAGTCCGTGCACGGGATACCACCACTCCCGCCACGCAATCTTTTGGCGCGGCCCCAGGAGGCCGTAGTCCGCCTGCGTCTGCAGCGGCCCGCTCTGCACTTCGATGTACTGGCTGCCGTCGTCGTGGAGCGCGCGCTGGCTTGCGATGCCGTCGCCGGACTGGCCCCAGGTCCAGGCCTTCTTGCCGGTGATCACGCGGTGGTCGCCGAACTGCACGATCCCGCGATCGTCGTCCACGTCATACGCGCCGAAGAAGTCGAATGCGCATTGGTACGCGAACACGGAGGACGGCTTGTCGTAGTTTTTGAGCCACGTGATGTCCTTGCCCTCGTGAATGGGCCACGAGAAAAATTGTTTTCCGTCGTGGTCCTGACCGAGCGTCATCGGATAAATGAACCGCGTTCCGGGCTTGCACGGAAACGCCGTACAGTTCCAGAAGTAATAGCTGTGCACGCCGTCGGTGGGATTGTAGATGGCGATTTCCTCATCGAGGTACGCCTTGTCCGGGTACAGGGTGAGTACAACGTCCCATTTCGTGTAAAAGTTCGACTCGATGTTGCCGATAATGAGCGACGCCGAGCCGTCCTTGTTCTCGCGCGAGGTGACGTTGACCGGCGAAAAGCTGGTGACGGTATGGCCCTGCGGTCCGCGGTTCCATTCGATGCCGCCGGAAATCCACGCGCCGCGCATCGCGATGAGGCCGGGCTTGATCACCGTGTTCGTGTGGAACATCTCGTGGTTTGTAGTCTTGTCGAACACGGAGTGGATGCGCCCGCCGAGTTGCGGCAGGCAGGTCACCTTGAGAAACTCGTTTTCGACAAACACGGCGCGGTACTCGCGATCGACGCGCTCGTCGCCCAGATCGTCCTGCATCGTGTACGGATGAATGATGACGCCTTCGATGTCGTAGAAGTGCGGATTAAAATCGCTGCTGTAGATCAAATACGTCGGCAGCGTAATCGTGCCTTCCCACGCGCGCGCGGGCCCGGCTTCTGCCTGAAAGACCGCCAACACTGCGAGCCCTAACGTGACGACGCGTCGCATGGAGCCACCTCCTGTTCCGGGGGATGCGCTCCATTATGCCGACGCACCGCGCGAATTGCGACACGCGGACCCGCGCGGTATCATCGTGACTCGGCTGCAAGGTGCGCGCAACGGAACCGTAATTCGTGGAAGGGTCTGCGCATATGGGCTATACGTTCGGCATCGTGTTGTTCGACAACGCGGAAGAACTCGATTGGGCGGGGCCGTGGGAAGTGCTCGCAGCCGCCGCACAGATGAACCACGAAGACAAGGTCGTCACGATCGCGCAGCACGACCGGCCCATTACGTGCGCAAAAGGGTTGCGTGTGCTCGCCGATCATACGTTCGAGAACGCACCCAAGCTCGACGTCGTCCTTGTGCCCGGCGGGCAGGGTACGCGCACCGAAGTGAACAACCCCGCACTCATCGAGTGGCTCCAGCGCGTCGGCGCGGAGTGCAAGTGGGTCACGAGCGTGTGTACGGGCGCGCTCATACTCCACGGCGCGGGCTTCGCGAAGGGCAAGCGCGTGACAACGTACTGGGGGTTCGTCGACCAACTCCGCGCGCGCGGCGACGTGACCGTGCTCGAGAACATGCGCTACGTGCAGGACGGAAACCTCGTCACTGCGGCTGGCGTTTCCGCGGGAATCGATATGGCGCTGTGGTTGCTGGGCCAAATCCACGGCCCCGAGTTCGCGCGCCGTGTGCAGCAGTATATCGAGTATTATCCGCAACCGCCCTACGAAGAGTGAGGCCGGATCGACCGCGACCGCGCCGAACCGTATACTCGTGCGCATGGGTGGGGAGCCAAATCCGGCGCATGATCGCAGCCGCGCGCAAACCAGGGGCGGCGCGTTGCTGTACTTCGATCTCGCCGCGTTCATTGCGGCCATCGTGCTCGCCCTGGTCATTCGGTTTGGTCCGTCCGTCCCGCCGGAACATCAGATTCCGTACCTGTACTTCTGGCCCCTGCTCGCCGTGTGGCGCGTGTTTTGCGCGGGCGCGTTCGATCTCTACAACTTTCGCCGGCGATTGACCCTGAGCGATTTCGGGTTTAACGCGTGCGGCGCGGCCGTAGTCGCAGTGCTGGGCGGATACGTGCTCCTCTCGACCGTGCAGTTGTATTACTTGCCGGACACGAAGCTTTCCCGCGTCGCCGCGGGGATCGATATGGCGTTGCTCGCGGCATGGTTCACGTTGTCGCGTTGGTTCGTCCTGGTGTGGCGGCGTGCAAAGGGCCGTCGCGTGCGGCTGCTTGTGCTCGGGCCGGAGGAGTCGCACGCGGAGATCGCCGACGAGATTCGCGCCCACGCGCCGAAGATGCTCGAAGTGGCGACAGCCAACGGCGGTACTGTCCTGTCGTATGCCGAGCGGCTCGCGGGCGCGATTGCGGAAAGGCCCATCGATCAAATCATTCTCGCCGACGTAAATCTGCCGCAGGCCGAACTCAACGCGCTGCTGGCGCAATGCGATCGCACCAACGCCGACGTGTTCCTGTTCCCCGGGATTGATATGTCCATCATGGCAAGCGCGCGCGTGTGCAGCATCGCGGGACTGCCCCTCGTGCCGCTGCGCCCAACGATCCTTACCAGCGTGTACGGTCCTGTGAAGCGAATCGCCGATGTCGTTGTGTCCATGTCGCTGCTCGTCGCCGGCGCGCCGATCGCCGCGCTCGTAGCGCTGCTCATACGCGCGGAATCGCGCGGGCCGGTGCTCTTCGCGCAGGACCGTGCGGGCCTTGGCCGCCGCCTGTTTCGCCTCTACAAGTTCCGCACGATGATCGCCGACGCCGAATCGCAAACGGGCCCGGTGCTCTCGCGCGAAGGCGACCCGCGCGTGACGCGCGTCGGTACGTTCCTGCGCAAGTACCGCATCGACGAATGGCCGCAACTGTGGAACGTCTTGATTGGCGACATGAGCCTTGTGGGGCCTCGGCCGGAACGCCCGGAGTTTATCGACCGTTTCATCGCGGAGAACCCGCTGTACGAGCGGCGGTTCCTGGTGAAGCCGGGCCTCACCGGCCTTGCGCAAATTCATGGAAGGTATGACAGCGACTACGCGCATAAGCTTCGGTACGATTTGATCTACATCAATTCCGTATCGGCGATTACCGACGCGCACATTCTGTTGGCGACCGCGAAGACGATTCTTACGGCGCACGGTGCGCGGTAGCCGGGACCTTAGGCGGTTGTTCGCTCAGCGGCCACTTTTTGCTTGAACGAGTGCAGCGCCTCGCCCAGGCGTCCGTTGCCCTTAAAGATGCTCGAGGTGCCGAGCACGAAGACGTTTGCACCGGCGTTGGCGAGTTGAGCGGCGTTGCGGACGTTAATGTTGCCGTCCACTTCGATCGCGACGGCCCGTTCGCGGTAGTTGATGTTTTCACGCAGGATGCGCACACGCTCGAATGAATTCGGAATGATCTTCTGTCCCGCGTAACCGGGATCGACGGTCATCACGAGAACGCGGTCGATGTGGTCGAACAGGAAATCCAGTTTTGTCAGTGGCGTCGCAGGGTTCAGCGCTATGCCGGGCGATGCCCCTGCGCCGCGAATTTGCGCGAGCGTGCGGTGCGCATGGATGCAGGTCTCGACGTGGACCGTCACGGTGTTGCACCCGGCCTCGACGAACCGATCGATGTAGTCCTCCGGTTTCGCGATCATCAGGTGGGCATGGCACGGCAATCCGCACACACGCCGCGCCGCCTTGATGAAATCGAAGCCAAGCGTGAAATTCGGCACGAACTGGCCGTCCATGATGTCGAAGTGCAGCTCGTCGCATCCCGCCTGTTCGAGTTCGCGCAAGTCGTCTTCGAGCCGCGCGAGGTTCGCGCACATGACGGATGCAGCGTATTTCAATGTAGTCACAATAATCTCTTTCCGTTTGACCTATCGGACAAGTCTGACCTGCTGGACCTCGCTGGCGCTAAACTTCCTTACTCTTTAGAAATTTCTCGACCGAGTCCCGCGTGGGCATGGCCGGTTGGGCCCCGGCGGTGAGCGTCGCCAACGCGCCCGCGGCGTTTGCGTAGCGCACCGCTTCGGACGCCGATCTCGCGCCCCACTGTAACGCGAGCGCCGCGGTGAACGCGTCGCCCGCTGCGACAGTGTCGACGGGCTTCACATTAAAGGCGGGCACATGGAACCACTCGTCCACGCTCATGTACAACGCGCCGCCGCCGCCCATTTTCACGACGACTTCGCGCGCGCCCTGTTCGATCAGGTTCGCCGCGGCCTGCCGCGCGGTCTCGACGGACGTGACGGCGATGCCCGTCATTGCCTCCGCTTCGGTTTCGTTCGGCGAGACGATGCGCGCAAGCTCGATGAGCTTTGCCGGCACCTGCTGCGCAGGCCCCGCGTCGAGCACGGTCAACACGCCCGCCTCGCGCGCGGCAACAAGGACCGCCTCGACGGTATCGAGCGGAATCTCGAGTTGCAGCAACACGGCGTCGAACTCGCGCAGGTCGCTCTCGAACCGGTTGACGTCGCCGGGCGAAACGCCGTTGTTGGCTGCGGGCGTGACGACGATCGCATTCTCGCCGTTGTCCGCCACGAAGATGACCGCGGTGCCGGTCGGTTCGGTCGCATGTTGCGTGAGGTAGCGAAGGCTGATGCCTTCCCTCGACAAGCTCTGCCGCTGCATCTCGCCGAACGCATCCTTACCGACACATCCGGCGAAATACGTCTCCGCGCCAAGGCGCGCGGCGGCGACAGCCTGGTTCGCACCCTTGCCTCCCGTGAACGTGGCGAACGAATGGCCAATGATGGATTCGCCCGGCCGCGGAATGCGCGGCACGCGCGTCACCAGATCGATGTTCGCGCTGCCAACTACCAAGACGCGCGGACTGTTCAATACATGCCTCCGAATGCAACCACGCCAATCATCATGCCGGAGAATCTGATATCATCGCGACATGGCCGTTTCAGTGTATATCGAGACATCGGTCGTCAGCTACTTCGTGGCGCGGCCAAGTCGAGACCTTGTGATAGCGGCTTACCAAAGGGCAACCCAAGAACTTTGGCCGAGATTGCTGGCAGACTACACAACCTACATCTCTGCCCTGGTCTACGACGAGTCTTCCAAGGGAGACCCAGAACTGGCGCAACAACGACTGACCGCGATCGCACCGTTTCCAATGCTCGAAGTTGATGATACGGCCCGCTCTCTCGCACAAGTCCTCATGGATGGAAGCGCGATGCCGGCGCGGTTTCCCGAAGACGCATTGCACATCGCGGTCTGCGCGGTCAGTGGTGTTCAGATTCTGTTGACATGGAACTTCACACACCTTAATAATCCGTTTACGCGGCTCAAAATCCGCAAGCTCGTCAATTCAGCAGGTTATGTCTGCCCAGAAGTCTGTTCTCCAAACGAGTTACTGGAGTTGGAACCATGAAGGACCCAATCGTTGAAGAAGTGCGAAAGCACCGCATGGAACATACGTTGAAGTTTGGTGGCGACTTAAGAGCAATCTGCGAAGATCTGCGCCGGATTCAGAAGGCGTCCGGACATAAGGTAGTGCGATTGCGGGCGCGTCGTGTTTCGGATCAGCAAGAATTGAAGCCAAAGAGAAAGAAGGATTCCAGCCGTTAGCATCGCTACGCCTCGTGCGCAACCGCCGATAGTCCCGCTTCGGTGATTTGGGCCTCTTCCTGATAGCTTTCGTAATCGGTGTTGATTTCCCACAGGTTGTGGTGCGTACCGGCGACGATATTCTCGGCGGCAAGGATTCCCATGTAGATGCTGTGGTCCTGGTTATTGTATTTGAACGCTCCGTAGCGGCCGATCGCCTGGAGCCCTTTGATCGAGGATAGATACTCTTCGACGGGCTTCAACTTTTCTTTATATCCACGTTCGTATACCGGGTAGCAGCGTTTGATGCGGTGGACGTGGCCATCGAGGATCGCCGCGTCGCGAATTAGTCCCGTGCGGCGGATTTCGTCCTTCCCACGCGCGATCAACTGTTCGTCCGACTCGCTCCACAGCGCATCGTCGTCGTTCGCCCAAAGCTCCATCACGAGAATCGTTGTGCGCGATTCGCCGTAAAGACTTGGCAGCCAGTTGCGAAAGTTTGTGATGCGCCCCGTCAACATGTCGTCGGAGTGAATGTACAACCACTGGTCCGGAAAGAGGTCGACCGCATCGACATTTAGATACACGAGAATAGTATTGCGGAATTTCAGCGACGACGCCGCGCCGCGTACCGCATCGGGGACATCCGGCAGGCGGGTAACGAGCAATGAAATCGGCATGGAGGAAACGATCTGATCGTAGCTGCGGACGCCGCCGTCCGGAAACTCGAGCGCACATGCACGTCCGTCTTTGGTGAGCACGCGCTGCACCGGCGAGTTGAGGAACACTTGTCCGCCGTGACCGCGCACGAAGTCCGCCATGCGCCGATACACCATGCCGGTGCCTTCGACGGGATAGGCGAACTGGTCCACCAGCGTTTTGTGCTGGTTGCCTCTACCCGCGAAGAACGCGTTTTTAACCGCCTCGAACAGGCTCAGTTTCTTGATGCGCTGTGCGGCAAAATCGGCATCGATCTCCTGGCAAGAAATTCCCCAGAGTTTTTCGCTGTACGTCTTAAAGAAAATCTCGAACAGGCGGCGGCCAAAGCGGTTTACTACCCAATTCTCGAACGTGCCGTTCTGCTCGATTGGCGATAACCTGTTCGCGATGTAGCTGAACCCGCAGCGCGCCGCCTCGATAGGCCCGACGCGTGACAACACGTCGAAGGGCTTGAGCGGGTAGTAGAAAAACCTGCCGCGATAATAGATGCGTGTCAGCCGGTTCACCATTCGGTAGTCGCGTCCGACCACTTCGAGCCACAGTTCGTTGATGCGGCGGTGGCTGCTGAAAAAGCGGTGCGGCCCAAGGTCCACGGTCTGGTCCCACAACCGAAACGATCGCGCGAGACCGCCGACGGTATCGCTCGCTTCGTAGACGTGGACCTCGACGCCTTTCTTCGCGAGTTCGTATGCCGCGGTAATCCCCGCCGGGCCCGCGCCAATAACTGCTACCTGCACTGATTTTCCTTTAAGCCGGAAAGCGTTTAGCTTTCCGGCGCGTCATCCACTTCGCCTTTGCGATCGATCTCGTGTTTCTTCAAACGGTATTGCAGCGTCTTATAGGTGAGCCCGAGCAATTCGGACGCCTCCTTGATCGAGCCACCGCTCCGCGCGAGCGCCTGCCGAATCAGGTCCTGTTCCAGTTCCTCCAAGACCAACCCGCCCGGGGGCAGCGCGAATACGCCCTGCTCGACAACCCGTGTGCGCAACTTTTCCGGCAGATCGCCCTCGCGAATCGTGTCGCCGTCCGTGAGGATATACAACTGTTCGAGCGTGTTTTCGAGTTCGCGCACATTCCCCGGCCACCGGTAGCGGCGCATGGCCTCGAGCGCGTCCGGCGCCACAGTTGGGCAGGTCTTGCCCACGCGCGCGGCGAGTTTTTCACGAAAGTGATTGATTAGAAGCGGCAGATCGTTAAGCCGCTCGCGCAAGGGAGGCAGACTTACGGGCAACACATCGAGTCTGAAATACAGGTCTTCGCGGAAGTTTCCTTCGTCGACGTGCCTGCGCAGGTCACGGTTCGTCGCCGCGATCACACGCACGTCCACTTTGCGTTGCGTGCTCGAACCGACGCGTTCGACGACACCGTCCTGCAGCACGCGCAATAACTTCGCCTGGCTCTCGATGCGCATGTCGCCCACTTCATCCAGGAACAGGGTGCCGCCGTTGGCCGACTCGAACTTTCCCGCGCGGCTGGTTTCCGCGCCGGTGAACGCGCCCTTCTCGTGGCCGAACAATTCGCTCTCGACGAGCGTGTCGGGGATCGCCGCGCAATTCACAACGGCAAACGGTTTTTTCGCGCGCGGGCCCGAGAAATGAATGTGCCGCGCGACAAGCTCCTTGCCCGTCCCGGATTCGCCGAGGATCAGGACTGTGCTGTTTACGTTCACCGCGCGCTGCACGATATTGAATACCTTTTGCATCGACGCGCTCTCGCCGATAATGTTGCCGAGTGAGACCGACGCGGTGACGAGTTCACGGAGCTGGGTGTTTTCGCGCTTGAGTTGGCCACGCTCGATCGCGCGATCGATCGTGACGAGCAACTCGTCTTTGTCGAAGGGCTTCGCGAGATAGTCCGTTGCGCCTTCTTTCATGGCGTTGACAGCCGTCTGGACGGTCGCGTAGGCGGTCATCACCACGACTTCCAATTCGGGCCGCAACCGCTTCGCCTGGCGCAACAACTCGAGTCCGTCCACTTCCGGCATGCGCATGTCGGTCAGCAGCACGTTATACGATTCTTCCCGCAGGGCCGCGAGCGCCTCCTTGGCGGACGCCGTGGCCTTCACGTCGAACCGCGACGCATTCAGGATGTCATGCAGGATGAGGCGCTGCGTGTCGTCGTCTTCCGCAATGAGAATGCTGGCTTTCATACGGTCGCGGTCTTTCGTAACGGCAAGCTCATCAACACCTGGCAACCTTCGCCGAACGCGCACGTCAACGACACCGATCCGCCGTGCTCCTCGAAGATGCCGCGCGTGATCGACAAGCCGATGCCAGTGCCCGATGGCTTGGTCGTAAAATAGGGGTCGAACGCGCGCTCGGCCACGTCCCTGGTCAGCCCAGGGCCGTTGTCTCGCACTTCAATTTGATACGCGTCTTCCGTCGTGCGCGTAAGCACGCGCACACGCCCGCCGCCGTGGCAGGCCTCGATCGCATTGATCATCACGTTCAGCACGGCGCGCTTGACCTGCTTCGGGTCGATGTCCAGTTGAAGGCCCGCCGCGCCCAGATCGCTCGAGAGGCCGACGCCGTGCGATTCCGCCTCCGCCTTCACGAGATGAACGCAATCCTCGACAAGCGCATCGACCTTCACAGGTTCCGGTTGAAGTTCGCGTTCCTTCGCGAGCGCGAGAAATCCGGAAACGATGTCTTCCAGCCGATCGACTTCCTTGCGAATCGTCTGCAACTGCTGGGCGGCGCCGTTGTCGTTGCCGTTCAAATTGTCGAGCGCGTGGCTGGAGAGGAGTTTGATCGCGTTGAGCGGATTGCGCACGTCGTGCGCAATACCCGCGGCAAGGGAACCGAGCGCGGACAGGCGCTGCGCCTGCCGCAGGTTCGCCTCGATTTGTTCCTTGTCGCGGAGCGCGTCCACCATCCGGTTAAACGTCCTTTCGAGCGCCAGCACTTCGCCATAGCTCCGTTTGATCTCGACCGGCGCGAGTTCGCCCGCGCCGATGCGCGCACAACTCTTCGCCAGATCGCGCATGGGGCGCAACGATTTCACGATGAAGTACACCATGAGCCCGAGCGCAATTAAGAACGACGTGGTGAGCAGCGCGATGTAACGGTTCGTGAACGCGCGCCAGATGGCCGTGCGCGGGTCCAGCATGAATTCCGCGGTCAATTCCATGGGGGGGTGACCGTCCCGGTAGATGATGTGCGTCGCGGTAATTACGATGCCGTTGTCGGTAATCTGCGCGGTCGTGTTCGTCTGCTGTTCCGTGATGCTCGTCGGCTCGACGCCCTGCGCCGGCGCCATTTGCAGTTGCACGCCGGGATACTTCTGCTGGAGGTCGCGCGTCGCGGAGTCCACGCCGCCGGCATCTTCTCGATGTTCCTCGAACCAGATGTGCGCGTCTTGCGCCATCTCGAACGCGCGGTTCTCGTATTCGGCGCGCACTTCCTTGAGAAAGTGGACCGTCAACACGTACACCGATCCGAGCAGGCACAGCACCAGGACGACGCACAACGCGACCACGCGCGCGATGAGCGAGTTCGTCCAGTGCACCTTTGTGATGGCGGGCTCGGCGTCGGCGCCCATGTCTACTCCGGGAACAGCGGCGCGCCGCGATCGGACACGTCGGCGTCCGCGAAGGGGTCTTCTTCACCCCTGAGCGCGCGCAGCACGTGTTGAATGTCTTCCCAAACCAGTTTCTTGTCCGCCGGGTTCCGCAGCAAGTACGCGGGGTGGTACGTCACGCGCAGCGGAATGCCGTGATACTGGTGCCATTTTCCGCGCAGTCGGCCCGTTGCCTCGTCTTTGCGCAGCAGGGTGTTCGCGGCGTGCTTTCCGAGCGCGCAAATCACGGTAGGTTTGAGCAGTTCCAGTTGGCGGACCAGGTACGGTTCGCACTGTTCCTTTTCCGACGGCAGCGGGTCGCGGTTGTTCGGCGGGCGGCACTTCAACACATTGCAGATGTAAACGTCCTCGCGCCGCATCTTCATTCCTTTGACGATGATGTCGGTCAGCAACTGGCCCGCCTTCCCCACGAACGGAACGCCCTGCCAGTCCTCGTCCGCGCCCGGCGCCTCGCCGACGAACACCAACCGCGCCGTTGCATTGCCATCGCTGAATACGGTCTGCCTCCGCGTTTCGCACAGCGTGCACTTGCGGCAGCCCGCGACGACCGCGCGGAGTTCGTCGAGCGATGTAATATCCGCAAGGTTCGAGGGAGCTACTGCGGCTGGTGCGGGGGAGGCGGCGTCAAACGGGTCGGGCGCGGCACTTTGCGGCAGCGGCGCAATCTCCGCTTCCGCCGTAAGAATCGCGGCCAACTCGGGCGACAGGGCAAGCGTCCCGCGCTTCGGGTGTGCGGCGCGCGCCACCAGTTCGCGGGTCATTTCGATCACTTCTGAAAGTTCGTTCGCTTGCACCGGACACCTACTATCAACAGGCCATGATATCACGCGCCGGGAGCATGCCGCACCGTTGTGCGGCGCGCGCGGTATTCGGGAGGCAGTCCCGGTTATCGCCGGAACTTGGAGAGGATGTCCGAGACAATCGCGAGTATACGCGCAAGAACACCTTGGGGCGCGTGCCGCGGGACTTCTACGGGCAGCGGGGTCACGTCACCACCCGAGGAGACGGGCACCGGCGTCTGCTGCTGGACCAGCTCCGCTTCTGTACCGGGGATGGCAACGCCGGTGGACTGTTTGTACAGAGCGGCGAGCGCCAGCCGGAACTCTCTGGCGTCCTGAAACCGGTCGTTCGGGTCCTTCGCCATCGCCTTCTTCACAAAGGCATCCGCGTCGCGCGGCAAGTCCGGCACAAGATCGGTGATCTTGGTATCACCCTTGGGCAACTGCCCGGAAATTAGCTCGTAGAACATGACGCCGAGCGAGTAGATGTCCGCGCGCTTGTCCACTTCCGCCGCGCTCATCCGTTGCTCGGGCGCCATGTACTGCTGCTTGCCGAGGCTCACGCCGATCATCGTGAACTGCGACTCGACGTTCGTCAGCTTCGCCAGCCCGAAATCCAGCAGCTTTATATTGCCGTTCGACAGAACCATCACGTTGTCCGGGGACAGGTCGCGGTGAATGGCGTACTGGTGGGCGTGCTCGAGCGCGTGGCACAACAGGCTCAACACGCGCACGACCGACCCCAACCCCAATCTGCCCTTCTTCTTCATGTACTTGAACAGGCTCGTGCCGTCCACGTACTCCATTGTGTAATAGAGGATCGACCCGATCTGCTGCGCGTCGTAGATTTTCACGATGCACGGATGGTCAAGTGACCGTACCGCGTTCACCTCGCGCACAAACCGCTTCACCGCGTGGCTGCTCGAAAGGTACTGCGGCAGGAGCGTCTTCAACGCCATCGACTGGTTCATCTCGCGGTCGTGCACGAGGTACACCATCCCCATCCCGCCGCGCCCCAACATCTTCTGCACTTCGTACCGGTTGACAATCACGTCACCCGGCTTGAACCCCGCCGTCAGCTTTTTGAGGGTTTCCTTGTCCGGCTGGGTCACCGGCGGCGTAGGCGTAAGCGGCGTCTGCGCCGATTGCGCAGAACCACTCGTCTCTGGCTTGGATGGATCGTTCACAATCCCCACCTTCCCGTCACAGCCGCAACTCGCACGCCTCAAGACGCCCGAGCGCATTCTAGCACAATTCTCGGGATTTGGAAGGAATAAATTGTTGGCCCGGGGATTCGGGGGCTATTTAGTTAGTCGGTGCGATTGAGGCGGGCTCGACGATATCCTTAATTCCGAGCGGACGTTCCTCCTCAATCGATTTCAGGTCGAAAGCAAAAGTGTCCCGAATTCGGTAGCTCTGTGGATACAGTTTACCTTTGACTCTTCCGTCTTCTATTACAAGCTTCTCAGCCATAAAACCAACCCGCTCAGGATTTTGGTCAGCACGAACGAAACTTTGCACATCTATTCGAGATCGCTTCGCGGGTTGGACAACCCCTTTTTTGAACTTCACCAATACAAAGTACACGTCTTGCGGCATATCCCATCCGCTCTCACCATGCTTGCCAAGAAACACGAATTGGTCGCTCTCTTCGCTCCAAACAACATCTGGAAGAATCGAGTAATGCACGCGGGATACTTCATCTGGTTTTGATTCCTCATCAGGAAAAACTTGCACCGGACTGGGATCGGTGTCGTTCGCAGCCACCACAAGGAGCGCTGGCCACATGATCTCGAGCGGAGTGCCTCTTGGATAAAACTTCTCAAACGCGATCCATTTCCGGTCCGGCGACGGCACGGGAAAGAAACACCATGTTGTGTACACTACTTTCGCTGTTGGAAGATCGATTATGTACAGGCTTCGGTTACCTGACGAGCTTAACGAAGCAAGTACAATACAGCGATCTTCGCAGTAGTAAACCTCGTCGAGCGATACCAAGTAGTCTTCAAGGACGACGTCTGTCTTGCGGTTGAAAACGGAGTCTACAACCGAAACCGACGGGTATTTGCTGGGATGCTGGACAGGGCCCTTTGAATACGCGAGACTAAATCGTCGTTCCTTGTCTTGATCATTGGCACGCGACACACCGACCCAGATAAGGGCAAGAAGTACGAGCAGTACACGAACAAGTTGCGGCACGGAACACCTCCCGTATCGAAACTGTATTTAGTCTACCTGCTAGAGTTTATCCGTGGAAAGCCCATAAAGATGCACGTCGTGGTAGGCGTCGTGGACGAAGAGTGCTTCGCGGAGGGTGCCTTCTTTGGCGAAGCCGGTGGCTTCGAGGAATTTTTGCAGGCCGGTTTCGTAGGCCGCGGCGGGAATGGTGACGCGGCGGATTTGCTGTTGGCCGCCGGCTTCTTTCAGGAGCGCGCGGAAACCCTTGCGCACGTCGTCCGCGGCGTAGTCGGCTTCGTTGTGCAGGTAAATCCAGCCCTGCGCGGCGCCGGGCGTGCGGTCAGGCCGCAGCTTGATCAGTCCCAGCGCGGCGCCGTCTTTCTTGATCAGGATCATCTCCTGTTCAACGCCGCTCGGGTGCAGCGCGTCCATCTCGCGGTCGTACTTCGTCGTCAGCATGATGCCGCCTTCGGTGAACATGAAGTACGACGCGGGGTTCCAGTTCTCCCACTTCGCGAGCATCTCGGCGTCGGCCTCTTCGATGGGGCGCATGCCGACGGTCATGCGGAACATCGCGCGCACCACCGTGAACAGCGAAGGCCGCTGGGTGCGCGTGAGCGTGCGGTACACGCGCGTGAAGTTCACGCCCTGTGACGACAACAGGTTGAACGCGCTGACCGCGGACGACATCCACGCGCGCTGCGCGTCGCACCACGCCGCGTTCGGCGTGCGGTGCGATCCGGAGAGCGCGTGGTGCACCGCCGTGCTCCCGCCGCCGCAGAGGTTGCGCGCCCAGCACCGCCGGCACACACCCGTCGTCGCCGCGCCCACTTCGTCGAACCGCGCGCGGATGCGTTCGTCGATCTCGCCGCCCATGACGGTGCCGAGTTTGTATGCCTCGACGCCCATCAACCGGCGCGAGGGATACACCCCGCCGTTCGCATCCACGGCGAGTTCGTTCGTGCCCGCGGGATCGGTGCGGCGCATCGGCGATCCGTCGTAGATGCGGTAGAACAGCGGCGCGATCGGATCGACGCGGTAATGCTTATGTTCGAGCAGGCGCTTGGCGTAGTACACGGCCGTCTCGCGCAGCGCGGCGAGCATTTCCTGCGGGTCAAGCAGCGGATTGGCGACGTACGCGCCATCGAGATCGAGTTCGATGGTTACGAAGCCCGCTTTCTCCAATTCTTCTACAACGCCCGCAAAACCCGGATGTTTCGGGGTAACGATGATGCGCCCCGTAACGCCGGGCGCGTCCGGCTGCACGATCTTCGCCAGCCGCCCGATCGATTCCGATGCGTCCTTCGCGAAAGGCCGCAGTTGAGCGAGTATGTCCGCCGATTCCCCGAACTCGAGCGCGGCGGAAAACGCATGTCCCTCGAGCGGCGCGGACGGCTTCGCCACCTCGATGTTCTGCACCAGCACCGACGCGGTCAGCTTCTTGCCCGCCAGCTTTCCGCACTTCATCGCGTGTGCGCACAGATCGGCGACCAGTTCGGGATTGTGGACGTGCCCGTCTTCGACGAACTCGATCTGCAGTTCCTTCTGCTCGCCCGCGCGGCCGAGCAACAGCGCGATTGCGTCGTGCCCGATGTCGCGCGCCGAACTCGA
This sequence comes from Candidatus Hydrogenedentota bacterium, assembly GCA_013359265.1. Lineage (NCBI taxonomy): Bacteria > Pseudomonadati > Candidatus Hydrogenedentota > Candidatus Hydrogenedentota bacterium. Next base: position 87,957 of record JABWCD010000003.1, read on the forward strand.
CATGACTGTTGCGCCCTGACCGAACCAGCCCTTCTTCTTCGTGGTCGATTCGGCGACTTCGCGCGGCAAACAGATCGCCACGCGTTTCAGGCCCTTCTCGAACTGAATCTCTTTCTGAAGGTCTTCCTTCTTCGGCGCGGGAAGGATGGCGCGCGTCGAGCGCAACCACTCGAGTTCGCCGATGACCTCTTCCAGTTCCTTCGCGTCGTACCGCTCTCCGAGGAGGTGGAAGATGCGCGTCGCGGATGCGTGCGGGTAGTACTCAAGCACGTCCCACGAGACTTCGTCGCACTCGAAACAGAAGCACGTTTCGGGATCGATCGCGAACCGCCGGTCTCCTTCGATAAAGCGATGTAATCCGCCGCGTTCCATCAGAAGGCCCCGAGTGTGCCCTTGCTGCGCGCCCAGTTTTCCATCGCCTTGAAACACGCGAGGCCGATAGGCGTCCAGATGGCTACATTGGCGATCAGGCAATAGAACGACGTGTGCGTAAACACGTCGTTGCCGATGCCGCGCAGCAATACCAGCTTCAGGCAAATCGCGGCGTCCGTAACGGGAATGATATGCGCGATCCACTGCACGATCGTGTGCTGGTCATACAAGGCGTCGCTCGCCGTCCATGCGATGGCGATCATCGCGAACCGCAACAGCACGGCGATCTGTCCGACTTGCTTGAACACCAGCACCAACCCGCCAATCATGAAGCCGAACCCGGTCATGCTGAAATAGGTTAGAAAGAACAATACGGATACGGGCAGCGGGTCCGCGTGCAGGGTGCCGTCGCCTTTCATAGACCGATCCGCAACTTCTCCGGTTTGCGCCGCGACTGCGCCGCCGTCGATTGTTGCCGCTTGCACGGTGTCGCTTGTTGGCGGCGGCGCATCCTTGGTGGCGCGCGTGAACGACGCGGACATAAACGACAGAATCAGCGTCCATGTGACGATGCTCAGCACCGTGGACACCGTCGATCGCGCCATAAAATTCGTGATTAGACCGTGCGGGCTCATGTAGACCTGCTCGAGCTCTCCGCTCCGCGCCATTCCCGCCAGGCCCGTGCTGAACATGCCCACCATGCTGAACGCGAAAATGCCGATGATCAGGCCAAGCGCCTTATCGATGGCGACGCCGGCCATCCCCGCGCCGAGCCCGACGTTCGCGAGAAACCCGTAGAAGAAGCCCGTGAACATGATGCACGCGACGATTAACGCCGTCATCGTCGCGAACCAATAGCGCCGCGAGATGATCATCGTCCGGACCACTTCGGCCTTCAGTACGAGAAAGAAACCCATATGTTATGAACTCTTGGCCGGTTTGGTTTCGGTGTTTGTAATGCGAAGAAACACGTCTTCGAGATTCTGCTGCGCGTGGTGAATGGAACGCAGGACCACGCCCGCGCGCTCGAGCGAGGCGACCAACGTATACAGCGCCGTCGAACGGACTGCCTCATCCGCCACAAGCTGGACCTTGATCCCGGTTCCCTCGTCGTCATCCAACGCGCTCGCGCCCAGTACGCCGGGAATACCGCCCAACGGCGCCAGGTCCGGCAGGCGGTCCAGCCGCAGGTGATACGTCTGGTCGGAGAACACTTCGAGCAGGTCCTCGGTGCGCTTGCACGCGGCGAGTTTGCCTTCGTGAACGATCGCGATGCGGTCGCACAGTTCCTGCGCCGTGCCCATGTCGTGCGTCGTGACGAGCACGCATTTGCCGAGTTGGCGCGTCATCTCGATGACCTTGTCCTTGATCGCGCGGCTGCTTTGCACGTCCAGCCCGGTCGTCGGTTCGTCGAGCAAGAGGACCGGCGGGTCCGTGATCAGCGCGATGCAAATCGCCAGGCGCTGCTTTTGCCCGCGCGACAGCCGCCGCACCTCGACGTTCATTTTGTCTTTCAACCCAATGAAGTCGAGCAGTTCCTTGCTGCGTTCCTTCAGCACCTTGCCGCGCACGTCGCGCAGGTTCCCGAAATACGACAGGTTTTCGAGCGGGGTCAGCGGCCAGATCACCGTGCGCGTGCCCTCGAGCACGACGCCGATCTTCCGCAATACTTTCAGGCGCTTCTTCTCGACGTCCAACCCGTCGACCACGACGCGTCCCGACGACGGCTTCACCAAACCGGAGATCATCTTCACCATCGTGGTCTTGCCCGCGCCGTTGCGCCCGAGCAATCCAAGAATCTCGCCGGGGCGAATCTCGAACGACACGCGGTTCACGGCGTGCACCGTCTTCTTGTAGTACACGCGGCGCTTGCCCGTTTCTTCGTGTTTGGTAAAGAAGTGGTGCGTGTGAAAAATCTTGTCCGCGTCGCACAACTCGACGGCCGCGCTGCTCATGTCTTCTCCAATCGCTGCGCGCGGTAGGCCTGATCGATGGCCTGCGCCGCCTGGGCTTCGTCGCCGAGTTCGTCTACCTTTTCGAGGTACTCGAGATACGCGATCTCGATGTCGCGCAATGCGTGGATCACGATGACCGTGATGAAGCTTTGCGTCCAAAAGTAAATGGCGCCGATCACTACCGAGAACGCAACGAATTCGAGCGACACGTACCACGTGTTCTCGAAGAAATGCTTATGAATGACCACAAACGCCAACGCCACGACCGCAATGCCGATCGCAACCGCCTGGGGTTGCGGCAGCACGCGCGCCAGCATATCGATCGCGAACGTCTGCGCGACGACGCGCCAGATCAATTCCTCGGCAAACGCCACGCCGATGAACCGTGTCAACACCGATGGGCTGTCCATCGAGAAATTCCAAATGGGACCGAAATCGAAGAAGTGCGCCCACGCGTCGCGCCAAGAGAGGTGCGTTGCCAGAATGGACAGTCCAAAGACTAGATGCCCCGCGGCCAGCCCCAGCCCGATGTACACCGGCGACACGAGGTCGCGCGAGAACACGCCCATGTCCCAGCCGATAAACGCGGCGCTCCACAACAACGGCCCCTGTAGCGTTACGTGGATGAGGCGCGTTTTACTCTTTGGATTGTCGCCGTGGTCCCAGCGGTTTACGGCGAGGGAATACGCAACGTGCACGACCAGCACCGACCAGAATACGATCTCCGCCATCAGCCGGGTTCCTTGACCGCGACGGATTGCTGCTTGATGTCGTTGATCATGGTCTCTAGATCGATTCCCGCAAACCGCTTCAGGAACCACTCGCGCAGCGTGTCGAACTCCGAGCGGAGCAGGCCGTATCCGTACATCTCGTGGAGTTGCCCTTCGCGCGCGACGTGCTCGCGCAACACGAGTTCCTGCTTCGCGCCGGTCAACTCGAACAAGCGCCACGACCGCGTGTTGAACCCGTAGATATAGATGTTGATGCGGTTCATATTGAGCACTTGGAAGCAGTATTCGAGCACGCGATAAAACGCGACCGTGCCGAACATGCCGTTGCGCCGCTGCTCGCAAATATACGAATCGATGTTGCAGGAGCGGTTGCGCCAGCTCGTGCCCACGACGCTGAACAGCCCCACCGGCCCGTACTTCGGCGAGTCCGCCATGAAGTAGACGCCCATCGGCAACGTCCGCGCGCTGGCCCGGCCCAGCATGCCCACGATCTGTTCGCGGATTTGTTTGGTCGATCGCGCGGGGTCGCCGTAGAGGAACCGTTGGAACGCGGGATCATCCATCCACGAGACAATCGTCTCGAGGTCTTCGCGCTCGGCGCGCCGGATGAACACGCTCGTCTTCAGCGCCATGCTACGCTACCGCCCCCTTCGCCGCGTCGTATTCGCTGCGCAACATGCCGAACCCGATCACGTCGACACCTTTGCCGTCGCGCTGCGCGTGATTTGGCATCGTGAACTCGCGCTTAAACCCGATTCGCTCGCACGCAGAGATGAAATCGGTCTGGTCCGATTCCACCTTCAAACCCGCGCGGTGCAAATTCATTTCGTCGAAACAATAGGCGATGACGCCGCGGACCGCGGCTTCCACGCCGTCGTTTGTCCGGCGCGATGCGGCCAGATACACGGCGACGAAGCAGGTCCGGTTGCGCCACATCAATTCCTGCACGAGCACGATCCCCACTGGGCCCGTGGCGGGGTCCTCGATGAGCAAATGTCCGAGCGTTCCGGTCGGCAACGCCATCGCGCTTCCCAGTACGCCCAACATCTGCTGGCCGATAGGCAACGCCTTTTCCTCCGAGTCGCCGAATAGAAACCGGCGAAACTCGGCATCGCCCATCCAATCCACGAGCACATCCAAGTCCGCGCGTTCAGGACGCCGTAACTGTAGTTCCATGAGCGTCCCCGGATTGCGCGCGGCTGAACAGCGACAACGATTCCAGATCGTAGTACTGTCCGCGCGTGTAGACCATCTGCCGTTGCACGCCATCGCTTACGAAACCGTGCCGGGCAAGATAGGCCCGGTACTGTGTTTCGTTCGACAGGCAATGCGCTACCAGCTTGTTGAGCTTCTTGTCCACGAACCCTGTCTTCTCGAGAAACGCGATCACCTCGTCCGCGAGCGGCGTGTCGTATGTCGCGTCGTCGTCCAGCGCGACCACCATCTCCGCGAATTCCGATTCCATCTTCGCGCCGCGCAGCACGCAGCATCCGCGGATTTCGCCCGCGCGGTCCTCGATCGTGAAGAACGATCCCTGGACGACATCGCGCCGCCCCAACATTTCGCGCATCTCGTCCTGCGTCGGAATCATGACTTCGCGCGTGGGGCCGAGCAGAAACGAACGCGGACGCTTCGGATCGTACAGTCGCCACATTGCCACTGCGTCGTCCGGCTCGGCGGACCGTATTACTGTGTAAATGCCGGTAATCATGGGTGATGTGTAGAAATCGGCCCTCGTGTAGGGCTGCGGCGGAGCGGCGCGCGCAACCACGAAACACTTAATGGTACTTTCATCGCTCCGGCAAGGCAATTGCACCATCGCGTGACGCCAGTGGACCGGAGCAACGTTGGCGAAGAGTTGCTCGCGCCGGCCCCGGTCTGCGCAACGTATCCGCCCCACCCCCGGTTTGCCCGCCACCAACAGGCAAAAAAGAAGCGCCGGGAACCGTTCTTGATGCGCGGCGCCCCGGCGCGGAAAACCTGTGCGGACCCTAGCTCGTCACCACGATCTGGTTCTTCTTCGTGTACACGAAGTCCAGCCACGCCTGCCAGACCGCGTTATACAAATCCGACAACGCGTCGGCCTTGACCGTTCTGGCCACCGTAATATGGCGAATGTGCTTCATCTACCGAATCTCCTGCGTTGCCGGCCAAACCAAACTTCGGAACCGCGCCTAGGTCGTGCTCGGGTTCTTGAGGTCGTTGTACGTGCCCAGTGCGTCCAGCACGCCGCTGAATACGCCCAGGAACGACGTCAAGAAGGTGCCGAACAAGCTGCCAACCAACTCCAAAATTGCCAAGAGGAACGTCAGATCGCTGGTGGTTTGCTGCGCCATCTGCGGCGTGCGCGAAATCGCCTTCACATGTCTCACGGTCACTTCTCCTGAACACGGCGCCCGATGTGCTGCGAGTACCCCTCGGCCGTACGTAACGCCACCGCGTGATGCGGAGTATACCCAACCGGGCCGAAGGCGGTCAACAATTATGCCACGCCGAAACGTCGTGAAAGTTTTGGGACAGCGCCGCACGGCCCCGCCCCAACGCATTTATGGTACAAGCGATTAACGCCCCCGTTACCGCGAAGTTGACGCCGCCGGCCAATCCTCCCGCACGCGTGCCGTTTCGCTGAACCGGCGGAATCCTGCCCGCATTCGGCAGCTTCCACGGCTGGCCCGATTGGCCGCGCCGGTTGACACCCGCCGTCCCTCGACCTACAATACCGCCGGTGGGTACGCGCGTACTCCCTCTGGCCGCAGCTTTCTGGAGCAATGCATGAAAGCGTCGCTTACCAAACTTGTCGACGTCATCCTGAGACGCATAGAAGAATATCCCGACGGAATTCCCACGGAGACCGGTTTGCGCTCCTGGCTGGCTGGCCAGGGCTACAATAAGCGCGATATTGACGCCGCGATGAAGCTCATCGCGCCCCGATTTACTCAACCATCCGTCCGTGAGGAGAACCGCCCTTGGGTTGCCCGTTCACTGTCGCTGTTCGAGGAATACAAGCTGACGCCGGAGGCGCGTAACGCATTGGCGCGGCTTGAGTTCTACGGATTACTTGACGCCTATGAGCGGGAACTGATTTTTGACCGACTTAACCATTTCGACGGAGAAGTCGGGATGGACGAGTTGGACTACCTGCTTTCTTGGGTTGTGCTGGGCAGCCGTGACTTCGAGTCTCAGCAGACCATGTACGGAATTATGGACGGCGAAGGCGGCGTTTTCCACTAAAGCCGCCGGTGGGGAAATTTTGGGGCGCCCGTTCCAATACGGAACGCGGCGTCCCGCGTGTTTTACCCGGGCTTGCCCCGCTCCCGCCCGTCCGGTATAGTCTGCCCCCGCTGCCGGGCCAAAAGCCCTTCTGAGGAGAATATCGCAAATGAGCAAGTATCTGGTCGTCGTGGAGTCGCCTGCGAAGGCGAAGACGATCAACAAGTTTTTGGGGCCGAGCTACGTCGTCCGCGCGAGCTACGGCCACGTCCGCGACTTGCCCAAGAGCGATTTGGGTGTCGATATCGAGAACGATTTCCAGCCGAAATACGTGACCCCGAAGGACTCGGCCAAGGCGGTCAAGGCCCTGCAGGACGCCGCGAACAAGGTGGACGCCATCCTGCTGGCGTCCGACCCGGACCGCGAGGGGGAAGCCATTGGCTGGCATGTCGCCGCCCTGCTGGAGAAGTCCAAGAAGCCGGTCCAGCGCATCGTATTCAATGAAATCACGAAGCGCAGCGTCCGCGAGGCGACCAAGCACCCGCGGGATATCGACCAAAACCTGGTCAACGCCCAACAGGCCCGGCGCATCCTGGACCGTTTGGTGGGTTACAAGATTAGCCCACTCCTCCAGTGGGCGGTCAAGAAGGGGCTTAGCGCGGGGCGCGTCCAGTCCGTCGCCGTCCGGATGGTCTGTGAGCGCGAGGCGGAAATCCGCGCGTTCGTTCCGGAGGAATACTGGACGCTCGAGGCGCTGCTCGAGACCGTCCGCAACGAGACCTTCACGGCGCGCCTGTCCCGCGTGGCGGGTGAGAAGCCGGTCATCGGCAACGAAGCAGCGATGCAGGCGATCCTCGCCCGGCTCGAGGGCGCGACCTACAGCGTCACGAACATCGAGACGAAGGAAGTCCGCCGCCGGCCATATCCGCCATTCATAACCAGCTCGTTGCAGCAGGAGGCGTCGCGCAAGCTGGGGTTTTCCCCGCGCAAGACGATGATCCTCGCGCAGCAGTTGTACGAAGGGATCGCGCTCGGCGCGGAGGGCACGGACGGCCTCATCACGTACATGCGTACGGACTCGACCCGCATCGCGAACGAGGCCCTCGATGCGGTTCGGCAGTACATCCGCGAGAACCACGTGCCCGAGATGCTGCCGGAGAAGCCCAACTTCTATGCGAGCAAGAAGGGCGCTCAGGACGCGCACGAAGCAATCCGCCCGACGGTGCCCGCGCGCACTCCCGAGCGGGTCGCGCCGTATCTCGACGACGACCAGCTCAAACTGTACACGCTCATCTGGAAGCGCTTCACGGCGTCGCAAATGGCGCCGGCCGTCCTCGATCAGACAATTATCGACATCAGCGCGGCGGACTGCGAGTTCCGCGCGTCGGGTTCCGTCATGAAGTTCCAGGGCTTCACGGTCCTGTACGAAGAGACGATCGAAGACAAGAACGGCGACGACGACGCCGCGGGTCTGTTGCCGCAGGTGAACGCGGGCGAGAAGCTGGATCAGCGCGAACTGAAACCCGAGCAGCATTTCACGAAACCGCCGCCGCGGTATTCGGAGGCGAGCCTCATCCGCGCGCTCGAAGAAAACGGCATCGGCCGCCCGAGCACCTACGCGCCGACGATCAACACGATCACGGAGCGCGGGTACGTCGAGCGTGAAAAGGGGCGGCTCAAGCCGACGGAACTCGGCGAGCAGGTGAACACGCTCCTTGTCGCGAATTTCCCCGACATTCTCGATCTCGGGTTCACCGCGCAGCTCGAAGCCGATCTCGATCACGTCGAAGAAGGCACGCGCGAGTGGCACGAACTGTTGCGGGTATTCTACAAGGAATTCGAAAAGGACCTTACGCTCGCGCAGAAGAAGATGATTACCGAGCTTATCGGCGAAGAGCCGAAGTGCCCGAAGTGCGGCAGCAAAATGGAACTGCGCGAAGGGTTCTTCGGCCTCTACCTGAGCTGCACGAAGCATCCCGGGTGCGACGGCCGCATAAGCGTGAAGAAGAAAGCCAGCGCGGAACCCACGGACGAGATTTGCGACAAGTGCGGCGCGCCGATGGTGCTGCGCCTTGGCCGGTTCGGGAAGTTCCTCGCGTGCTCGAAGTATCCGGAGTGCAAGAACACGCACAAAGTCGATCGCGCGGGCAACAAAGTCGATTCGCCCCCGAAGGAACCGCCGAAGAAGACCAATCAGGTGTGCTCGAACTGCGGTGCGTTTCTCCTCGTTCGCAAGAGCCGCCGCGGCGAAGAATTCTACGGTTGCGAGAAATACCCGAAGTGCAAGTTCACGAAGCCGATGGAACTCGGGATCAAATGTCCGAAGTGCAAGACCGGCGACCTGGTCAGCAAGCTTGCCCGCGGCCGCAGGTTCTACGGATGCGACAAGTACCCGGACTGCGACTTCTCGCTGTACGGCCAGATCGACAAGACCGTCCCCTGCGGCAAGTGCGGCAACCCCTGGACCGTTGTGACGAAGAGCAAGTCCAAACCGACCACGCGCAAGTGCCCGCTGCCCACGTGCAACTTCGAGGAAGAATTGGCCGACGCGGAGGTGTAGTGTAGGTGACAAGGAGCATGGGCATCCCTTTCGATGCGCAGTTCTCCGAACGCGTAAGGTGGAGTTCGGTACGTCACATGGAAGCGCACGACGAATACATCCGAATCCTGCGTGCGATGACGCCTGAACAAAAACTGCGCGCCACTTCGAATTTGTATTGGGCCGCGCGCGACCTAAAAGCCGCGTGGTTCCGCTCGCAACACCCCGAGTGGTCCGAAGAGCAGGTCCAAAAAGCCGTTCGCGACGCGTTTCTCTATGCACGCGACTAATCCGTTTCTTATCTTTACGTCGCGCTTCGACGCGATTGGCGTTCGCTACATGATCACGGGCAGCGTAGCTGCAACCTTTTATGGCGAACCGCGGCTGACAAACGACGTCGACATCGTCGCGGACGTTCCGGATTCAGCCGTGCCAGCGCTCGCCGATGCGTTTCCATTAGCCGACTTCTACCTGCCTCCGGAAGAAATCATTCGAGTCGAGAATGTCCGCCCACAACGGGGTCATTTCAACATCATCCACCATACGTCGGGATTGAAAGCCGACGTTTACCTGGCCGGTAAGGATGCCTTGGCCGAATGGGGATTAGATCACTGTCGACGCGCCGATTTCGGCGAAGCAACGGTGTCCATCGCGCCGCCCGAATACGTGATCGTGCGCAAGCTGGAGTTTTACCGCGAAGGTCAATCGGAGAAACACCTGCGCGATATCCGCGCGATTGTTGAAGCAGTGTCGCCCGAATTGGACGTTGCCTTGATCGAGAAGCTCGCGCGCGAACGTGGGTTGAGCGACATTTGGGATTCGGTGAAGACTTAGAGCCTCTAACATTAATGGCGAAACCCCTTCAGGGTACATTCCCTAATGCGGGTGGTTGGTACCCAGGGTAGCCCCGCCTGCGTCGAAGCGACTTCGGCGGGCCAACCCTGGGCTGCGGTAAACGCAACGACGTCATTATTGTTAGAAGTTCTTAGTGTCATGAGTCCCAGATTCGCTCGAAGAGCCGAACGCTCATAGAAGTTGTGCGGGAGTTTGAATGCTCGATTACGAGTACGATTACGAGCACGAGCACGAGCACGAGCACGAGAAATGGTGCGGATTTCGAACTCACGACATCGGAGATACGTCCCGTCACTGCCATTCCTCTCATCGCTCTCACACTTTTCATTCCGCGCATTCCCGCGTAGAATCTCCGCATGTCCCTTCATGAACTCATCTGCACGGAAGTCTGGGGCGGCAACGGCAACGTCTTCGCCGATCTCGTGATTCCGGGCCTGTCGGGCGTCATCTACTCGAACGCGTGCGGCGGCGACAAGGGCGGCGACGTGTACTACGCGACCGCGTGTTCCTCCGGGCTTATTGGCCGGCTGTGCCTTGCCGACGTCGCGGGGCACGGCGAGGAAGTGGCGCAGATCAGCGGGTGGCTGCACGACGTGATGCGCGGCAACATGGAGCGCCGGGATCCGTCGCGGGTGTTTGCCGCGATGAACCGCAAAGTGGACGAGTTCGGATTTCACGCGCTGACCACGGCGGTCTGCATCAACTACCACGCGCTGCGCACGGAACTGCGCTACTGCAACGCGGGCCATCCGCCCGCGCTGGTCTATCGACGTTCCGATCCGCAATGGAAACCGCTCACGGTCGATCCGGTCCCGGCGGCGAGGTATTCGAACTTGCCGTTCGGAGTTGGCGCGGACACGAAGTATGGCTTCAGCGCAATTCCGCTCGGCGAAGGCGCGCGCCTGTTCTGCTACTCCGACGGCGTCACCGAAACTCCCGCGCCGGACAAGCACGACTTCTTCGGCGAAGCGCGGTTGATCGCGGCGCTCAACGCAACAACCGATATGCCGCCGCGCGCCGCCGCCGAGCAGGTGCTTTCCACACTTCGCGCGTTCGCCGGCGTTGATGCGCTTACCCACGACGACGTCACCTTCATTCTCCTCGAGGTCAAGGCACACGACCCGCGCCCTTTCCTTTTCCACCTCGTCAAAAACCAGTACCGCAAATTCACCACGCGCTTCTTCCACGCGGAATGACGCGGGGGCCGCGATCAAATTCGTGCGCCCCGGGTCGCCGGGCCACCGCGGGCTGACGCGCCGGGGCCCTTGGCGCGGTTCCGTCGACCAAGCATCGTACGCGTCCGTTCGGGCGCCTCTATCTCTATGCCCAGCGTGTTGCATCCTCCTTCGCTGAAGCTTCGGAGGACGAGTCCTCTTTCTTGGCTGAAGCTACGGAGGACGAGTCCTCTTTCTTGGCTGAAGTTACGGACGGCGGGTCCTCCGGAAAGCCAGGTCGCAGTTCGGCTCTGCGTGGCGCCCTTGCGAAACGACCCGTGTTTGGTTGACGTGCGGGCGGATGAAGTGCGATTTGGGAAACGAGGGGCGCCAAGCGCAGAGATCGATTCAAGGGGTTATGATGGAATTGCGCAGAATTGGGCTGAGTGCGTCAATCAATACGACTGACCACGGATTTCGCGGATCGCGCGGAGTGTGGAGTCTGCAGTGGGTTTCATACGCGTTTCCGCGTTGGACTTGGGACAAGAGGATTGGATGAGGTTCGATTCTGCGTATAGTAATGGGATGCGCGCAATCCCGTTTATGCTGTCCGGCTGTGGGAGGGTCTTAGGGTGAAAGTTGGGCATTCCTTCGTCGCGTCCTTCCATCCGATTTGCGTCGTTGTCGCGTTGGTTCTCGCGTGCATTAATTCTTCTGTCATGTCCGCAAGTGCTCAGGACGACAAGGGCGGATCTGCGGACCTCGGGATAAAGCTTGCCGACTCACCAAATCCGGTGAACCCGAGCGAAATACTGACGTACATCATTTCGCTCAAGAACAACGGTCCGGTGGCGGCGGATCTTGTCGTCATGACCATGCCAATCCCAAGCGGAACCACCTTTACCAGCGCGACAGCACCCGCTGGCTGGAGCTTTACCACGCCATCCGTTGGCGGCACCGGCACGGTCGTTTGCACAAAAACTTCGCTCGTCGATCAGGAGGCTGCGGAATTTGTAATTCGCGTGAGCGTGAGCGACATGGCTGCGGGCACTATCCAGGCGTCCGCGAGTTGCGGGAGCGCCACGACCGATACCAATCCCGGAAACGATTCGGATACGGAGCAAACCAAAATAGATTCGGCGACCGATCTTGTCGTTTCCATGGATGCTTCGCCGAATTCCGTTGAACCCGGGGACTTGCTGACCTACGACATTTCGATCTCGAATGATGGTCCGCGGACCGCGTTTAATGTCGAAGGCGTGATGCTCACGCCGCCGAATACATCGTTCACATCGCTAACCAGCCCGGCGGGTTGGACCATTTCGACACCACCCGTTTTCGGCGCCGGCGTATTATCTTTCACGAAATCGCAGATGGCGAACGAGGGGTCGGCGCAATTTCAGGCGAGAGTAACGGTGAAGGAAGATGCCGTTGACGCAATTGAAGGCACGGTGTCGATTACATCCGACACCGCGGAATCCAGCCCCGGCGATGAAACGGCGCGCACAACGACAGCCGTTAAAGGACCGTGCATCTTAACCGTCAAAAAGCCGGATGGCGGCGAACTGTGGCAAATAGGAAGTACAAAAGAAATCAGGTGGAGCGGCGGCGCGGGATGCTGTTCCAGAGTGCGGATTCAACTGCTGCAGGGCGGGCAACCGATCAAGAAGATTGTAAAACAGACCGATAACGATGGTTCCTTTAATTGGAACATCAATCCCGACAAATTTATCCCGGGGATCGATTACACCATCCGCGTCAAGTGCCTGAAGGGCTCGAACACGACCGACGACAGCGATAACACGTTTTCGTTGACGCCTTGACCGTGCATATCACGGACCACGCGGAAAGCGGTGTCCGCAGATGACGCAGATTGGCGCAGATGTGCCGGTTCTTGGTGATGTCGCCAGTTCGAGGACGTCCGTTGCGGTATGGAGTTTGGATTCCTGGACGACACCGCTGATATCGTCCGCGCCGCCGATGGGGTAGATGCGGTTGTCGAGGATTACCGAGGCGTAGTGGCGGAGGCCATTGTGTTGGCGGCAGTAGGCGAGAGTTGGTGACGAATTCGAAGTATTGGAAGCTCGTGGATACCGGAAGTCTTTCGACGACGGTCGAGGTGAGGAAGTAGACGCTTTCGTTATCGGCGATGCGGTGCCGTGAGCGCGTGGGCATAGGGTAATGCAAAACACAGCTTTGAAAACGGGGACAATCCAGAAACCCGATTGTTCGCTGTTCGTAGATTGTCAAAGTGAGTGTACTACCTTGAGTGCATTCTGAAACTGTCGCCGCAAGCGAGCATCGTCATGGTAGAAGCGCGGTAGCTTTATGCAGGACCCGATATATGGTTCGACAATTCGATCAAATCCACCTAGAATTCCCAGTTGCCGAAGAAAGTTTACATCATCCTCTTGAACACACACCGTGCCAGAGGTATTGACGCGAAGAATTCTGAGATCAAATAAACGGTGGTGGTTGCGACAAAGAGAGACTCCGTTCCAGCTTTCATCTCTACACCTTTCGTCATGCACAGGTATGATGTGCGCAGCCTCAACAATACGCAGCTGAGTCTCACACACTGCACAAGCATTATCATACTGTCCGAGCACTGCCCTCGCAAATTGCGCGGACCTGCTGAGTCGCGACGATGCGACACGCCGTCTCGGTTCTGATGGTGATGGAGGCTCATCAGGAGCTTCCAAGTTTTCAATTATCCTAGGAACATGCGATTGCAGATATTGGCGCCGCTCTTCGTCTTGAAGGCCGCTCGCGTCTGCATCTGCCATAGCTTTCAAATACTCCTGAAGATGCAATGGGTGGATAGCGACACGGCTCTCGCCGCCTCTTTCAGTTCGTCGGATATCTCCAACGGCCCAGCCAGATAGTAGGCACGTTTCTAGTAGTTCTTCTTTGAATTGAAGATTCTTGCTATAACCATTGTCCGGATGAAGCCGCGCGTCCCAAGCCGTGAACACGCCAAATAGCGGACTATAACCCAGGAGGGCCGTCGGAACACTTGACAAATCAAGAATTTGTCGGCTTCCCCGTTCGGTTCCGGGCAGAATGATCTGAGCTTTATGCTCTCCGGCCGGCCTACCGTGCGCAGATGCGTCGGGTGTTGTAGTCCAGAGGTAGATCCGACAAGGCCCGATTTCGGGCAGATTCAGTACAATGGGCTTGGTATGGCCCGAGTCCTCCAGGATTGTGGCGCCTGGAAGTGCCGCCAGGAGGGTCGCTCGGAGTCGACTTTCGCTCAGCGCTGGCACGCCTTATTTTCTTCTCTTGGCTGAATACTTGGCATGTTCTTCGAGTAGCCGCATCTGTCCTCTCCCAGATACCTTTCCCTTTTTCAACTTGCTTTCACCGAGAATAGACAAGGTGCCATTATCTGGCGATCGCTTTCTTGGTGTAGTTAGTGCGCGTTTTTTTCCGCCATCAGCGGAAATCAGATCAGATTCGTCGCTTGCCATAGCAAGTGGGTTGGGTACACTGTACGTTTCAGCTTTGGCTCCCCTGGTCGAGCCTACGTCAACCTGTGAACGTTCAAATCTTCCCTGCGCACCGCGAATATACTCGTCCACAAGATCGCAGCATACCCACCTTCTCTCGAGTTTTTCCGCAGCTTCACCCGTCACACAACTGCCCGCAAACGGATCAAAAACCAAGTCACCTCTATTTGTCAACATTCGAATAAAGAATTCGGGCAGCGCACTTGGAAACCTCGCTGGATGCGGGGCAAGGTCGTTGTGGGCACAATACTTCATGTAAAACGAATTGCTCTCGGTGTTTGGAAAGGCCAGAAGATTAGGTGGAATCGCACCTCCATTATTGATCTGAAACTTGGCACTGATATCGTGCCCACTAGGCCGAAGTCTTGCTTTGTATCCATTCTTGAGCAGATTGTGCATTGAATCGCTGTACGCAGCCAAGACGCGGCGGTTGCTCGCCTTGGGCCAGGGTGTCTTGGAGAGCCACCATACGCAATTGATGGCATCTTTGCATCGGACTCTGCGCACCGTCACCCACTCCGCTGGGGTCGGGAGTTTTGCCGGATTCCACCAGAAAAACTCTTGAGCCAAGTGAAATCCGATGTCTTTGCAGAGCATGACAAGCAATTCATACTGATAAAGTGATCGAGTTGGCTGCCCGGGAATCCATGCCCCCCCAATATCGATAACGAGAGAACCATTTGCTTTCAGTATGCGATTGAACTCGCTACCGAATCGCTTGAACCACGCGACATATTCTTCAGATTCCACGTTTCCATATGACTTTTTTCGGACCAAGCCAAAGGGAGGACTGGTCATGATCAAGTCAACGGAATCATCCTTGAATTGTTCTTGCATCAAGTTCAAGGAATCACCAACATAGGTCTGGCCATATGATGTTCGGAAGTTGGATCGAATTCTCATTGATCTATTCAGCCATCGCTACGAGCATATGCAATTCTAGACACGCGAGAGGCCGAACAGCAAACAGTCACTAACTTGTCCGATTCAGAGTCTCCTCGTGCTGCAAAAGTATTCGTTGACTTGCACACCGAAGAGTTCTGGTCACGCGTTGACATTTTATGCAAACACATCGCTCACCACATGCCCGAACACATCCGTTAAGCTTCGTGCTCTGCCTTCGAAGTGGTAGGTTAGTTTTTCGTGGTCGAAGCCGAGGGCGTGGAGGAGGGTGGCGTGGAGGTCGTGGACGTGGACTTTGCGTTCTACGGCGCGGAAGCCGAGGTCGTCGGTGGCGCCTATGGCTTGGCCTCCTTTTACGCCGCCGCCGGCCAGCCATACCGTAAAACCGTAGGGGTTGTGGTCGCGGCCTTTGTCGCCTTGCATGACGGGGGTGCGTCCGAATTCGCCGGCCCAGAGGATGAGCGTGGTGTCGAGTAGGCCGCGTTGTTTTAGATCGGCGATGAGGGCGGCGATGGGCTGGTCGATGCGGGCGGCGTTTTGCTCGTGGTTCTTCGCGCAGGAGTCGTGGCCGTCCCAGTCGTTGTTGTAGAGCTGGATGAAGCGGACGCCGCGTTCGGCCATGCGGCGGGCGAGGAGGCACATGCGGCCGAATTTTTTTGTGGCGTCTTTTTCGGCGCCGTACATGTCTTTGATGTGCGCCGGTTCGTTGGTCAGATCGATCAGATCGGGCGCGGCGGTCTGCATGCGGTACGCGAGTTCGTAGTTGGCGAGTTGCGCGGCGAGACGCGAATCGTCGGGGCGTTGGGCCTGGAAACGTCCGTTCCATGTATTGAGCGCGTCGAGCACGACGCGTTGCTTGTCCGCGGGGATGGGCGGGGTAAGGTTGGAGATCGGCGTGCCTTCGGCGCGCATGGTGGTGCCCTGGTAAATCGCGGGGAGAAAGCCGCTGCCGTAGGCGACGGCGGGGCCGGCGCGGTAGGCGCCGTCGCTCATGACGATGTACGCGGGCAGGCTGTCGGATTCGCAGCCGAGTCCGTAGGTGACCCACGCGCCGCAGCTCGGGTGGCCGAGGAGCGTGGAGCCGCAGTTGATGAGGCCGAGCGCGGGGCCGTGGATGAACGAGTCGTGGTAGCACGAGCGGATGACGCAGAGGTCGTCGGCGTGCCGCGCGAGGTTTGGGAAGAGGCTGGAGATTTCGAGACCGGACTGGCCGTGTTTGGTGAAGGGGAACGGCGAAGCCATGAGTTTACCGTCGGTGGCTTTCATGAATTGGAGGTCGAGGCCGTCGACGTTGAAACTGTCGGGGAGCGCTTGGCCGTCGAATTTGGTTAGCGCGGGTTTCGGGTCGAAGGTATCCATGTGGCTCGGGCCGCCGGTCATGAAGAGGAAGATGACGCGGTCGGCGCGCGCGGGGAAGTGGGTGCCGCGGGGCGCGAGCGGATTGACGGATGACGCGGTGGCGTCGCGCGCGAGGAGCGAGCCGAGCGCGGCGGCGCCGAATCCGAAGGCGGACTTGCGGAGAAAGTCGCGGCGATCGATCGCGATTTGGTGGCGATGGCAGTGATGGGGGTTCATGGGTGAAGACCGATCAAAGCAGAGCTTTTCAAGAGCGCGTTACCAAATAGAAATTTGGTAACGAGAACAACCCGATTACGAGCACGAGCACGAGCACGATTACGAGCACGAGCACGAGCACAAGCGCGAACGAGAGCACGAAATTGTATAGGTGGGCGTGTGTTAGTCCACATACGCGAATTCCTGGAGGTTGAAGATTGCGCGGCAGAGTTGGGTGAGGCCGTCTTTGGTTGCGTTGGGTGCGATGGTGTTCATGAGCGCGAGGGCCTCGGAGGTTTCGTCGGTCGTGGGGTAGCGGCCGAGGGCGACGCGCCAAGCGCGTTCGACGAGCGGGCCGGGATCGGCGATGCACGCGTCGGCGCCTAGGCCCTGTTCGGTCATCAGGCGCGCGGCGAAGGCTTCGGCTTGTTTCACCGCAGTTGCGTTATTCATGAGCCAGAGGACCTGCGGCGCGACGGTTGTTGTGTCGCGCGCGGGTGCGCTGACAGCGTTGACGGGAAGATCGAAGACGTCGAACATGGGGAAGCGGAAGTTGCGGCGCTGAAGAATGTAGAGGCCGCGGCGCGTGTGGTCGGCGGGATCGGCGGAGACGGTCCAGAACATGGGGGCGCCTTCGTCGGGTCCGAGCAGCGGGACGACGGGGCGTCCGCCCATCTTTAGATTGATCGTGCCGGCGACGGAATGGATCGCGTCCCACAGCGCTTCTGCTTCGAGGCGGCGGCGATTCATTTTCCAGACGTAGTTGTTCGCCGGATCGATCGCGAGGTTGGTTTCATTCTGCCACACGCTGTCCATTTGATAGGTGGACGATTGCATCATGACGCGGTGCATGTGTTTGATGCTCCAACGCGCGCGCATGAATTCGGTGGCTAGCCAATCGAGCAATTCGGGGTGTGTCGGGCGCTGGCCCATCAAACCGAAATCGTTCACGCTTGAAACGATGCCGCGTCCGAAGTGGCCCTGCCATATGCGGTTCACCATGACGCGCGACGTGAGCGGGTGCGTGGGGCTGGTGAGCCATTTTGCAAGCGCCGCGCGCGCGCCGCGCAGGTTGGGAACCGGTTCGCTCCAGCCGCTGGCGTCGCGCAGGGCCGCGGGGAGATTCGGCGAAACGTGTTCGCGCGGCTGGGTGAGTTCGCCGCGATTCAGGACGTGTATGGCGGGAACCAGTTCCGGTTCTTCGTGACCCAGAATCGATGCGGATGGAATGTCGTAGAGACCGTCGAAGGGTTCGCCCTGCGCGGTTTTCTCCTGCAAGGCGAGCACGCTCTCCGCGAGTTTAGTCAATAGCGATTGGCGCTCGGCCTTCGCGGTGTCGGAAAGTTCGCGCCCTTTGACGCGGGCGTCGAAGAGCCGCACGGCGCGGCGTGCTTCGTCAACGGCAATGATGCGCGGGTAGTACTGGTGGTAATCCGCGACGCTCATCGGCGGGACGACGTATTCGCGGACCAGTTTGCTGCCGGCGAAGATCGCTTGCAGGCCGTAGTAGTCCTGCTGCGTGAGCGGGTCGAACTTGTGGTCGTGGCAGCGCGCGCAACTCATGGTGAGGCCCATGAAGGCGGCGCCGGTGGTATCGACCCAGTCGGTGAAGGTTTCGTAGCGGATTTTGCCGCCGTCCATGTTCGATTCGTGAATTTGTGGCGACAGCGTGTAGAAACCGGTGCCGATGCGCGCTTCCTGTCGGCGGAGTTTTTCCTCGGCGACTTTGTATTGTCCGTCCTGCGCGATGTCTCCCGGCCAGAGTTCGTCGCCCGCGATTTGCTCCTGCACAAAGACGTCGTAGGGTTTGTCGTCGTTGAACGATTTCACGACGTAGTCGCGGTAGCGCCATGAGTTTGCGTAGTAGATATCGGTTTCGAAGCCGCCGCTGTCGGCGTAGCGCGCGACGTCGAGCCAGTGGCGTCCCCAGCGTTCGCCGTAGTGTGGCGATGCGAGCAGTTCATCAATGAGTTTTGACCACGCTCGGGGCGAGGGGTCGCTGACGAATGTGTCGACTTGTTCGGGAGTGGGCGGAAGGCCGATGAGATCGACGTAGGCACGGCGGACAAGCGTGCGCGCGTCCGCACGCGGTGCGGGCGAGAGGCCTCTTTCGTCAAGCTGCGCAAGGACAAACGCGTCGATGGGATTCTGTACCCATTCCGATTTGCTCACGGTTGGCGGCGCAAGATCGCGGATGGGCTGAAACGACCAGAAGGTTTTGGGGTCGGCTTTTTCGCGCGGCGCGGGCGTATCGGCGGTTTCGCGCGGATCGGGCGCGCCATTCTTGACCCAGAGTTCGAGCGCGGCGATTTCGGCATCGGAAAGTTTTTCGTCCGGCGGCATTTTCAGATGCGGATCGGTGTGACGGACGGCCTGAATGAGGTTGCTCTTCTCGACGTCACCGGGAACGACGGCAGGGCCGCGTTCGCCGCCGGTCATCCAGCCGATGCGCGAATCGAGGCGGAGGCCGTTCTTCTGTTTTTCAGGGCCGTGGCATTGGATGCAGTGCGCGATGAAGAGCGGGCGGACATGCGACTCGAAGTGATCGAGCGATGCAGGATCGCCGGCGGCGGCGAAGGCCGCGGCGTTCAGAAGCACATGTGCGATCGCGAAGTTCACGGATTGCGCCCCGTGGGGTTATTCGTGCGACAGCTTGCGCATCTATTGAACACGCTTGCGTGACGACTCTGCAACCCTTAGCGGGTTGAAGACGGGAGGGGTGGGGCGCACGGTTACCCAGGGTAGCCCCGCTTCATCCGAGAATAGTAGACGCTGCAACTCAGCTTACGTGCGTCGCGCCAGCCATGGAAACGCGGCGTAGAGGCGCATGAGCCATTTCGAGCGGCGGTAGAAGAAGATTTCGGGTTCGCGGTTGTGGAGGGCGCGTTCGATGCGGTGGGCGACTTGGTCGACGGGGACCTGCGCGGGGCCGTGGCCGACGCCCATGAGGGCGACGTTGACGACATGGATGTTGTAGCGCTTCAGTTCCGCGCGCAGCGCTTCGGAGGCGACGTTCAACGCGCCTTTGGAGATGCTGTAGGCGGTTTGGTTGGGGTTGGGTTTGTAGCCGGCGAGCGACGAGATGTTCACGATGGCGCCGGAACCGCGCATGGCCATTTCGCGGCCGAGTACCTGGCAGAGTTGCAGTGTGCCGGTGACGTTGACGCGGATGATGTGGTCGATTTCTTCGAGCGAAGTTTCGAGCAGCGGTTTGGAGGTGACGTCCGCGGCGTTGTTGATCAGCACGTCAGGGCGGATGCCGTCGGCCTGCAAGTGCATCGCCAGCATTTCGATCGAGCGCGCGTTCGCGAGATCGATGGGATAGGCTTTTGCTTCGCGGATTTGCTCGGCGAGGGCGTGCAGGCGTTGCTTGTCGCGGGCGGCGAGGACCACCGTGTGGCCTTTCGCGGCGAAATGGCGGGCGAGCCCGCTACCCACAGTGCCGGTGGCACCGGTGATGAGAACGGTTTTTGGCGATGGCGCCGTATGCATTCGCTCATCTTACGCGAATCGCGCCGAGGAATCCTCGGTCCGAGCGCGCGAATCGAGTGGGTCTCGTGCGTGGACGGAAGGCGGATACGCCGGCGCAATTCAGGAATTTACGCAGCTACGAGCGCGGGCATAGCTCGGTATCGAAGCCGGATACTCGATTACGGTTACGAGGACGAGGACGATTACGAGTCATCATTTGGCACAGCTTTAGCCGAACGAATGCAGGTTCGTGGACGGGATAGACAGGATGGACAGTATTGAGGACGAACGCCAGCTATCGATTACGATTACAAGAAGATTGCAGCACGCGCTCATTTGTAGAGACGAGTACGACCAGGGGATCGATTGTGAGCCTACGCAATTAATGCGATTGCTTTAACGGTTCGCGATCCAATCGCGCGGCTGAAGGAATACCGTCGTCAGTTCGTGTTCGGGCGTGCCGGGTTCGGGCGCCCAGTCGTAGCGCCAGTGCGCGACGGCGGGGAGGGACATCAGAATCGACTCGATGCGGCCGCCCGATTGCAGGCCGAAGAGCGTGCCGCGATCGTAGACGAGATTGAATTCGACGTAGCGCGAGCGGCGGTAGAGTTGGAAGTCGCGTTGCGCGTCGGTGAACGGTTTGTCGCGGTTTGCGGCGACGAGCGGTGCGTAGATGTCGTTGAACGCGTTGCCGAGCGCCGCTGTAAACGCGAGATGTTTGTTTTTCACCGTGCGCAGGTGATCGAAGAAGATGCCGCCCACGCCGCGCATTTCGTTGCGATGCTTGATGAAGAAATACTCGTCGCAGGTTTTCTTGTGGTGCGCGTAGTCTTCCCCGGCATCATCGCATAACTTCTTCAACGCACGGTGAAACGCGGCGGCTTCCTCGTGTACCGGCACGTACGGCGTTAGATCGATGCCGCCGCCAAACCACCAGTGTTCGTCCGCTTCGAAGTATCGGACGTTCATGTGAATGGTGGGCACGTGCGGGTTGCGCGGATGAATGACGAGACTGACGCCTGTCGCGAAGAACGGCGTTCCGAAGGGGACCTTGAAGGCAGTCGCCGCCGCCTGTGGGAGCGAATCGCCGCGAATGGCGGAGAAGTTCACGCCGCCTTTTTCGATGAGACCGGCATTTTCCCACACGCGTGTTACGCCGCCACCGGTGCCGCGCTCGTAGTCCCAATTGTCTTCGCGGTACGGCGAGCCGTCTTGGGCCGCAATGAACGTACTGATGCGATCGTGGATAGCGCGGTATGCGGTCTCGATTTCGTTTGCGGCGGGCATGGTGTTAGGTGGCCGGTTGCGACTTGTCCTGCGTCCACACCGTCAGATTTGTCAGATTGCGTTCGCGCTTGGGGAGGAGTGACCCGATGAAGTAGCCGGTCAGGAACATGACGAAGTTACCGAGGATCGTTGTGTAATACGTGTCGAAGTTCGCTTTGATCATGTCGTGGAAACCGGGCGCAAACTTGAGGAAAACTTTGAGTTCGTACAACGAAATCGCTGTGGAGAAGATCAGAGTAAATAGAATTCCGATGAATACGGCACGACCGTCGCCTTTCGTTGTCAGGAACCCGAGCATGAAAAGGCCCAGCAGGCCGCCGGCGCTGATCGAGTTGAGCTTCGTTGCCGTGTCCTGCAACGTCATACTGTCGGCCGTCGAGAGCCAGTACGCGCCGCCGATCATAATCAACGAACTCACCAAGGAGATCATTTTTGCGACCCACACGTAGTGCTGGTCCGTCTTGTCCTTTTTCATGTGGCGCTTGTAGATGTCGGTGACACTCACGGCGGAGATGGCGTTGATGCTGGAGGAGAGCGAGGACATGGCCGCGGCGAGCACACCGGCAATCACAATACCGGAAACACCTTGATACATGTTCTTGCTCACGAAGTAGGGCAGCACTTCCTCCGCTTTTCGCTCGCCGGAGAGCATCTGCGACACAAGCGAATCGGGATTCAGCTTGTAGAACACGTAAAGGCTTGTGCCGAGGAACATGAAGTAGGTCCACGTCGGCAGGCTGCACAGGCAGTTGATCCACATGGCGCGCCGGGCGTCCTTAATGGTCTTCGCGGCGCAATACTTCT
This sequence comes from Candidatus Hydrogenedentota bacterium, assembly GCA_013359265.1. Lineage (NCBI taxonomy): Bacteria > Pseudomonadati > Candidatus Hydrogenedentota > Candidatus Hydrogenedentota bacterium. The sequence continues at coordinate 110,301 of JABWCD010000003.1, forward strand.
GAACGACGTTTTGGTTGCTGCTGTATTCCGTCATCCAGTTGAAGAAACCGTAGAGGATTACCATCGCCACGGTTTTTGTGTTCCATATTTCGCCGAGCGATCGCGGGAAGATGGGCGCCGGCGTCAATTGCTTTGTGATTGGGTCGGGGTCGCCGAGCATGAACTTGCCATCCGCCGCGGCGACGCTAAACACGGTCGAAATGCCGCCGGGCAAGTTCCAAAGGACAGCGATTAATATGAGCAGGCCGCCGATGGTCAGCACGATGGATTGAATGAAGTCGGTCCAGATGACGGCTTCGATGCCTCCGAGGACGGTGTAGAACGCGGTTACAGCACCGCCGACGAGAATGCACGCAGTCGTGTTCCAACCGGTCAACGCGTGCACCAACGTGGAGACGAGGAAAAGTATCAGGCTCACGCGAATGCACTGGCTGAAAAGGAACATGAGCGCGGCGTACATGCGGGTGCCGGTGCCGAAGCGCCCTTCGAGGTATTCGAAGGCGGAGGTCATATGCGTCCTGCGAAAGAACGGAAGTATCCAAATGGACGCGACCAGAATTGCGATGGGCAGCGTGATGCAGATTAGGTAACGGAGATACGCGGTCTTGAATCCGTCGGCGGGATATCCGACAAACGTGATCGAACTGATCGACGTGCCGAACATCGAGATGCCGAGCAGCCATCCGGGGTACGATCGGTTTCCAACAAAGTAGCTCTCGGTGCTTTTTGCGCGCCGCGCGAAGTACGGGCCCATCGCCACTTGCGATGCGAAATACACGACGAGCACCACAAAGTCCAACCAACGGAATTCGCCCAGCATAATTGCCCCCTATTTCCGCTGCCCTTGGGGGCGACTGTAACAAGCGGGGAAAGAGCGGGTCAAACCGCGTCAGTTGGGTGGAGTCGGCTCCTGGCGTGGCTTTGGTGGCGCTACCCACCCCATGCCGTAGCACGAGAGGAATGCGGCTGCGGACGCAAGCAGCACGGTGCGCGTCCAGGGCAGCGGGGCCGCGAACGCCCATTCGCATACCGCCGTGACGGTGAAACCGGCAAGCAGAGCCGCGACCACTCCGGGGAACGACAGGCGGCGCGGGAAGAACGTGAACACGGTGAAGATGCCGATGAGGCCGGCGTTGACGTAGTTCATCGACCCCATGCACAGCGCGAGGAAATCCTTGTGCCGTTCCTGCGCGTCAATTACAGAGAACGTGATGGCGAAGGCGATCATGATGAACAGTGAGAGGGAGGACCAGTAGCGCCCCGCGAGTTTCGAGTTCATCAGCGATTTCCAGATGGCGCCGGTCGAATGGATCGTCGAGTCGAGCGACGACATCGCAGCGGCGGCGAGCAGCACGAGGAACACGCCTTTGAGCAGCGGTACGTTGCTCTTCTCGACGTAATCCGCGAGGGGGCTCTTCGCGTTGAGATCGCCCACGCCGGCGAATTGCAGCAGGAAACCGATGGTAAGGAATAGACTGATAAGTCCTGCCGCGACAAAACCGGAGAGTACCAGCGAGCGGCGGGCGTCGTTGAAGCTCTTTGTCGAAAGAATGCGCAGGAGCATGTCCTGATCGGCGCCATGCGAACCAATCGACAGTACGACGCCTCCGAGAAACATCACCGGCGTAAACGTTGACTTGTCGACGTCCCAATCGAAGAGGGCGGGCGCCTGAATTGCGTCATGGGGAACAAGCCACCACAGATAGAAGCAAAGGAAGATTCCCGTGAAAACAGGCAGACCACTTTGAATCTGGTCCATGACGACGACGGCGCGGAGGCCGCCGGTCAGGCTGTATCCGGCAACGCATACGGCGACCACCAGCACCCAAAACTCCGTGCGCCAACCAAGCAACTGGTGCAGCGCGTAGCCGCCAATGAAGAATCGCGCGCCGCCGGAGATGTACTTCGCGAGCAGGTACGCGCCCTCGAGAATTTGGTGATGACCGCTCATCGTTTGGTAGATGGTCAGCCGTGACGAAACGTACAGCGCGCGCAGGTAGAACATGGCGACGACCGTGCGCCCGACGATGTAGCCGAGCAGGAGCCACACCAGCGTATAGCCGCCGGTCAATCCCGCCGCGGGAAATACGACCGTCGTCGCAACCGAGGTCTCGGACGACACCACGGACAACAGCGCGCGGAAGGTGCCCAATTGCTTCGACGCGAAGAAGTAATCGGAATCTTCCGACGTGCTTCGCGTCGTCAGCGTTACGAATACCACCGCGCCGAGATACAAGGCGAACGGTGTGAAATAAAGGACATTAGCCATGCCGGTCGCGGACCTCCCTCCGCCGCGTCGTTCGCAGAGCATACGAGGCGGCGGGCGACAAGTCCAACGGTCCGACGAGGACGGAATCCATTTCAATTCGCTGCGGACCGCGCTATATACTGATGACCGGGTGTGCGCCGCATGCGGGCGGCGCGCCAATCGCGGGACCGAACCGATCACACTACTTCATGCCGGATTCCGGCACTAACGATTGGGGGCATACCATGGAACGAATGAGGATTGGCTTCATCGGCGCGGGGTTCATCGCAAAGTTTCAGGCGTCGGCGTTGCGCTACGTGCGCGGGGCGGACCTGACGGGGGTGTACGCGCTGAAGGGCGCGGACGAGTTGGCGGCCTACGCGAAGAGCCACGGTCTCGGCGACTGCAAGGTGTATTCGACCATCGCCGAACTGTGCAAGAACAGCGACGCGGTCGCCGTGCTTGCGCCGAACTTTGCGCGGGTCGAGATCGTCGGGCAAATCGCGGATGCGGTGAAGGCGGGGGCCGCGTTGAAAGGCGTGATGTGCGAGAAGCCGCTTGGCCGTACCGTGGCCGAGGCGAAGGACCTCGTGCGTCTGATGAAGGACGCCAAGATGCCGACGGCGTACTTCGAGAACCAGATTCACATGAAGGCGGTGAAGAACGCGCTCGCGCAGCTTGCGCCGGTTGCCAAGGAGATGGGGCCCGTCGCGTTGGCGCGGTCCGCCGAGGAGCACGCGGGCCCGCACGAGGGCTGGTTCTGGGACCCGACGCGGCAGGGCGGTGGCGTGCTCTCGGATATGGGATGCCACAGCATCGCGGTGTCGTGGTTCGCGCTGACGCCGCACGGCAAGGCGCCAAACTTCCTGAAGCCCGTCGCGGTGAACGCAGAAGTCGCACTGTTGAAGTGGGGTATACCGAAATACCGCAAGCAACTGCTCGATCGCATGGGCGTGGACTATTCAAAGGTCCCCGCCGAAGATTTTGCGACGGGCATGGTCACGTTCCAGAACCCCGAAACGAAGCAAAAGGTCAAGGCACAGTTCACCAACTCGTGGATGTACGACAAGCAGGGCCTGCGCCTGCTGATGGACGGCCTCGGGCCGGGCTATGCGTTCGAGGTGAATTCGCTGAAATCGCCGCTTGAGATTTTTATCGGCGACGCGGCGGCCGAGGCGGTGGCGAACGCGGAACTGGCGCTCGAGAAGGCGACCGCCACGCGCGGGTTGCTTACCGTTCAGCCGAATGAAGCCGACCTTTATGGCTACGTTGACGAAATCGACGACGCGGTGCAGGCGTTTGGCCGAGGCAAGGACGCATTGCTCGACTGGGAGTACGGGCTCGAGATCACGAAGCTCTGCCAGGCCGGATACCTCTCCGCAGAGAAGCAGAAGACGATCGATCTGACCGATCCCGCGGTGCAGAAAGAGCTCGAGACCTACGTGTCGCTCATTGCGCAGGGTAAGGCCGGGGAGCAGTTGGGGGTGAGGTAGTTTTAGATGGTCAGTCCGGTCCAGCGTGCCAGACGGGTCGGTCGAGTTGGACAACAGTTGTAAAGACCGAAGGCCCCGCGCTCCGATGGGAGCGCGGGGCCTTCGGCTTGTTCGCATCAGGTTCGATTATTCGAAGATTGCGCGGAAATAGTCTTTGTTATCGATTCGGGGCAGATCAAAACGGATGAATTTGTCGATTTCGTTGTCGGTAATCGCTTTGCTCTCGTCGATGATGGCGGCGGGCGCGGACGGTTCGGTCAAGGTGTCCGAGCTCGGAACGTAATCGTCGTTTTCGGGCGTATAGTCATGGAGCCCTTCGGTCACCTCGGGGGTCAACTGGTCGACAACCTTGCGGATGCGGTCGTCCATGAAATCCACCAAGACCGACTTGAGGTGTTCGTGTTTCTGCTCCGGAGTGCCGTTGACCATCGTGTCCTTATTCAGGGGCAGGACCCGGCCGCAGAACACGACGACGAGTTCGTCGCAGTTCGGGCATGGCCCGACGATGATAGCCCCCAGCGGCGGCAACATGATCTGGCCGCGTACTCCGCAATGGGGGCATTTGACTTCGACCATTGACAACATATCACGCTCGCTTTCCGGAGTCTCGTTCTCCAAGGGGGATTATATCACTTGACTACGCATAGTGCAAGCAATATAGGAATTACGAGATTTACGAGTTTCAATTCCACGGATTGCGTTGCAATTACGCAAAAAGAGGCAAAAATAGCGTGGTTCTAGAAGTGCGATAAATGAAAATAGTGAATTTAGCCGAATCCTACGAGGATTTGGCTTTGAGGGACTCGATGATCGCCACGGCCTCGTTGTTGTGCGGGGCCTTGCGATCATGCCAGTCGGGGTAGGTTAGGAGGGTTACCCCGTATACTTGGGCGACGGTTTGGATGTTGACGGTGGTCGAATTGGCCGTTGCCTCGGTCAGGGTGATGGTCAGCTTGGTGCGGTGGGGGGTGCCGACGTAGAGCTGGCGCTTCATGGGGGTGAAGGCAACGAATTCGCCGCGCTTGTCGCGCGTGTAGATGTCCATCTCCAATTCGCGCAAGACGGCCTTGGTGGCTTGCCACGCTTCGTCCATCGGCTTTGCGACGGTGATCGAGTCTTCCATCGTGAACCCGGTGGTGTCCTTCGCGGCGCGGGCGCACCCGGGCAGCACGAGCGGTGCGATGAGAACGAACGCGACCGATACCTTGGCAAAGCTGGCAAAACGCTTCATAGCGGATGTATCTCCCTAACCCAGCGGATTCTAACACAGCCGGGCAGGGGTAGCAACAGGTTACGCGGCCTGTTGCAGCCGAAAGCCGCCATTTGTTACGCTACTGGCCTGCGCGGCTGGCGCGCGGTTTTTCCAATGGGTTAGGGGTTGATACGGGCGAGCCTTGCCTCGGCACGGCGTACCTGCGGGTCAACCGGAGCAAGGAATCGAGCGTGGTAGAACGCACTTTTGTAATGATCAAGCCGGACGCTTTTGGGCGGCGGCTGTGTGGCGAGATTATCGGGCGCTACGAGGGCAAGGGGTTGAAGCTCGTCGGCATGAAGATGCAGGTCGTGTCGAACGCGCTGGCCGAGCAGCACTATGCGGAGCACAAGGGCAAGAAGTTTTATCCTTCGCTGCTGGAGTTCATAACGTCCGGACCCACCGTGCAGATGGTGTGGGAAGGGGAGAACGCCGTGGCGGCCGTGCGCAAGTTGAACGGCGCGACGAACAGCCAGGAAGCCGATCTCGGCACGATTCGCGGCGACTATGGGCTGACGGTTCAGAACAATCTCGTCCATGCGTCGGACTCGCTCGATACGGCGAAGCGGGAGATCGCGATTTACTTCCGTCCGGAGGAGTTGTTCGATCACGCGATGCCCGACGACAGGTGGATGCAGAACGGATAGCGGCGGAGAGCGGTTGTACTAACCGGCCCTCCGAAAATCAGATACGCATGAACGGTTGGTAACAAGGGAGGCCATCATGGCAGGCGGAAGAAAGGTGCGGCGCGCGAAGATCGCCAAGCACAAGCGGAAGAAGCGTCGTCGCGCGAACCGTCACAAGAAGAAATAGCGGCCGGGCCTAGTGCCCGTGGAGGTAGCCGCCATGGCGGACGAACCGAAGATATTCATCGACGAGGACTGGAAAGCCCAGGTCCAGCGCGAGAAGGAAGAGGCGCAAAAGAAGGCCGGTTCCGAAGCGCCGGAAGGCGATGCGGGCGACGCCGGCAGCGATGGCGCGCCGGCGGGCGAGCCGTCCTTCGCGGGGCTTTTGCAGAGCCTCGCGGCGCAGTGCGCGTACGCGTTGGGCCTCATTGCGCAGCGCGACGCGAAGCAGGTCATGGTGGACATCGTCGAGGCGAAGTACTGCATCGACACGCTGATGATGCTGCGCACGAAGACGAAGGGCAACCTGACGCCCGAGGAAGAAGGACTGCTCGCGAACATGATTGCGGAGTTGCAGCAGTTCTATGTCGTGCGCGCGCAACAGGTCCAGGAAGCCGAGTTGAAGAAGGCCGGGATCGATCTCGGCAATCTCGGCGGTAAGAAGTAAGAGGTACGGCAATGCCGGGATTCGTTATTGTCGGAATGCAGTGGGGCGACGAAGGCAAGGGCAAGGTCGTCGACTTTCTGACCAGCCAGGCCGACATGGTCGTGCGCCATCAGGGCGGCAACAACGCCGGGCACACGGTTGTCGTCAACGGCAAGCAGACCGTGTTGCACCTCATCCCGAGCGGCATCCTCCACGACAAGACCGTGTGCATCATCGGCAACGGAACGGTGCTCGATCCCGAAGTATTGTGCAAGGAACTCGACAACCTCGACGCGTCGGGCTGCGACTACAAGGGCCGTTTGTTTATTTCGAGCGGCGCGCACGTGATCATGCCGTATCACCGCGTGCTCGATCGCGCGCAGGAAAAGTTTCGCGGCAACAAGAAAATCGGCACGACCGGACGCGGCATTGGCCCCGCCTACGCCGACAAGGCGGACCGGTTCGGTATTCGCTTCGCGGACTTCGTCGACCCTGAATCGTTCGCGCAAAAACTCAAGGACACGCTCTCGTACAAGAACACGATCTTGAAGCAGTCGTTCGGCGAGGCCGAGTTGGACTACGACACGGTGTTGCGCGACGCGACACCGTTTGCGGACCGCCTGCGGCCGTTCGTCGCGGACGCCGTGACGATGGTCCACGACGTGTTGAGGCAGGGCAAGCGCGTGATGTTCGAGGGCGCGCAGGGATCGATGCTCGATCTCGATCACGGCACGTTCCCGTTTGTCACGAGTTCGACGACGCTCGCCGGCGGCGTGTGCGCCGGCGCGGGCGTCGGGCCGAGTGCAATCACCGGCGTCATCGGCATCGTGAAGGCGTATTCGACGCGCGTGGGCGAAGGCCCCTTCCCGACCGAACTGCTCAACGGCACCGGCGATCTCCTGCGCGCGACGGGGCACGAGTTCGGCGCGACGACGGGCCGCCCGCGGCGCTGCGGTTGGCTCGATTCCGTGCAGCTACGCCGCGCGGTGCAATTGAACGGCGCTACGAACGTCGTCCTCACGAAACCCGATGTGCTGGGCGTGCTGGACACGATTCAGATTTGCGTTGCGTACGAGATCGACGGCAAACGCACTGAAATCTTCCCCGCGGAAACCGCGAAGCTCGCGAAAGTGCGCCCAGTGTACGAAGAGATGCCGGGTTGGCAGCGCGATATCTCGACGTGCCGCACGTGGGACGAATTGCCCGAGGCCGCGCGCGCCTACTTCAACCGCGTCGAAGAACTCATCGGCGTGCCGGTGAGCCTGATCTCCGTCGGCCCGGGCAGAGAACAGACCATTCAGCACCGCGACCCGTTTGCGTAGCCGGTACAAGCATTCGCATGGTTTGATTCCCGCACTCGTGCTCCTGCTCGTCGTCGTGCTCGTGGTTTGTTCGGCTCGATATTCGACGATCGAGTACGATGACGAGTAGGAGCACGAGCACGAATCAACACGAAGCGAAATCGTGAATCCCCATTAGAAGCGGATTCAGAGGGATGCGACGAAATGTATCCAAATGAGCGCGCAGGCGTCCTGCTGATCAATACCGGCTCGACCGACGCGCCGCGGGCGCCGGAAACACGGACCTATCTCAAGCAATTTCTATCCGACCCGCGGGTGCTGGATATCAATCCAGTTGTGCGGTGGTTACTGCTGAACCTAATCATTCTGCGGACGCGCCCGAAGGCCTCCGCGCATGCGTACAGCCAGGTGTGGACGGACAAGGGTTCGCCCTTACTGGTCATTTCAAACGAACTGATGGATGCGCTGAAACAAAAGATGCCGAACGTGGAGTTCGCGATTGGCATGCGTTACGGCACTCCGTCGATCGAGGCGGGCTTCGAGCAATTGATGTCGAAGGGCATCGATCGGCTGATTGTCGCGCCGCTGTTTCCACAGTACTCGTCCGCGGCGAACGGTTCCGCGCTCGAACTCGTCTACGCGCTTGCAGGCAAGCGGTGGAACGTACCGCCGATTTCCGTGCTGCCGCCGTGCTACGCGGAGCCGTCGTTCATCGATGCGTGGGTTGCGGTCGTGAATCCGTATTTGGAATCGTTCAAGCCCGATCTATTGTTGATGAGTTATCACGGCCTGCCCGAGCGGCAGGTGAAGAAAAGCGACAAGACCGGCTCGCATTGCCTGGCGAGTACGTCGTGCTGCGATGCGATTATCGATGCGAACCAGCACTGCTATCGCGCACAATGTTATGAAACGAGCCGGTTGCTGGCAGCGAAACTCGGGCTCGCGCCCGAGCAGTACTCGATATCCTTTCAATCACGCCTTGGCCGCGATCCCTGGATCAAACCCCACACCGATGTCGTGATCCCGACGTTACCCAAGCACGGCGTGAAACGGCTCGCGGTGATCTGTCCCGCGTTCACTGCGGACTGTCTGGAGACCCTCGAGGAAATCGCCATGCGCGCAAAGAGCGATTTTTTGACGAACGGTGGCGAGGCATTCCAGTTTATTCCGTGCTTGAATGCGCACCCGGTTTGGGTGGATGCGTTGAAGGGGTTGCTGGAGAGGATTTAAGAATGGGAGCAATGAGAGGAATGGGAGCAATGGGGTAGCGGATAGAGTTCTCCTTTTTTCCGCTCTAGATTCTTATTGTCCGTATGTTTCTCGTTGGTCTCGTTGCACTTTCCGCGCCTATTGCGACTGCGCAATTCCGTACGCCACCGCAGCAATCAGCGCAGCGCCCGCCAGCGCCGCCAACGTAATCTTGACCCAACTCCAGGGACGCTCGCCTTGCACTTCGCCGGTGCGGGCATTGACGAGGAAGCGGTATATCGTGTTGCGATAGCGGTACGCGCTGAGCCACACAGGCAGCAGGATGTGCTTGAAGGTGACGGCGGCGTACAGAGAGTTCTGCGATGTAACGCGCTGGTGGTCGCCGCCGATGTCGGAGCAAATCGTTTGGTGAATTGTTGGCGCCATGATTTCTTTGGCGCGCTCGAAGCCGTTCGGCAGATCGACTTGGTAACTCTCCGCGCGAAAACCCGCGAGGTAAGCGTCCTGGTACGGCACCAGCTTTTCGAGGTCCCAGGGTTCGAGGGCCTGCGCATACTTTCGCGGCAACGATTCGCTGGCGACGACGAGCACGTCGTCAAACTGGTTGTAGACGGTGCCGCTCACGGACGTCCAGCGCGTGCGGCGCACCTGTCTCGTCCGCCGTTCCGTTCTGCCGTTCACCCGCGTCGTGTACGATTCGGTCACCCAGTAGTCGTCGCCGCGCTGGCCCGAGTAGGTGGTCGTTGTCTTGCAGTCGTACGTCCAATACGGACAGTACAATCCATTGACTGGACTGTCCTGGCGCGCGAGCTTCTTGAGCGCGTTCGGCGCGAACCACAGGCCTCGAATCCATTGCTGGAATAGTTCGCGGGCCCGCTTGTGATCGATGTCGAATGGCAGCAATGCCTTCGGTTTGAACTTTTTCGTCGATGCGCCGGTCGCGACGATATTCGCGCCGCAGAAGGGGCACTGGCCGGATGTCACGTGCGGCGCCTTTGTCGATTCGGCCCCGCACGCGTCGCACTTCACGGTGATGACGTCGATGGTCTCGGCGCTGTTTGCCGCGGCGTCGAGCGCGGCGACATAGTTCAGCTCTTCGATCGGCTCCGCGGAATGCGCGATGGCGTTTTCCGCGCCGCAGTATGGGCATACCTGCGCGCTCGTGCCGGGTTGGTACTCGAGCTTCGCGCCGCACTGGCGGCAGGGGAACATTTGTTGAGTAGTCGCGCTCATCGTTGCGGGATATTCTACGCGTGCGGGTGCGACTGGCGGTAGACTTCTTTCAGCCGCTCGATGCTGACGTGGGTGTATATCTGCGTGCTCGACAGGCTTTCGTGGCCGAGCAGTTCCTGCACCACGCGCAGGTCCGCGCCGGCGTCGAGCATGTGCGTTGCGAACGTGTGCCGTAGCGTGTGCGGGGAAATGTCGCGGTGGTTCGGCAATACCTGGCGCACATAGTGTTCGATGATCCGTTGAATGCTTCGTGTCGTCAGTGGTCCGCCGCGGAAGTTGACGAATACGCGATCGTGATTGGGATCACCCAACTCGGCGCGCACGCGCAGATATGCCTCGATCGCGCTTCGCGCGCAACTGCCGAGATAGGCAATGCGTTCCTTGTTGCGCTTGCCCAGGACGGTCATTACGCCACTCGACAGGTCCATCTGGCCCATGCGCAACCCGGCGCATTCCGCCGCGCGGATTCCGCTCGAGTACAGCGTTTCCATCACCGCGCGATCGCGCAGGCCGAGTGGCTCGTTTGTATCCGGCGCTTCCAGCAGGGCAGTCACTTCCGGAATGCTCAGCACATCGGGAAGTTCGCGCGACAGCTTTGGCGATCGCAGGGCCTCGGCCGGGTTCACGTCGACCGCGCCGGTGCGCATGAAGAACCGGTACGCGGCGCGGATGGAAGCCAGCTTGCGCGCGGACGTGCGCGAGGTGCCGCCGGCGGTTTGCACGTGCGCGAGAAAGGCGCGCACGTCCGTCTTTTGTGCGCGCCGCAATGCATCGAGCGACGCCTCCGGGCGTTCCTCGACTGGCCGGTCGAACGCGTTGGGCCCCGCGACCACGTAGTCGCAGAACTGCTCGAGGTCCTTCACGTACGCCCGCACAGTGTGCAGCGAGAATCCCTTCTCGGCGGAGAGATGGTTCTCGAACAAGGTTGTCGCGGAGTCGCTCATCGTCTGCGCTCATTTTACCACGCGTTCGCGGGGGTCTTGAATTGTTCGGGCGTGTCCTACAGAATGCCGCGTGCTTACAGTAAGAACATCCGCATGATTGGCACGCTCGTCACCGCGTTACGCGTCTATCAATGGCCGAAAAACCTGGTAGTTTTCGGCGCGCTCGTGTTTGCATTGCAGTTGGGCGACGCCGTGCAGGTCACACGCAGCGTCGTCGCGTTTCTGGTCATGTGCGCGGCGTCCAGCACGATTTACCTGTTAAACGATTTGATTGACATCGAGAAAGATCGTGCGCACCCGGAGAAGAAGAACCGGCCCATCGCGAGCGGCGCTCTGCGCGTACCGGTGGCCGTCGCAATGCTGTTGGTACTGGGAGCATGTGCGCTGATCGTGGCGTTCGCATTGCGGGTCGAATTTGCCGGCGCCGTCATCTGCTACCTCGTGCTCAACCTCGCCTATTCGTTCGTGCTCAAGAACATCATGTTGGTGGACGTCATGGCGATCGCGATCAGTTTTGTGATCCGCGGGATCGCGGGCGCGCTCGTGATTAGCGTCGAATTCTCGAACTGGCTGGTGGTCTGCACCTTGTTCCTTGCGCTGTTTCTCGCGCTCGGGAAGCGCCGCCGCGAAATCGGGCTGCTCGAGGAAGAGGCCATCAAGCACCGCGAAGTCCTCGGCCACTACTCCGTGCCGTACCTCGACGCGCTGATGGTCATTCTCGCGGCGACGACGCTGCTCGCGTACACGATCTACACGTGCAGCCCGGAGGTGGTCGAGCGGCTGCACACCGACAAACTCTACGTATCGCTGCCGTTCGTCGTGTACGGCTTGTTCCGTTACCTCTATTTGGTTCATCATAAGAGTGGAGGGGGCGATCCGAGCCGCACACTCGTCCGCGACGTCCCGTTGCTGACGACGGTGCTGCTGTGGGGGCTGACGAACGTCGCGATCATCTACGGGCGCAGCCTGATCTAACCCGGCGAGCGGCGCGCGGGTCGAGTTGTCCCTTTGGCGGGGGACAGGTGCAAACGGGGTGCGAACATGAAGGGCAAGCGGAAGAAGGCGAGTATCGCTGAAATCACGGACAGAGTCGTCGCGCTGATTCTCGGCGGCGGGCGTGGCACACGGCTGTATCCGCTGACGGCCGAGCGCGCGAAGCCCGCGGTGCCGCTCGGCGGGCGCTACCGGCTGGTCGATATCCCGCTGAGCAACTGCATTCACTCCGGCGTAAAGCGCATCTTCGTCTTGACGCAGTTCAACAGCGCGTCGCTCCACCGTCACATCAACAATACGTACAAGTTCGACAATTTCTCCGGCGCATTTGTCGAGATTCTTGCCGCGGAGCAGCGCGCGGAGAGCGGTGATTGGTTCCAGGGCACGGCCGACGCGGTGCGGAAGCACCTGCGCGAGATCGATCACCTCCAGGCGTCGCACTTCATGATTCTCTCCGGCGATCAGCTATACCGCATGGACTACCGCGAGATGCTCGAGACACACGTCAACAGTGACGCGGACATCACCGTCGGCGTGTTGCCTGTCACGCGCGAGGCCGCGCGCGGGTTCGGCGTTCTGAAGGTCGAGTCGGACGGGCGCATCGTCGAGTTCGTCGAGAAGCCGCAAACCGACGAGCAGCTCGATGCGCTGGTCACGCCGTGCGAGGTGTTTGCCGAGCGCGGCATCCAGGCCGAGGGCCGGGCGTATTTGGCGTCGATGGGCGTGTACTTCTTCAAGGCTGATGTGCTCGAGAACATTCTCCGCACCGAGCCGGGCTGGATTGATTTCGGGCGCGACGTCATTCCCCGATCGCTTGCGCCGCGCCACGTCCATTCGCACCTGTTCACCGGATTTTGGGAAGACATTGGAACGGTCCGGTCGTATTACGATACCTGCCTGGAGTTGGTCGGGCCGAACCCGCCATTCCGGTTCCATCAGAATGGCCAACCGATCTACTCGCGCGCGCGGTACCTGCCGGGCGCACAAATTGCGAACGGGCAGGTCAGGGATTCCGTCATCTGCGAAGGCTGCATGATTCATCAGGCGACGATTACGCATTCGCTGATCGGCGTGCGCGCGATCGTGCAATCGGGCGTTGTCATCGAGCGCAGCATCATCATGGGGGCGGACTACTACGAAGAAGAGCGCGCGGTGAAGGGCCCCGTGCCGATCGGGATCGGCGAAGGCTCGCGCATCGTGCGCGCGATTATCGACAAGAACGCGCGCATCGGCAAGGGCGTTGTCATTCAGGGCGGCGAAAACCTGCCCGACTCGGACGGCCTCGGCCACGCTATCCGTGACGGGATTGTCGTCGTGCTCAAGGGCGCGGTCATCCCCGACGGCATGCGCATCGGCGCGCAATAGGCCGATTCAGGAATGAGTTTGCACATTGTTTGCAGTTGAAGTGCTCCTTTACATCCCCCTAAATCCCCCTTCAAAGGGGGACTTAACACGGGACCAATACCTTAGATTTGCGATTCTTAAAGTCCCCCTTTGAAGGGGGATTTAGGGGGATGTGGCCCCGGTCCGTACAAACCGGCGGCGCTATACTCGCGCCATTCAACGCGGCGTCTATCGCTGCAGGTCTTTTCTAAAGGTGAAGACCGAATCGTGGATGACGCAGCCGACCGCCTGAATGCTGCGTTGCATGGGATAGTTTGTTACGTTCGTGGGAATGGTGCCCCAGCGCGTGCCGCTCGCGTTGAGATGCATGAGCACCGACGCCAGTAGTCGCCGGAATACGCCCTTTCCGCGGTATCTCGAATCAACTGCAGCCAATTGGATCATCTCGCATGCGACCCCCGCGATCTGCTTCAATCGCGGCCGGTGGGACCAGAAGGTCAGCCCGATGACACGTCCTTCGTAGCGGCCGACCCACACGAGGTCGGCAAACCCGCGGCAGGCATTGCGCCCCCATTCGTAGTAGACAACCGGCACGCGGTCGCGCGGAACAACCGGATCGATGTTGAACCGGTCCATTGGCGCGAAATTGTTCTGTGACAAGCGCGCTACGTCCTCCACTTCGTCGGCACGTGCCGGGCCGAACTCGAACCCGTCGAGTGGCGTATATAGGGCAGCCGCTTTCTCGCCGTCGGACAAGTAGTCGATGTGGTTGCACAACAGATCGAAGCCCGCGGGCGCCATTGTGGCGATCACCGCGTGGTTTGCGGGCGACGTCTTGTGAATCAGCAGCCGCAGTCCATCGTCACGCCACTGCCTGCATACTTCGTTCAGCCGGGCGACGGCGGCATCCGTTTCCGTACCGGAGGGAAACAAGAAATGATCAAGTGAGATGGATGGGATACCGAGCACTTCGGTGTCCCAGGCGAGCTGCCGCGCCATGATGAGGCAGGGCATGGCCGGATCGAAATATGTGAGTGCGCCATCCTTCTCGTGCGCGCACCGGATATCGTCGAGATGATACGCGACCCACCCATCCTCGGTTATGCCGGGTACATTACGGAATGGCAGGCTGTTGCGCTCGAGAATCCACGCGCGGACGGTTTCTTGCGGAATCGCGTCAAATAACGGAGTGCCGCGCGGGACAAGTTCAAGAGACATGGCGGAGTATCGCAATACGTTTGACGTGCTTCACCCGTCGACGTCCTTCACGACGAAGTAGGGTCGGTTCTGCACCTCGATGTATATGCGCGCGATGTATTCGCACATGAGGCCGGTGGCGATGAGCTGCACGCCGGACAAAACGAAGAACGCGGCGACGACGGCGGAGAGCTGGTTGATGTCGCCTTGCGTGAAACGCACGTAGAGCACGCGCAGGGCCATGAGAAAGCCGATGAATGCAAACGTGAATCCCAGCGGACTGAAGAATTGCAGCGGTGCGGACGTTATCCCCGTCACCAAATCGAAGGTGGTGCGGATCAGTTTCAATGGGCCGTACTTGCTCTCGCCGACGGTGCGCTCGTGTTGCGCAACGTCGACTTCGATCATGCGCACGCCAAGCCAGGCGATATCGACGGGGAGGTAGCGCGAGTGGTGCGTGAAGCGCACCAGCAGCTCGACGACTTCGCGGCGGAGCGCCTTCATGGCACAGCCGAGGTCCTGGACCGTGGTCCGCGTGGTCGCGCGGACGATGGCGTTGATGGCGCGCGAGCCGAGCCGCCGCGTAAACGATTCGTGACGCCCGGTGCGCTTGCCGCTCGCGCAGTCGTATCCTTCGTCGATCTTTGCGATCAACTTCGGGAGTTCTTCCGGCGGGTTCTGGAGGTCGGCGTCGATCATGCAGACGATGCTGCCACGCACGTATTGGAAGCCCGCGTAGGTCGCGGGTCCTTGGCCGAAGTTGCGCGCGAGTTGTACGATGCGCACGCGTGGTTCTTCCGCGCGGATCGCTTTCAACGTTGCGAGACTGCCGTCGGAACTGCCGTCGTCGACGCTGACGATTTCGAACGTGCGCCCCATGCCGTCAAGCGCCGCAATGATGCGCTGGTGCAACTCACGCAGGTTGGGTTCCTCGTTGAAAATGGGGATGACGACGGATATTTCCGGCGCGCCGGTTGATGTATGGTCGCCCTGAGACATGGCGAACGAACGATACTATGGGGTGCGCGATGGGATCAAAGAGTTAGGAAGTTAGGAAGTTAGGAAGCAAGACACCGGGCAAGGAATCGTCGGACACGCCAGACATGTCGGACAAGTCGGACGGGGAAAATTGCCGTGAGCGAGTGTGTGATGTGTTTGACGTTTACGATTACTCGCCCATGGCCTTGACGATGACGCGCTTCTTCCGCTGACCGTCGAACTCGGCGTAGTAGATTTGCTGCCAGGGGCCGAGATCGAGCTTGCCCGCGGTGATGGGGACGATGACCTGGTGGTGGATGACGAGGTTCTTGAGGTGCGCGTCGCCGTTGGTTTCGCCGGTGAGGTGGTGGCGGTAGTCGGGGTTGAACGGCGCGATGCCTTCGAGCCATTCGTCAATGTCGGAGATGAGGCCCGACTCGGCGTCGTTTACGTAGACCGCGGCGGTGATGTGCATCGCGCTGACAAGCACCATGCCCTCCTGAATGCCGCTTTTCGTGACGATCTCCTGCACCGTGTCCGTCATGTTGATGTATTCGCGGTGCTTCTTCGTATTGAACCACAGGTATTCCGTCGCAAACTTCATGATTCGTTCCCTCTGCAAAGCCTTTGCTATGATTTCGCAGCACAAGGCGGATTATACGAAGACGCACGCGGAATCTCTATGCGATCGCACCGAGTCATATGGGTCCTCGCGGGTTGCGTCGCGGTCGCGGCGGCGTTCATCGTGGTCGTGCGCGACGTGCGCGCGCCGGCGGCGAACGGCGAGCTGCGCCCGATGGCGGTGGTGACGTCGCGCCTCACCGAACCGCAGATGCAAATCCTGATCGACGCGATGAAGGCGTGCCTCGAGATCGACCCGCAGGCGCGCCGTCCGAATACGCGCCTGCTGGTCGAGGGCGTTGCGGAGATGGCGTCGTCCGGCAAACTCGAAACGGCGGATACGTTTTATGCGTTGGGCGTGCAACTGAGCGCGCAACGCGATTTTCTGGGCGCGGAGAAAGCGTTTCGAAAAGCGGTCGAACTGCGCGCGGACTGGAAGTGGGGCTACAACCAACTCGGCATCGTCCTGCATTCCATGGGCCGGCCGGAGGATTCGGAGGCGATGTTCCGCAAGGCCATCGAGCTTGACCCGAACTGGGGCCGCGCGCACAACGACCTCGCGATACTGCTGCGGCTGATGGGCCGGATGGAGGAAGCGGAAGCCGAAGCAAAGCGGTCGCTCGAACTCGAACCCAACAGCGTTGCCGGCCACAACAACTACGGAAACCTGCTCGCCGCGCTGGATCGGTTCGAGGAGGCCGAGGCGGAATACCGGCTTGCGCTGAAGCTCGAACCAGACCATCCCGCGCCCTACTACAACCTCGCGTGCCTTGCGAGTCGCCAGGGCCACCACAGCGAGGTGGTGCCGCTGCTGCTGTGCGCGATCGAATTCGACCCCGCGTACCGCGCGGAAGCACGGCAAGACTCGGACTTCGACGCCGTGCGTCACGACGATGCGTTCAGGCTGCTGGTCCGCGCGAAATAGCCCCAATCGACTTCCATCTTGCTACCTGACTTTCCCGCCTCCTGACTTCCTGACTCCTCCCAAAAAGTGCAACGCCGTGGGCATATGAAATGAAGGCATTTAACGCCTTCGCGAAACCACGGAGGTTACGGTATGCCTGGTTGGTTGGATTGGATGCGCAGGAAACGGAGGCCGCGCACAAACGCGATCGCGCCGACGGTCGCCACATTTTCCGAGCACGACACCCGTGCGCGGACGGCGAGCCTGTCGCTGCCCGAGGACCGCGCGGCGTGGGACTGGGGCGCGGGGAATTACATCGGCCTGGCGAACGACACGCCGTTTTTCATGTTGCCGGTGTACCGCTTTCTGCGCGACGCCATTCCCGATATCTCCGACGCGGTCTGGACATGGAAGCGCCTCTGCCAGACGGGCTACGACATCGAGATTCTGCGCGCGTCGTCGGACCAAGCGAAGGCGCGGGCAGAACGGCTGTTGCGCGAACTCGATACGCGGGTGAACGGCGGCGACCGCGGGATGGACGGCCTGCTCGACGTGTTCTATTCTTCGCTGTTCACGTATGGCGCGGCGGCGCTCGAGATTGTGCTGTCGCAGAGCCGCGAGAGCATCCACGACGTGGTGCCGGTGGACGTGTGGACGGTACGGTTCCGCCGAGAAGACGGTGGCTTGCAGCCGTACCAGGTCCACGACGGCGAAGCGATCAAACTGCCGCGCGAGCGGTTCATCTACGTGGGTCTCGATCGCGACGGCACGAACCCCTACGGGCGTTCGATGCTGCGGTCGATTCCGTTCATCGTGAAGATTCAGCAGCGCCTGATCGAGGACATGGCGAAGGCCACGCACAACGCGGGCTGGTCGAAACTGCACGTGCGCTATACGCCGCAGGAGAAACAGCAGGGCGAATCCGTCGAGGCATTCGAACAACGCGTGAAACAGGAATTCAGCCAACTGCGCGAGAAGCTGTCCGGGATTGAAACCGACCAGAACATAATGACGTTTGACAACGTCGGCGTCTCGCTGTTGCGCGGCGATCAGCACGCGCAGAGTTTCTACGAAAACCACAAGGCCATCGAAGAACAAATCATTACCGGCATGCACCTGATGCCGATTCTGCTGGGGCGCAACTACGGCACGACGGAGACCTACGGCACCGCGCAGTTCGAGATCATCAACCGGCAGGTGGAAGCGGTGAACCGGAGCGTCAAACGCATCCTCGAGCGCCTCTACAACTTCGAACTTGCGCTGATGTGGGGCGAGGCGCAGGCGCGCGTGAACATGCGTACAAACCGGACCGTGGACGTGTTGCGCGAGGCGCAGGCGCGCGGCCGCGAGATTGCCAACGCGGTGCAACTGCGTGACGAAGGGTTTGTGAATCAGGAAACCGCGGCGAAGCTGTTGGGAATCGGCTAACGCCGGAACAGGAATGGGAGCGACGAACCGTGTACGAAACCGCTTCAAATGCACATCCCCCTGAATCCCCCTTCAAAGGGGGACTTAAAGAATCGTGAGACGACGCCGGTTGCGTCGTATTGAGTCCCCCTTTGAAGGGGGATTCAGGGGGATGTAAACACGGTACACGCAAACGTGAATCGGTATAGGAGGCTTGACGCAATGGAACTGGAACCATTCATCTTTCGTCGCGAGGGCGCGCTGGTCGCCACGCGGCGCGGACCGGAAGAGAGCGGATTGATCGCGGACGTGAACCGCTACGCGCTGCGCCCGTTGACCGCGGACGAGTTTGCCGTGTTCACGCTCGATCTATGCCACAACCAGGTGGACCGCCACTTCAGCAGGTTCCCGGACGAGGAAATCGAGAAGATCAACGCGATGACACCGGGCCGTCCGCTGATGGAGCGGCACGATCTGCGCGGGTCGCTGCCGCGGGGCACATTCTTCCGCTCGCAGGTGGCGCGCGAGGGCGAACGCGCGACCGTGCGCCCCGACGTATATGTGTTGCGGACGAAGGACAACGAGGACTTCATCCTCAACATCGAGGGCGGCGTGTACCGCGAAACGTCGATTGGGTTTTCGTTCGAGACGCCGGAATGTTCGATCTGCGCGAAGGACCTGCGCACCTGCGATCACGTTCCGGGACGCACGTACGGCGATGCGCAGTGTCATTACGTGATGCGCAACGTGCTCGAAGTGATCGAAGGTTCCGTCGTGTCGTCGGGTTCGCAGGGTACGGGGTTTGTCGCGTTGCAGCGCGAGGCCGTCGCGACGCGGGCCTGTCCGCGGCCGTTACGGGACGCGCTCGACGCCGCGCGGAAGACGTTCCACGAACCAATTGACGTGTGGTCGCGGGAGTGATCAAGTTAGGAAGTTAGGGAGCGAGGAAGTCAGGAAGCAAGACAGGAAAAGCGAGGCAGCGAATAGCGAGTTAGCGAATCGGGAAGTTAAAACTTAGGACACAGAGGGTCGATGAAATGAAATCGCGAGTGGCTCGGCAGGTAGTTTTGTGTGTGTTGGCGGTGGGGTTGATGGGTGTGTTGTTGGTTGGCGGCGTGATTCACGCGCAGGGCGCGAAGTTCAGCCAGCCGGAGCGCGTGCGGCTGGCGATGGACAATTCGCCGGAGGTCGTGATTGCGGCGCTCGAGGCGATCCTGACGCAGGAACAAATCACTGCGTTTGAGACCGTGTTGTTGCCGAAGCCGAGCGACGCCGAGAAACAGAGCGCGCTGGACGACGCAAAGCGGAAACTGATGCTGGCGGGGTTTGCCGCGGACGATCCGGTCATCGTTGCGATTTCGTCGCGCGTAGACGAGATCACCGTGGACGCCGCGCCGGCGGTGGAACCGGCCGCGAAGGAGTAGCGCAGCATGGAAACGGAGAAGACGTGTACGTGCCTGCAGGTAACGGACGTGAAGCTGGCGAACCTCGGCGACGACTTGCGCGAGTTGAAGGACCGCGTGCAACGGCTCGAAATGACGATCGCGCGGGGCGTGATGCTGCTCGTCGCGAACCTTGTCGCGGTCGTGGTCACGCTGTTCCAGCAGATCATGAGGTCGTAGCATGCGATGTTCACGTGCTTGTGCTTGTGCTCGTGCTCGTCGATCGTAATCGATGGCCGAACTGCGAGTACGATGACGACTCACGCGCGCGAGCACGGAGAATCGAACAACAAGCGAAACACTGGGAGCAAATCACAATGTACTGGAAAATCATCCCCGAGCGCGGCGAACCGTCCGCACCCGCGACACGTCATCAAACGCACGGGCGCTTCGTGCTGCACCGGCACCACGACGCGGACGGTCCGCACCTCGATCTGCGGTTCGAGCAGGACGGCTACCTGTCCGGCTTTCGCGTGGACGCGCTCACGCTCGATAACGAGGTGTGCGCATCGGAGAAAGGCGCGCACCCGATTGCCTGGCTCGAGCGTGACGGCGACGCCGTGCGCGAAGACGCCGGCACGTATCACCGGCAGGTCATCAGCGAAAACGAAATGACCATCATGCTGCACGGCGCGCAGGGCATCCGCGTGTTGCGCGCGGTGCGCGAACCCGGGCTGACGCCGAGCCACGTGCGCGACGTGTGCGCGGCGCTCCATACGGGCGGCGCTTCCGCTACCGATGCGGCGCGGCTGATTGCCGACGGAATCGCCGCGCGACGACGCGCCACAGAACGCCTCTGCGGGCTCGCGCGCGAACTCGACGGCGCCGCATTCGACGAGGACGTGTGCCGCCGCAGCCTCGCGCCGCTCACGCTCGAAGACATCCACGCCCAGTTGCGCGGCTACGAAGCCCGCTTCGACGCGAAGTATCCCCCCGCGCCGGTGTCGCGCCCGGAACGACTGCCGGAACGTTCCGCGGCGGACGCGATGGGCAAAGCGCTGGAGATCGCGCGGGGGTAGGGCCGTATCTTCGTCACAGGCCAACGTGTTTGCGGCCGACGATGATCAGAGTACACTGCATAGAGAATCGATTTGTCAGCATGCGCTTCGCGGGCGCGGGCGGCGGCGATGAGCGCAACCGCTAATACTGGGAAGAACAATGATTTCCATACACGCATGCCGGTTATCTCCTTCACAGGACCGTCCGAAGTGGGTGCCGGGCGCGCCAACGACACTTTGATCGTGGCAGCGCGAATCGCTCAATCAGTCTACCGGAATCTGAGGCCAGTGCAATCGGGCCGACCTCGTTTGGAAGTCGAGAAGCCGATTACGAGTGCGCTTTCAGCGCGCGGTGACAGGGGCGTGGACATTTTCCAGGGGCGATGCCCCTGGCTACGGTTGCATTGCGCCTTTGGCGCGCGCGACGAAATGTGCATTTTCGGAACAGGACGATAGCGAATACGAGAGATTGCCTTCGTGGTCCGGGCGGTCGAATCGGGCCGGTATGGAATGGCGCCACGGCTATTGCTGGGGAATGTTGCGGGTTGACTGTTTACTCATTCAAGGCTAGAATCCCCGTTACCCTAATTGGCGCTTGCGGGGAACGTTAAGGGCATGAAACGCTTTAACTTCGGCACCTTTCTTGTCGATGATTCCAATCGACGGGCGTTTCAGGTTTGCCAGGACATCGCGGAACTGAAGCCGGTTGCGCCGTGTCCGGTGGTGCTTTTGGGGGACGAAGGGTGCGGAAAAACGCACCTGTTGTACTCGATTGTAAACCGTATCCGCGCGGGCACCACGAAGACGGGCCTCGCCTATGTGACCGCGCTCGATTTCCCGGACCAGGTGCGCCATCTGATCGACGATCCGTCGCCGGTGGAGCGCGCGCAGAGCGCCGTCCTATTGGTGGATCAACTCGATAAGTTCAAGGACCTCATCGACGAACTCGAGGCCGTGGTCCGCATTTTCCTCGATCACAAGCATTACGTCGTGCTCGCGACGAAGGTGCATCCGGGCCGTCTGCAGAACCTGTCGCGAGGGTTCCGCGAGATCATCGACGCGGGCCAGGTGGTGCAGATTGTGCCGCGCGGGGCGGAATCGCAAATCGAAACGATTCGGCGCCAGGTGCGCGACGAAGCGGACGCGCAGCTCGCAAAGAAGCAGCAGGAAGTCGATGAACTGCGATCGCTGCTGAACCGCGTCGGCAAGGAGACGGCGCCGGACGCGCCGGCGAACGTCGCGGCGTTGCGCGCGGAGTTGGAGGCGGAACGCATCGCGAAGGCGGACCTCGGGCGAAAGTTGGCCGAGGCGCGCGAGCATGCGCAGACCGCGCAGGAAGAGTTGGACCAGTTGCGCGGCGCGGCGCACAGCGTGACGGAACAATCGGGCGCCTTGCGCGCGGAACTGGACCGGCTGCGGCTGGACGCGGCGCGCGTGCAGGAACTCGAGCGGCTCGCGGACGCGTTGCGCGAAGAGGCCGATCAGGCGCGGATGGAAGCGGCGGAAAACCTCGATACGGCGCGCGATCTCCACGAGCAGTTGGAACAGACGCGCGCGGAGGCGGGACGCCACGTGATCGCCGCGGGCGAGGCGCAGGAACTGATCGACAAGGCGAATTTCGAGGCGGCATCCGCGCGCGAGCGGGTCGAGGGCCTCGTCGCGGAGCTGGGATTGATACGCGCGACGCTGCTGGCCGAGCGCGAATCGGCGGGCGTGTTGCGCGCGCAGTTGGAGCAGGCGCAGTCCGAGGCCACGGAAACGCGCAGCCGGTTCGACTTGTTGCGCGGCGAACTCGAGCAGGCGAACGCTACGTCGCGGGCGAAGGGTTCCGAATACGACGGCCTGCGCGCGGAACTCGAGGAGGCGCGCCACGAGGCCAATGTCGCGCGCGAACAATTCGCCGCGGTGCAGCAGGAAATGCACGCGCTTTCGGCAAAGCTTGCGCAGGAGGAAGATTCGGCCCAACAACTTCGCGAACAATTGCGGCAAACGCAGTCGGAATTGGAGGCGTGGCGTTCGCAGGCGAACGCGTTGCGCGGCGAGACGGACGAATTGCGCGGGCAAATCGCGGCCGCGGCCGAGGAGACCGGCCGGCTTCGCGCGGAGATCGACAGCCTGCGCGCGGTGATGTCGGACGCGGACGCATTGCAGAGCGAGTTGGTCGACGTGAAGACGGCATTGGACGATGCACGCAACGACGCGCAGGCGCACCAGCACGAGCGCGACGCGTTGGACGCGCAGGTCGTGTCGCTGAACGCGCAATTGCAGGAGGCGCGCGCCAATACAGAATCGCTCGTGGGGCGGCTCGAGACCGTGTTGTCGCAGGTGGAATCGCACCGGGCGCGGTCGACGGAGCAGAGCGCGGCGTATCGCCGGCAGATCGAGGAATTGGAAGCGCTCATCGAACAGCATGCGCGCACGGCGGTCGATCCCGAGGTGTTGGCGACCGTGAAGGCGCAGGCGGACGAGGCGGTTTCGCAGATTGATGCGTTGCGCGCGGAATTCGAGCGCGAGCGCGCGGAGTTGGCCGCATCGAGCGAGCGGTTGCGCGCGGAGTACGATGCGCAATTGGGCGCGCTGCAACAGGAACTCGAATCGACGCGGCGCGAGGCGGAGGAAGTCGACGCCGAGCGCGAGCGATTTCGCGTCGAACTGGAAACGGTCAGGAGGGAGTCCGAGTCCGCGCGCGGCCAGATCGACGAACTGGTGCAGTCGCGGGAATCCGCGGCGGCGTCCTTCCTCGATGCCGAGCGCGACCGCGAGCAGTTGCGCGCGTCGTTGGCGCAGGCGCAGGAGCAGCGGCACAAGTTCCAGACGGAATCGGCGAAGTTGCGCGCGGAGCGCGATGCCGTGCGCGGCAAACTCGAACAGGCCGAACGCGCGCTCGAGGAACGCGCCAGCGAAGTGGATGCGTTAAAGCGGAACGCGGCGGCGGCGCAGTCGCTCGCGGGCGAACTCGAGGGCCGGGTCGCGCGGCTTGAGAAGGAACGCGAGTCGCTCAAGGAAACCGCTCAAAACCTGCAACGGCAAATGGAACAGGTGGCAAGCAACCTGATGCAGAGCGGGCAGGCGTTTTTCGCCGCGCTCGGCTCGAACCAGCCCGTTCCCGACGACAACAACCGGCCACGCCCGCAGCCCGCCCCGCGCCCCGCGGGCGGTGAAGCGGACACGTGGGGCCCCGGCGGCGTATCGGTGCTGCGCCCGCTGGACGACCTCGCGCCCCTCGAAGAGGACGGCGGTAACCGCACGATATAGGTGTGGTTGCGTCGCTTTCCCCGGCCTACGCGTGCTAATCTATTCCGATCAGGCCGGAATTCTCAGTTAATTCTCCGCGACGCGCCAACTCTGCCGCGGCGGATTGCGGCCGCCAGGAGCCATGTTAGGGTTAGATTCAGTAATCCGTGATGCGCTGCTCGAGGACATCGGGCGTGGCGACGTCACGACGGAGGCGACGGTGCCGGAGGACGCGCGGTGCCGCGCGCGGCTGTACGCGAAGCAGGATGGCGTGCTCAGCGGCATTGGCGTGTTTCGCGCGGTCTTCCACCAACTCAACGCCGGCGTGTCGGAATGGCGGGCGCTGGAGAATGGCGCGCGCTTCTCGAAAGGGCAGGACATCGCGACGTTCGAGGGCGGCACGCGCGCGGTGCTCTCCGGGGAGCGGGTCGCGCTGAACTTTTTGCAGCGGCTCTCGGGAGTCGCGACGCTGACGGCGGCGTTGGTGGCGAAGGTGAACGGATTGAGCGTACGCATCTGCGATACGCGCAAGACGACACCGCTGCTGCGGCAATTCGAAAAGGACGCGGTGCGCCACGGCGGCGGATCGAACCATCGGTTCGCGTTGTACGACGGCATTCTAATCAAAGAGAACCACATCACCGCGGCGGGCGGCGTGAAGAACGCCGTGCTGGCAGCCATCGACAAGTCGCACCACCTTATGAGCGTGGGCGTGGAAGTGAGGACGATGGCGGAATTGGCGGAGGCGATCGGAGCGGGCGCGGACGTGGCGCTGCTGGACAACATGACCATCGAGCAAATGCGCGAGGCGGTGGCGCTTGCGAAAGGCAAGCCCATTGTGCTCGAGGCGAGCGGGAACGTGACGCTCGATACGGTGCGCGCGATCGCGGAGACGGGCGTGCACATCATTTCGGTCGGCGCGCTGACGCATTCCGCGCCGGCGATCGACTTGTCGCTCGAGATCACGAATGCCTGACCTGCTGCGAAAACCGCCCTTGCTCGCGACGCCGCTGATCACGCACGTGGTCGGTTCGCGGGTGATCGTATACGAGACGACGACCTCGACGAACGACTGTGCGCTGCGGCTTGGCGGCGACGGCACGGTCATCGTCGCGGAAACGCAAACGGCGGGACGCGGCCGGCACGGGCGCGCGTGGCACAGCAAGCCGGGAATGGGGCTGTACTTCAGCGTGGCGTTCGAGGGGGCCGTCGAAGGCCTCGCGTTTGCGGCGCCACTGGCCGTGCGCGACGCGGTGGCGCCATTCGCGGACGCGAAACTGAAATGGCCGAACGACGTGCTGATCGACGGCAAGAAGTTTTGCGGTGTGCTGGTCGAGACGCGCAAAGGTCGCACCGTGGTGGGCATTGGCATCAACGTACACCACATGATCGAGGACTTTCCCGAAGACGTACGCCACCGCGCGACATCCATCGAGGCGGCAACCGGCGTTCATTGCGATCGCGGCGAGTTGTTGCGCGACGTTTTGACGCACCTTGACGAGCGGGTTATGGTGATTCGCTCGGGCAACGTCGACACGGTCTTCGCCGAGTGGGCGGACGCGTGCGACGTCGTGGGGCGGCGCGTGCGCTGGACGCGTTGCGAGGGCGTGGTGGACGCGATCGACCGCGACGGCGCGCTGATCGTCCGCGCGGCGGGCGGTTTGCAGCGCGTGATGCTCGGCGAGATTGTGGAACTGGAGGGCGCCTAGGCCATGCTCCTCGTGATGGACGTGGGCAATTCGCACACAAAGATTGGTTTGTTCGACGGCGAGTCGCTCGTCGCGAATTGGCGGATTGTGACGACGTCCGGGCGCACGACCGACGAGTTGCGCGTGATGCTGAACGCGCTGTTGACGCAGGAAGACGTCGCGGCGCAATCGATCGGCGGATGCTGCATCGCGAGCGTAGTGCCGCCGGTGAACCCGACCATCGAGGCCGTGTGCAAGGCCTTGTTCAACGTTACGCCGGTGTTCGTCGTGCCGGGCGTGCGCACGGGAATCACGATCAAGGTCGAGAACCCGAAAGAAGTCGGCGCGGATCGCATCGTGAATTCGGTCGCGGCGGCGGAGGAATACGGCGGTCCGGTGATCGTGGTCGATCTCGGGACTGCGACGAAGTTTGAGGTCATTTCTGAGAATGCGGAGTATTTGGGAGGAGTGATTGCGCCGGGCGTGCAGATATCCGCGGATGCGCTGTTCGACCGGTGCGCGAAACTCGCGCGGATCGAGATCGCCACGCCCGATCACGTGATCGGCAAGGACACGGTGTCGCACATTCGCGCGGGGCTGACCTACGGCAACGCGGACATGGTGGACGGCCTCGTGGCGCGTATCGCGCACGAGATGCACGCGCACCCGAAGGTGATTGCGACGGGCGGGTTCGCGCCGCTTATCGGGCCGTTGTGCCGGCGCATTGACCACGTCGATCCACTTCTAACATTGAAGGGATTGCGGGCCGTTTTCGTCAGGAACGAAAAGGCGGCGGTGTGAAGCGAAACTACTTGATCGTCTGCACGGCGTTATTCGTAGCGGCGTGCGGATCGTCCGAGAAAGTGGCGGAGGCGCCGGCGGCGTCATCCGCGGCTGCACCACCCGCGTCGGAACCCGCGCCGCCTCCAATGCCGGCGCCCGAGGACACTGTCGCCACGAGCAGCGGCACGAAGCTGCGGTATTTCCGGGACGTGCTCGATTCGGACCAACCGCAGAAGCCGAGCTTCGAACTCGAGGCGGAACGCTTCTCGATGACCACGGATAACGTTTACTTCGTCGAGAAGGCGACGGCCGTCGCGTACGGTCAGGACGGCACGGAGACGCGGTTCGAGGCGGGCGGAGGCGAATTCGACGACAACACGAAGACGACGAAACTGACCGGTGACGTCGTGTGCTCGATGGGCACGCAGCGCGTCGAGATGCAGGACGTGGTGTGGACGAACGAGACACAGACCGCGGCCACCCCAAACCGCGTGATCGTGAGCGACGGCGAAACGAGACTCCAGGCGGCGAGCATGGAGTACAACACGGACACGAAGACGCTGCGCCTGCCCAACCTTTCCGGCGTTGTCAGCACAAAATCGCAAGCGGCAGCCGACGCGGCGGCGGGCGCGGAACCGGGGGCGTTCGAATCGATTGAAGTGAAGAAGGGCGGTCTGGGCGAGTTTGTGGACGGGCAGTTGCAGCACATCGCCGGTGGCGTGGAGATTGCGTTGCGCGCTGCCGACCCGAGCGCGAAACCGATGGTGCTTGCCGCGGAGAAGATCGCGTTCGCGTGGGACGAGGGCGAGCGCACGAAACCGAAATCGATAGGACTCGATGGCGGCGTGAGCGTTGACGGTCCGCAAGGCCTCGTGACCGCGAACACTGCAAACCTTAATCTCGCGGAGAACACGCTCGAGTTTGCCGGCAATGTACAGGGCAAGTCGGACTCGATCGAGTCGTTCGACGCGGAACGTATCGTCTACGACATGAAGTCGGGCGATTCGGAAATGTCGAATCTCGTTGCGCGCGGAATCTCGATGGGCGCGCCGAGCGGCGAGGCGAAGAGCGGCGCGGCGGATTTTTCGACGATGAACATCGAGCGGGCGGGCCGCGTCGTGTCGCAGGGCGGGCAGGTGAAGAACATGAGCGGCGGCGTTTCCATTTCGCTGCAACCGCGCGATGCAGGCGGCAAGCCGATGAAGCTGAACGCGGGCGAGGCGATCTTCTCGTGGAGCGGGGACGGCGGGCAGCCTACGGCAATCGCCATGCGCGGGAGCGTGCGGGTGGACGGACCGCAGGGCGCAATCCGCGCAGAGCGCGGCGATTTCGATCTCGCGAAGAAACAACTCGTGTTCTCCGGCAAGGTGAATGGCAGTTTGCCGCAGTTGGAGCGGTTCGATTCGGACAAGGTCACCTTCAACATCGAATCGGGCGACGCGCTCATGACCAATGTCACGGCGAAGGGCCTTGTCATGGGGACGGAGCCACAAGGCGATGAACCGGCGAAGGACGGCGAGAAGAAGACCGGCTATTCGCGGATGGACATTGAGTCCGCACCGGAGGTCTCACTGACGGGACAGCAATTGAACTGGATGCGTGGCGGCGTTTCGCTGACGATGCACGCAGCGGATCCAAAGGAAGCGCCGATGACGTTGAAGGCGCAGGAACTCACGTTCGCGTACGGGAAGGAATCGGCGAGTCCGGAGCGCGTTTCCATAGGCGGCGGCGTGGACGTGCAGCGCGAAACGTCGCGTATTCAATCCGATACCGGCGAGCTGGATTTGGAAAAGCAGTTGCTCACGTTCGACGGCAACGTGCGTTTGGCGTCGCCGGGTACGGAGGATGCAACGGCGACGCGAATCACGTACAACCTTGCCACCGGCGAGCGGACCACAAAGGGGTTTGTGGCGAGCCGCATCCAAGCCAAGCCCACGACCGAATCGGCGAAGCAGTAAATGATTTCTACGACCGACTCCGCCGGGACGCCGCTGCTGCGCGCGGAAGGACTTGTGATGAAGTTCAAGCGCCGCGCCGTTGTGAACGACGTGGCGATCGAGCTGGGCGCGGGCGAGGTGGTCGGGCTGCTCGGTCCGAACGGCGCGGGCAAGACGACGACGTTTCGCATGGTCGTCGGCATGCTGCGTCCGACCGCGGGGAAAATCTTTTTCAATGGCGTGGACGTGACACGGTACGCGATGTACCGGCGCGCGCGCGAGGGCATGGCGTATCTGCCGCAGGAGGCGTCGGTGTTCCGGCGGCTGACGGTACGGCAAAACTTGCTGGCCGTGCTCGAACACATGCCGTTGAAGACCGCGGAACGGCGCGCGCGCGCTGACGAGTTGATGAAAGAACTGAACATCGCGCACCTCGCCGACGCGCCCGCGTACACACTTTCCGGCGGGGAGCGGCGACGCACGGAAATTTGCCGCGCGCTGGTGACGCACCCGAAGGTGTTTCTGTTGGACGAACCGTTTGCGGGGATCGATCCGATTGCCGTGGCGGAACTGCAGGACATCGTGCGCTCGCTCAAGCGCACGGGCATCGGCGTGCTGATCACGGACCACAATGTCCGTGAGACGCTGGGGATCACGGATCGCGCGTACATCATTGGGGAAGGAAAAATTCAGGTTGCGGGCACGCCGGACGAGATCGCGTCGAGCGAGATTGCGAGACGGACGTACCTGGGCGAGCGGTTTACGATGTAGGGGCGGTGTTGGGGGGGGGTGGGAGAATGGGAGTTATGGGAGCAATGGGAGCAATAGGACTCGCGGGCTTGCGTTGCCGATAGGTTGTTGGCGTCATACCTATTGGCGGTATTTTGGTGGGAGTTCATTCTAGAGCAGTTCAAGCTTGATCACGCTGTTTGTTTCGTGCTTCTGCTCGTCATCGTACTCGATCTTTTCGAGTATCGAGTGCGAGTACGATGACGACTCACGAGCACGAGCACGCGGTGCAGCCGACCTTGAAACGCCCCAGACTTCGTTGCGCGCGGTGACAAGTCTTCTGCGGACTCCATCGGCATTAGTGTTGGGACCTGTTGAGTTTGAATCATTGGCCCCACGGCCTTCATAGCTTCCTTCCGGTTAGTGCAGTTCCGTAGCGTTCGCCGTTCACGTTGAATTGTCGCGTTCAATCGGGTGAAATGGCGGCATGCAACTTGAATTTTCCTTGCGCGACGAGACCGAACTCGAGCACGACCTCGCAACGCTAACCGGATCGCCGCTTCGGCTCATGATCACGGACAATTCGCGCACGGTCATGTCCGTCGCGCCGGACCCCGTATTCGGCGGCGTGCGCGTGCGGTTGCACCACATGTTTCTCGACGCCGATCCGGAAGTCGTGCGCGCGGTGGCGGCATGGGTGAAGCGTCCGAAGTCGCGTTCGGGCGCGCCGGTAATCGATGCGTACATTCGCGAGAACCGGCATCGCATGCGGCGGAAGGCGCGCCGTGTAACGACCGTGCAGGCGCGGGGCGTCCATCACGATTTGCGGAAACTCTTCGATGAGGTAAACGGCGCGCACTTCGGCAACACGATCACCGCGGCGATCACGTGGGGCAAGCGCGGCAACGGCGCGCGGCGGCGGCAGCGCACGATTCGTTTCGGCAGTTACACGGTGGACGACAACCTTATCCGGCTGCACCCTGTATTGGATCAATCGTTCGTACCGGCGTATTTCGTTCGGTACATCGTGTTTCACGAAATGCTGCATGCGCATCTCGGCATCGAAGAGAGCGAAACGGGGCGGCGCCGCATCCACACGCGGGAGTTTGCGCGAATCGAGCGCGCGTATCCGGACTACGCGCGGGCTTGCGCGTGGGAAGCGAACGCCGCAAACATCCGGAAGCTGCTGAAGAAATGACGAACGCGGTAACGCAAAATGCCGGCGCGCGGCAAGATTGATTTCGCGCAGGCGGCCGGGCTGGTCACGTTTATCGTGATCATCACGGTGTTGTGGAACACGTGGGCGGTGTACCCGCTGCGATTGCTGGTCGTCTTCTTTCACGAACTCAGCCACGGCCTCGCGGCGATTGCGACGGGCGGGTCAATCGTCGAAATTCAGATGAACGCGCAGGAGGGCGGGCATTGTGTCACGCGCGGCGGGTCGCCCTTTCTCACCATCTCCGCGGGGTATTTGGGCAGCCTGCTGTGGGGCGGCGCGATTCTGCTTGTGGCGACGCGCACGAGGGGAAGCCAGATTGCGGTTGAGTTGTTGGGCGCGCTGCTGCTGCTCGTCACAATCGTTTGGGTGCGGCCGGTAATCGGGTTCGGGTTTGGGTTCGGACTAATCACGGGGCTGGTATTGATCGGATCGGCATATCTGTTTAAGCCGATTGTCCACGAGACGATGTTGACGGCCATCGGCCTGACGAGTTGCATGTACGCGGTGCTCGATATCAAGAGCGATATCCTGGATCGGCCCGAAGCGGTCTCCGATGCGGTGTTGCTCGCGAACGCGACGGGCGTTCCCGCGTGGATTTGGGGCGTGGGGTGGTTTGCGATCTCGATCGCGCTGGCGGTGCGGGTCATCGTCGTGGCGTGCCGGCGCACGCCGCAGAATGCGCCGCCGGTGGAGCGGGTATAGTCCGGATTGAAAGAACCAAAAGGACTCAAGGGGCCTATAAGGTCTTCAGGTCGTTGGGGAAAAGTACAGCCGCGCAAAGCCCGGACATTGCGCCGGCCGTGTTACATGCGTTCGAGCGCGGTGATGCCGAGCAGGTGCAGGGCGTTTTCGAGCGTGGTGCGCGTGGCGGAACAGATGAGTCCGCGGGCGATCCGCTGCGCTTCGGTGGGCGCGTCGCGAACGGGGCATTCGTGATAGAAGGTCGTGAACGCGCGCGCGGTCTCGAGCGCAAACTGGGCGATGGGCGCGACGCTGTGCGTATGTGCCGCGTTTGCGACGACATCCGGGAACGCCGCGAGCTTGGAGAGCAACGCCCATTCGGCGTCGGTCTCGACGGGGAAGTTGTCCGGCGGCGTCGCGGGGAGGGCTGTTTCGAGTTTGCGCAGAATGGACGAGATGCGCGCGCACGAGTATTGCACGTAGGGGCCGGTGTCGCCGGTGAAGGATAGACTCGCGTCCCAATCGAATATCACGTTCTTGTTCGCGCCGACCCGGAGGATGGCGAATCGAATCGCGCCGACGGCGACGCGTTCCGCGATGGTTTTGCGCTCGCCGGCGTCCAGGTCCTTGCACTGTTCGTCCACGCGTTCGGCGGCGCGGGCGGTGGCTTCGTCGAGGAAATCGGATAACAGGACGACTTTGCCCTGGCGCGTGGACATCTTGCCCTCTTTGAGCAGGATATACGAATAGTAGATCGGTTCGGGCGCGCCCATGCCGGCGGCGGCGAGCATGAGCGCAATCTGCTGCATGTAGACTTTGTGGTCTTCGCCCAGCACAATCAGATTAAGGTCCGCGCCCTTCGACATCTTTTCGATCGTGTAGGCCATGTCGCGGTACACGTACATCGAACTGCCGGTCGATCGAAGCAGGGCGAGGTAGCGGTGCTCGTTGTCCGGATGCTGGGGATAACCGATCTTGCACATGTCAACGGAGAGGCGTTTCTCTTCGTCTTCGAATAGGGCGTCTTTCTCGCGCAGCGCCGCGAGGACGGCATCGAGCCGCGGGTCCTTCACGAAGTCCGATTCGCGATCGAACCGATCGTAGCGGATGCCGAGCCGGGCGAGCACGGCCAACTGTCCCTGCAAACAGAGTTCGGTGACGGCATAGAACTTCTTCTTGACCTCGGCGTCGCCCTGTTCGATTTTCGCCAGGAGTTCGAAGCCGGCCTCCGCGAACGCGCTGTCCTGTTCCGAGCGGGCATGCGCTTGCGCGTACACGTTCAGCATCTCGTCGAAGGTCAGGGTGCTTGGGTCGTCGCACGCCAACACGAGCAGCGCGATCTGGCGGCCGATGTCGTTGACGTAATAGTGGACTTCGACGTCGAAATCCTCGAAGCGGAGCAGTCGGACGAGGCTGTCGCCGATCATGGCATTGCGGGCGCGGCCTACGTGCGGGCTTGCGTTCGGGTTGATGCTGGTGTGCTCGACGAGGGCGCGCTTGCCGGCGCCGCTCGCGTTCGATCCGTACCGCTTGCCGTCCGCGAGGATGCGCGCGGCAATTCCGCGTCCGAACACGTTGCGATCGAGTTTGAAGTTTACGTATGGGCCCGCGAGCGTGACGCCGACGACGTCCGCGCCGAACGTAACTTCGTCCTGGATGGCCGCGGCGAGTCTTGGCGGGGCCATGCCCAGTTTTTTCGCGGGTTCGAATGTGCGCAGCGCGACGTCCGCGATTTCGACTTTTGGCGCGGGCGCGAAGACGAGGTCCTCGCGCGTGAGTTGAGGAAAGGCGGCGAGAATGGGCGCCGCCAATGAGTCATACGTGTGCATAGGCGAAGTGGCCGTCCTGCGTGTAGCGGCTATGGGTTCGCGGCGCCGTCCGCGGCGTTCTGGGGGGACGCGGCGCGTTGCTGTTCGGCCAATTCGTCGACCTTCGAGAGTTGCCGGTCATCGACAACGACAACGTGAAACCCGAATTGCGTGTGGATAATCTCGCTCAGTTGGCCGATGGGCGCGGTCCAAATGTAGTCGTCGATGGCTTGGGCCAGCATGCCTTTCGTAACGTAGCCGAGATCGCCGCCCTTGCTTGCGCTGCCCGGATCGTTCGAGTTGTCGCGGGCGAGTTTGCCGAAATCCTCGCCGTCAAGAATGCGCTTGCGAATCTCGCGAATGCGGGTGAGCGCCTGCGCACGTTGCGCCGGGTCCTTCTCGTCAAACTTAACGAGGATGTGGCGCAAGCGTACGGTCGAGACCTGCGGATTTGCGCCGGAATATAAGTAAAGTATCGTGCCCAAGACCACAAACAACGCAATCACGCCAAGCCATACCAGTTTCGTGTAGTCCCGAGGTTCTTCGGCGTTCTCGAGCTCGATGTCGAGGTGCAGCGACTTTTTCTCAGAGGTCATTCATTACTCCTTCGATCATCGAGAAATATGTCAGGTAGAACTTGATAATGACGAACCCCACCAAACCGGCAACCGTTAGCGAAATGGCGACGCCCAATACACGGCGGGCGATGGCGGCGGCGTGCATCGCCTCGGCGAGGTGGTATTCCGACGCTTTGCGTAACGCCGCTTCGAGCTGCCCCGATACCTCGCCGACGTGCAGCATCTCGCGGGATTGCGGCAACAGGACGTTAACGTTCGAGAATGCTTCGACGAGCGTGGCGCCGTCTTTCACCGGTGACACCGCTTTGAGCAACTGCTTTTCCATATATGGATTGCCGGTCACCGTGGCGGAGTTTTCGATGCAGTGGTCGATACGGAGACCGCTGCCGATGAGCAGCGACATGCTCCGAAAGAACCGCGCGAGGCCGAACATGCGCGTGACGCGCGACATGGGCCACATGTAGGTCGCAAAAAGGCCCCATACATATCCGAACAGGCCGGCGCGCGACAGCACCACGCAGACGGCGAAGACGATTCCGAAGATGAGGAGCGCGCCCCCCTGAAATCGCAGGTATTGCTGGATATAGGCGTCGAAACTAAAGCCCGAACCTCCGCGCTGCGTGAATACGTCTTTGATTCCACCGATGATACCGAGCGCAAATGTGCCGATGAACCATGCCGCGATGAGTTGAATGATCGGATACGTCATCGCGCGGATGGTTTCGCGGCGCATCTCGAGTTGGTCTTCGAAATACTGCGCGAGGTCGCGCAGCATGATATCGATCTTGCCGCCTTTTTCGCCGGTGGCGAGCAGTTCGATGAAGAAGGTGGGCAAATACTTTTTCTCGGCGCGCACGGCCTCCGCCAAGGTCGAGCCGTTGCCGATCGAGGAATGCATGCGCTCGAAGACGTCGCGGACGTTCTTGTCCTTCTGATTGCGGATGACAAGTTCGAGGCTGCGCAGGATGGGAATGCCCGCGTCGTACGACGTGGCGAGCTGGCGGCACAGGGGTACCACCTTCTTGAGCGCGATTTGTGACGAGAAAAGGCCCATGAACTCTACCGCGTTACATTACCTTGCAGCCGGGGCCGGACTCCACGGCGCCCGGCAATCAAGGCAAGAACTATAGCAAATGGCGGGGTTCCCGTGCGACCCTCACCCGCTGAGCATGTCACGAACCTGGAGAAATATCATTACGACTTGCGTTGCCAAGGCGCGCAGTATGATCAGCACCAGTATCGCGGGAATGAGGAGCGCGAAGAACGTGTATTGCAGCATCCGCACGTAGTGGTACGCGCCTTCCTCGATGTATTGGGCGGTCTTCTTCAGCAGGTCTTCGAGGCGTCCCGCGAACTCGCCCGTGCGGACCATTTCGACGGCAAGGTTCGGGAGCATGCCAGTGGCTTCGAGCGCGCGAGTGAGGCTGGCCCCCTGCTGCACGAGCGGGACCGCCTGCGCGAGCTTGGCGCGGACGCGCGGATTGACCGTGGTCGCGGCGGACCGTTCGATGGCCTGCGGCACGGCGAGGCCCGCCTCGAGCAGCATCGCGAGGCAGCGGAAGAACCGGACAAGCGCGATGCTGTGCAGGATGCCGCGCCACGGCCAGGTGCGCGACGCGACGGCGTAACAGAGTTTGTCGAGAAGGCCGAAATGCCGCAACGCGAGGTAAACAACCAGCAGCGGCAACAACGAGAGGAATGTGGCCCACGCGAATCTCAACGTATACATCTCGACGCTTTCGACCGTGGTCATCAACCCTTGCCAGAATGAAATGACATGGAACGAAATCCACAACAGCAGCGGGTAGGTGAGTTGGCGCGCCATCGAGCGCATGAATTCGAGGCGCAGTTCGTAGTCGTGGGCCAGATGCTGGAATGCAACCTCGACCTTTCCCCCACGCTCGGCGGCGGAGACGAGTTCGAGAAAATCGTCGGGAATATAACGCTGCTGCACGCGCAACGCTTCGGACAAAGAGCCGCCCTGCTTGATGCGATCGAGAATGGGCGGCACGGTCCGACGCAGTTCGGCGGGTGCGCCCGGGCCGGCGGCGAGTTCGAGCGCGCGCTCGATCTGCACGAAGCCGGTGCTGCTTTGCGCGAGCACGCGACAGAAGTGCGCCATCGTCTTGACGCCGAGCTTTCGCGAGAGCAGGCCCACGGGTCCCCCTTTGCGCGATGAGTATAATGAAGGATTGCGGGCCTGGCGAAGTGGACGGAACGATTGAGAGCAAGGGGTGTTATGACAGCGAGGGGACGGCAGGATATATACGGCGATGTCCTGAGCGCCATGGCGCGCGAGCCGCATTATTTGCGGACAGCGCGAGAAGACATGCCTGCGATCTCGCGTAATCCCATTCATGTCGTGCTCGACAACCTGCGCAGCGCGTTTAACGTGGGATCGATTTTCCGCACGGCCGACGCCGGCGCGGTTGCGCACATGCATCTGTGCGGCATGACGTCGTATCCGCCGAACAGGAAGTTGGAGAAGACGGCGCTGGGGGCGCTGGACTACGTGCCCTGGACGCACCACGCCGATACAGGGAGCGCGATCGCCAAATTGCGGGAAGAGGGCATTGCCTGCGTGGCAATCGAAACGGTTGATGGCGCCGTTGGGCACACGGCGTTTGCATGGCCGCGTCCTGTCGCGATCGTGTTTGGAAACGAGGTGACCGGGATCGCGCCCGAGACTGTCGCGTTGTGTGACGCGGTCGTACACATTCCGATGCGCGGGCACAAAAACACGATCAATGTCGCGACGGCATTTGGCGTGGTGATGTACGAAATCTTGCGGCAGTGGGAGGCGCCGGCAGCCAAAGGCTGAACCCCGGATTCGCCAGAAGCTGGCGGATTTGCGCCGGAGGTGCGCCGCGGACTTGGCCGATTTTTGTTGCGCCACAAGCAGTTACGATACGCGCGGCGATTGGCATTTCGCTTGCTGTCGTTCCGGCTGGCAGCAACGTGTTGCCTCGGTGACAAGACGAAATCGTGGCGGAACGCTCCTAAATGTGATATTACTACGGGTGCGGAACGTCCTGGTGCAACTCAACCTGTTAAGGAGAACCATTATGCTTCGATCGGTTTTGGCAATGGCGTTGGTTATGGCGGTCGCGTCGCCCGCATTCGCGGCGGACGCCGTGGTGGGCGATCCCTATCCGCTGGACAAGTGTCCGCTTTCCGGCAAAACATTGACGGCCGATTCGCCGTCGGCGGTCAAGGATGGCCGCGAGTTCAAGTTCTGCTGCAATAACTGCAAGGGCAAGCTCGATACCGACGCGGCGTCGGTCATCAGCAAGGCGGACGCGGCGATTACCGAAAAGGAAAAGCCGGCGTATCCGTTGGACACGTGCATCATGTCGGGCGAGAAACTCGGCGACAAGGCCGTTGACGCGGTGATCAATAATCGCCTTGTGCGGTTCTGCTGTGCGGACTGCGTGGACGGTTTCAAGAAAGACGTTGCGGGCAACATGAAGAAACTCGACACGGCGGTGATCGAGAAGCAAAAGGCGGCCTATGCGTCGAAGAAGTGCCCGGTGTCCGGTGAAGAATTGGGCAGTATGGGCGATCCGTTGAACGTCGTCATCGCGAACCAGATGGTTTCGCTGTGCTGCAAGGGTTGCGAGAAGAAACTGCGCGCGGAGCCGGCGAAGTACATCGCGATGGTGAGCGGCGGCGCGGAGGACAAGAAGCAGTAAGTCCTGCCATTGGGCTGAATTCGGGCCGCCCTTTCGAGAAGAAAGGGCGGCCCGTTCGTTGCAGGACCGGATAGCGGCGCGGCGCGTGCGGTATACTGGCCGTTCGTGGCAAGGAGCATGACGTGGCGGCACCGCGGATCGAGATCGAGTACTGCACACAGTGCCGGTGGCTGTTGCGCGCGGCGTGGATGGCGCAGGAGTTGCTCACGACATTCGAGAAATCGATCGGCGAAGTCGCGTTGGTGCCGGGCATCGGCGGCGTGTTTGACGTGCGCGTGAATGCGGAAACGGTCTGGTCGCGCAAGGTCGAGGGGCGGTTTCCCGATATAAAGGAATTGAAACAGCGCGTGCGCGACCGGATTGCGCCGGGCATGGACCTCGGCCACTCGGATCGGTGACCGGACACGATGCACGAGCGATTCAAGCCATCCATCGCCCGCGTAGCGGCGGCGTGGCTGGTACACGGGCTTACGGCGAGCGGGGCGGTAATCGGTGTCGTCGCACTGCGGGAAATCCAGCACCAGCATTGGAACGTATTCTTTCTGCTGCTCGCAATCGCGACGGCGATCGACTCGATTGACGGAACACTCGCGCGTTACGTTCGCGTAAAGGAAACGATTCCATTTATCGACGGGGCGCTGCTGGACAACATCGTCGATTATTTTACGTACGTGATCGTGCCTGCCGCGTTTGTGTACGGGAGCGGGTACTTCACGCCGATCGGATCGGCCGCGGCGGCGGCCATGATGCTGCTGTCTTCCGCGTATCAGTTCTGCCAGATCGACGCGAAAACCGAGGACCACTACTTCAAGGGCTGGCCGTCGTACTGGAACGTCGTGGTCTTGTACATCGCACTGCTCGACTGGGCGCCGGAGCACAATTTCGGGATCGTGTTGACGTGTACGGTGCTTGTGTTCGTTCCGATCAAGTACATCTATCCGTCGCGCACGGTCCGGCTGCGCAGGCTGACGCTGGCGCTGACGATCGCATGGTCGGTGTGCATGGTGGTGTTGATCCTTCAGATTCCGGACCCGAGCCGGTGGTTGGTTTGGCTTTCGCTTTCGTACGTCGCGTACTACGTGGTCTTCAGTTTCTGGTGGACGCTTCGCACGGTAGAGAATCCGGCGTAGCAGTTTGCGCCGGGAAAGGAAGCGCCCCGGACACCGACGGTGGCCGGGGCGCGGCTGAGTATGGCGGGCGTGTTGTCAGGCCGATTGGTCAAACAACAGGCCCAGGAGTTCGCGGGTCTGCGCTGCGATTCGGAGCGCATCCTCCGGCGGAATCTGGCGAATCACATTGTCGTCTTCGTCTACGATCTGCGCAATGATACGGTTCGTTTCCCGATCCACGCGCAGTCGCACGCCAGTCGTATCGGAAAAGCTCTCCGGCGCCGGCCGCTGGGTTTCGCCCGATACGGCGCGGATTTCCCGCGCCGCTGGGGCCGCTTCCTTCGGCGGCGATTCAACGCCGCCGCCGGATCGCGCCCAAGCTGCCGGCGGAACCGCGCTGATGCGCAGCTCCTGTACCGAGATGCTGGGCACTCCCATTGGTCTACTCCCAGGATGGCCGCCGCGGCACCCCGCCTAATGAAGCGGGCGCCATGGCAGTCTATTCCGGTTCGCGCGGCGCGCGGTTAGCCGAGCAACGTCAGCGCCGTCTGCGGGACAATGTTTGCCTGGGCAAGGACCGAGGTGCCGGCGCTTACCAGAATCTGGTTGCGCGTGAAGCGAATCGTCTCACGGGCGATGTCCGCGTCGCGGATCGCGCTTTCGGACGCAGCCGAGTTCTCTTCCTGGATGGCCAGCGTGTTGATCGTGAACTCGAGGCGGTTCTGGAATGCGCCGAGCGTGCTGCGCAGCGACGACACCGAACGGATCGCGGTGTCGATCGTGCTCAACGCGCCGACGGCCTGCGCCACGCTCGAGATGCGGACGGCGCTGACGCCGAGGTCGCGCGTCGACGCGCCCTGGATCGCGACGACGAGGGTCTGGCCCTGCTGCGCGCCGGACTGGAACGTCACGGATTGCGCGGCGCTCAACACGCGTATGCCGTTGAACTCGGTGTCCTGCGCGATGTCGTCAATCTGCGCAAGGAGCTGCACGACTTCTTCGTCGAGCGAGCGGCGGTTGGCGTCGCTGTTGGTGCCGTTGGCGGCCTGCACCGCGAGTTCGCGAATGCGCTGGAGAATGTTGGTGGTTTCGCTGAGCGCGCCTTCGGCGGTCTGCACGAGGCTGACGCCGTCCTGCGAGTTGCGCTGGGCGACTTGTGCGCCGACGACTACCGAGCGAAAGCCTTCGGCGATCGCCAAGCCGGCGGCATCGTCTTTTGCGCGGTTGATGCGGAGCCCGCTCGACAGGCGTTCGAGGCTGACGTTCAACATCTGCGTCGAGCGCTGCAGCGTGCGGGCGGCGTTCAGCGCCGCCACGTTCGTATTGATTCGAAGTCCCATAGTCTTACCCTCCTTGAGTGGTGTTGCGGGGCATCCCTACCCCGGATACCGGTTCTGATGCAGTCATGGCCTTGTGAGGGCACAGTCCGCGTCGAGGAAATCCCGGCCCCGGCGCGGATAATTCTTAGATCACGCTGTTACCTCCCTGTCGTGTCGAGGTTTCGTTGGCCGTCCGGAGGGTGGTCCGGACGGCCAACGTCCTCGCAGTTGGGTTATGGTTCGTGAAGCACGCGCCAAGTCGGGCGCGCGCTGCGTTCGGATGAACTCTTAACCGCCCAGCAACTGCAACGCGGTCTGCGGAACGATGTTTGCCTGGGCGAGGACCGATGTGCCGGCGCTGACCAGAATCTGGTTGCGCGTAAAGCGGATCGTTTCGCGGGCGATGTCCGCGTCACGGATCGCGCTTTCGGACGCAGCCGAGTTCTCTTCCTGGATGGCCAAGGTGTTGATCGTAAATTCGAGGCGGTTCTGGAATGCGCCTAGCGTGCTGCGCAGCGACGACACCGAACGGATCGCGGAGTCGATCGTGCTCAGCGCGCCGACGGCCTGCGCCACGCTCGAGATGCGGACGGCGCTGACCCCGAGGTCGCGCGTCGACGCGCCCTGTACGGCGACTACCAGCGTCTGGCCCTGCTGCGGACCGGACTGGAACGTGACGGATTGCGCGGCGCTCAACACGCGTATGCCGTTGAACTCGGTGTCCTGCGCGATGTCGTCAATCTGCGCAAGGAGTTGCACGACTTCTTCGTCGAGCGAGCGGCGGTTGGCGTCGCTGTTGGTGCCGTTGGCGGCCTGCACCGCGAGTTCGCGAATACGCTGGAGAATGTTGGTGGTTTCGCTGAGCGCGCCTTCGGCGGTCTGCACGAGGCTGACGCCGTCCTGCGCGTTACGCTGGGAGACTTGGGCGCCCAAAACGACCGAACGAAAACCTTCGGCAATCGCGAGGCCCGCGGCGTCGTCTTTCGCGCGGTTGATGCGGAGCCCGCTCGACAGGCGTTCGAGGCTGATGTTCAACGACTGCGTCGAGCGCTGCAGCGTGCGGGCCGCATTCAGCGCGGCGACATTCGTGTTGATCCTGAGTCCCATAGCAAGTTCCCTCCGTGAGTGGCTGGCCGCGCGCATCCGTGCGCACGTACGTCCCTGTTGCCTGGCCCGGCGTCCCTTTCGCCGGGCCTGCCGCCCCATCCCTGTAGGGGCGACTCTATCGTCTACGTCTCTTCACGCCGCAAGTCTTGGCGGCGGCCATCCCTGACCGGTTCGCCCACGGGCTCGCAGCACGTCTGGCGGCGGGTCGAATTCCCTTAAACTCGGCCCAGCGCCGGGACCGCTCTTGTGGTTCGCTTAGGACCCACTTCAGCATGTCCGTCGTTTCTATCGGCAACTTTAGGGGAAACTTTAGAGAAAAATTTTAAGATTTTTGCGGGGTATACGGAATAATAGTAATTAATTGACTAAATTGTGGAATTTGCAATGATGTGCGAAGGCGGGATAACATACTTCTTGACTGGACTTTAGGCGAAAAGTGGTGTCGAAACCACAATATATAGGCAAGCGGGTTGCCCTAAACCCCATGAAACGGGTAGGCCGCGCTTGACAATCCTCATCGGTTTTGATAATCTTGCCAACGATTTTGGGGTACTACCGGACCTGGGGATAATGAAGTAGACAGCGGAAAGTCGAATCTCGACAATTCCATCAATTGCGGTCTCACAACGGAGAACGAAAGGAGGGATGCAATCAGGATCAGTGACTGGTCTCCGAGATCGCGCGACGATGTAAGGCATAGATTCCGAAGTAAACGTTTAGTCTTGGGCGAGTCCTGTCGAGGTACACGCCGAGGGCTGACATACGATAGACAAAGGAGAGATCCTCAATGCGTAAAGCAGCGATGATCGCAGTGTTCGCGGCCCTAATCGCGATGGCCATCCCGGCGTCTGCGGAATTGCAGAACGTCCAGGTGGGCGGGTCGATTCAGATTCGCGGAAACTACTACTCGAACTTCACGCCGGACGGCAATGTGCCCGGCGCACTGGCCAACTTTCAGATTATCTGGCCGAACTTCTTCCTGCCGAACCGTCCGATCGGTGGCGGTGGTCCGTTTAATGGTGCCGGCATAGTCTCGCGTTTTTCGTGGGACGATGAGGACAGCAACAGCCTCAGCTTTGTCGAGCAGCGCACCCGCTTGAATGTGAAGGCGGACTTCACGAATGAAGTGTCCGCGTTCATCGAACTGGATGAGCACGACATCTGGGGCGAGGACTTCCGCTCGAACTACATCACCGGCGTGGATGGCCGTCATCTTGCCGGTCTCGGTGATGTGAGCGTTTACCAGGCGTACATCGAAGCGAACGAGATGTGGGGTTTCCCGCTTCGCGCGCGCATTGGCCGCCAGGAGCTTAGCTTCGGCAGCGAGTGGCTCATTGGCGTGAATGACACCAATTCCTTCTTTACCGGCTTATCGTTCGACGGTGTCCGTCTGACGTACGCGACCGACGTGTTTAGCGTCGATGCGTTCTACACGACGCTTGCTGAAGGCGGCGTGAACGAAGAAGACGAGGACGTGTCTTTCTCGGGTGTGTATGGTAGCTACAAGGGCCTTGAGAACATCACGATCGATGCCTACTGGCTTTGGATTCGTGACGCCCGCAGCTTGAACGACACGAATTTCGTCGCGCCGATCGAGTGGTTGGAGGACATCTTTGGTCTGGACGACTATGATGTGACCAACCTCCACACTGTTGGCCTCCGCGGAGCCGGCACGATTGGTGCCTTTGATTTCGAAGCTGAAGCGGCTTACCAGTTTGGTGATGCCGGCCAGCAAGGTTTTCTGTTCAAGCCGTTCCTCTATGGCGATGACGATGCAGAGTTCGACGGCATGTGGGGCGCCAACCTTGAAGTTGGCTACACCTTCGACTTCGCGTGGACGCCGCGTGTGTACCTGGGCGGCGCGTTCTTTGACGGCGAAGACGAGCGGAGCATCAGCTTCCTTGAGTGGCTGAATCCGTTTGACAGCCCCGAGTCGAGCGTCAGCTTTAACCGTCTGTTCTCGAACTGGGAGTACTCCGAGTTCCTAGACCAGTTCGGCGACCTCTCGAACGCCTACGTGATCCGTGGCGGCGTGAGTGTCCACCCGACGGAAAGCGTCGAGGCGCTGTTGGCGGTCTCGTACTTCAAGGCGCTTGAGTCGTTCTCTGAGCCGATCAACTTCTCGGTTGGCGGCTTGAAGATTCCGATCGCGCCGGCGCTGTCGTTCCTGGATGAAGAGAATGACGACGAACTGGGCTGGGAAGTCGGCCTGTACGTGACCTATCACTACAGCGAAGACCTCAGCTTCCAGGTCGGTTGGGCGCACCTGTTCGTGGGTGATGGCCTCGAAGACGGTCAGTTCTCGTCCGGCAACGGTCTGCTGTTCAACGGCGGTACCGGTGATGATGATTCCGACTACGTGTTTATCGAAACGAAGCTCTGCTTCTAATCGGATAAACGCATAAGCAAACGGCCCCCGCCGCGCTGTGGTGCGGCGGGGGCCGGTGTTTTTGGGTTCACTAGGCGCCTGCTTCCAGCGAAGGACTCACTTAGAAGGGCGGCACGATACTTCAGCTTTCGCGATGGTGGTCATGTTCCGCGTCGTGTTCGACAGCGTGGG
The DNA here is from genome assembly GCA_013359265.1 of Candidatus Hydrogenedentota bacterium. Lineage (NCBI taxonomy): Bacteria > Pseudomonadati > Candidatus Hydrogenedentota > Candidatus Hydrogenedentota bacterium. The sequence continues at coordinate 153,581 of JABWCD010000003.1, forward strand.
GTGGCGGCCCTTCGCGGAACTCGGAATGGCGCACTTGACCTCCCGCGTGGCTGATCCATCCGCCAACGGCAACGGAGAGTAGCGCCGCGAGCAATGTCACTATCGCGAGGGGCGTTGCGGCCCTTTGGAACTTCCGCATGGCAATTAGCGTCCCAACGGCAAGCAACGCGCCTGCGTAAAACACGTAGACAAACGTTTCCGCGCGCCACATGTGCAGGTCCAGCCATTCCTGTGCGTCGGCGTTCGACATCGCGTAAACGCGGTCATAACCGCGTTGACCGTAGTGAAGCACGGGATACGCCGAAGCGAAACCGATGATCACCACGATCAACGCGGCCACCTGTGCCGGCCTGCTTCGCATCAACAACGCAATGACCAACGCCAGGGCGCCCATCGAGAGCGCGTAGACCGGCAGTGGATTCAGCAATACATGGACGTACTCGGGTTGCTTGAGACTTTGAAGCAGTTGACGCAACTCTTCCATGTTACTTGCCTTTCGCAGGCACGATTTCAGTGTTTTCGATCATGTTGAACCCGTCGCGGCTGACCGCTTTACCGCGAACCGTGATCGTTTTACCCGCATGGGCTATCAGCGATTTGTTAATGGGTTTGTGTTCGCCGATGAGCAGGTAGGTCTTTCCATCATCGCCCTTGATGCCGACGGGCAGTCCGCTTTCGATACAGGTCTTGGCACAGTCAGCATGGTCTGCGCCCATTGCACCGTGATCGATGTAGCACGCCATATCGAGGATTTCGCCGGTGACGGTGACGTCCGTTCCGCCCGCCTGTTTTGCCTTTTGTTCATGGCCTTCATCGGCAAACACGATGGTTACGGCGAGAATTGCGCAAGAAATTGCGACACACTTTTTCATTGTATGCTCCTTTACGTGAAATCGGGTTGGTAACCTAGTTTTGCGTACGGACCGGCGGTGCCCACCCCGCTGACAGAATGCGCGAGAGGGCAACCTGCAACGTTTGAAATAGAATCATCGGACGCGTCTTGGCAGGCGACTCAGCCTGAACGAATCACCTACCACGCGAACGTCAGATTACCGTCGGCGGGGAACGAGGAGAAAGGCGTTTCGAAGAAAGATATGCAGGCGGGCCGTGTTCGTATGCGAATGCCGCCGTATTCGCACGCGGCGCATCGAGCGTGGTTGCCGACATGGCGTCAACGGCTGCGATATGCGTGCAGGGTACCCGGGTTGGATCGGCGACCGACATGCGCGATGGCCCGATATTCATTGGGCTACAGAAACAGGGTGCAGCCGGACCATCTCCATCTTGATTGGTTGAGTCGATTGGCTCACCGTGTCCGCGCGGTTCTTTGCCATGATCGTGCGCAGAGGCCTTGTGGTGATCGAGTTTGTGTGACGCGGACTCGCCCGCACAGATACATTTGGTCGGAGCATGCGCGACGCAGAGGTAGTTCGCCTGAAGAAAAAGCGGAATGAACGGGACAATGAGCGCCGTCAAGCACATTCTCTTGTTCGACGGACAAGGGATGCACCGTATTGGGGCCGGGAAACGCATTGCAATTTCTCCCGCAGCTTCACTCATTTTAATGAACACGCGGAACGATATGCTATTCCCCACGGACGCGCCAAGCGTAGCCAGCGTGGCACACACGAATTCGTCTTGAAAGCAAGCAGGTGATCGCCACTGTGAACGTGAGGCGGCATAATCGAAGCGGTTGTCCTAGCTGGGTGATCCGTTAAATGCGCTGCCCCCGGCGACATGAGCGACAGGGGCAGCGGCTTGTTGGGGCCAACCGCTGACGCGGGTTGGAGCAGGATACGACCACAGAACGCGGAAGGAACCGCCGCGCGCCTCCACGAGATGGCGGCAGCACTCGATCGCGGGTAACAGTCTCGGATCCAATCTGGCATTCCCGTCAAGGTTCACGTCGATCCGTGCGTGCGGATAGAGGAGCGATGCCGCTTTAATAACCGATTCTGCCCATTCGATGGCGCCAGAATCGTCCTCACCATTCACCGGCACGGAGAGTTGAATGACCGGCCTCCCGTGTCTATCTCCTGACGGGGCATCAATCAAATTGATACTGCCGGTATTCGCGATCATGGCTGCACGTTCATTAGTCGCTGTCAGCGAGGAACCAAGGCGCCGCAACCATCGGAAATCAGCGCGGCCGGTTTGGGTGCTCTTTACCCTCTTGACCGTGTTCGTGTGGAGCGGCACCGCCACCGGACCCGGTGGTGGTACAGCCGGATGCAGCGATGCTCAATAGTGCGACAATGCCGGCAACGACCATGCCGAGCGCCAGTCGTAAGAATCTCTTTAGCGATTTCATGTCGATTCTCCTTTGGTTGAACGATTCGGGCGTTACCTGTCCACCGCTAGTGCGCATGGCTTTGGTTTTCATTGTGTGATTGCGGAACTGAGATGCCGCCATTGTCCGCGGCATGGTTGTCTTCAGCACATGTAATCTCGGTCCAGCGCGCATTCTTGCGCGAGAAGTAGAAGTCGAAGTTCTGCGTAGCCAAAGTACCGGATGGTCCACGGACATCGAGCGTCATGGCAATTTCGGCGGAGGGAGTGCCGAAGAACGGAATGCCCCGGTGCACGTTGTTTGACCATTCGGCGTACACCTGCCATTTTGCGGGAATGGCGTCTACGACTTCGACGACTTTCTGCCGGGAAATCTGTTTGAAGTCCCGTTCAAGCGATCGTTCGTCCGAAACGTGATACGCGGCTATCCCCATGATTGCTCCGAGTGTTCCCGCCAAACCCGCGATTCGTATCCTGGCCGGTACCATTTCCCGTGTCCTCCCTCTGCTGGTGGAAGAGCAACAAGGATGCCATGATTGCGTTGCTCTATAACAAATTTGTAATAAAAGACTTACGTAGATTGGGCTGGGGCTTTGCGCGCGCATACGACAGATACTAAATGCTTCCCTGGTCAGTATCTGGTGGGCACATCCGGGGATTATCAGTCACCGGAGCGTTAACCGAATCGGCCATCAGACGCCATTCAAAGGCCGGAATCGATTTGAACGCCCGCACGACCTCCGGGTCGAAGTCGGACCCGGCTTTTTCGTCGATTGCACGAATGGCCTTGCCAATGCTCAATGCTTCGTGATAGGGCCGGTCTGACGTCAATGCGTCAAAGACATCCACAACGGAAAAGATGCGAGCGCCCAATGGAATCGACAAGCCGGACAGGCCATTGGGGTAACCTGTTCCGTCGTAGCGCTCATGGTGCGCGAATACGATTCGGGCCGCTTCGCCCAAGCGGGGCACGGAAGCAAGTATCCGAAATCCAAACTCGGGATGTCGGCGCATTACTGTCCATTCTTCGTCGGACAGTTTTCCCGGCTTGAGTAATATCGAATCGGGCACCCCTATTTTCCCGACATCGTGAAGCAGCGCTGCCTCGCCAAGAATGGTGGCGTCGCTGCCTCGGATGCCCATTTGCTTGGCCAGTCGCACGGCGTATGCGCGCACGCGCTGCGAGTGAAGTCGAGTGTTCCGCTCGCGCGCGTCGAGCGCGTTGACGAGTGAGGTTAGTGCTCCCTCGTGCATCTGCGCGGCATGTTCGAGCGCCCTACGCTGCAAGGTGGCCAGTGTTCCCGCCAGAATCGCCATTATCCAGACAGTGGCGAGCTCTCCGAATTGGTCGATTCTGCCGCCGGATTCCACGGGCCACATCTCGAGTATGTATGGGGTGTAAAGGGCCGTTGTGAGAGCGGCAACAGCGCAGGCGCCGCCAAGTCCAAACCACACAGCCGCGAGGATAATCGGGAGGGCGTGCAGTTTCTGGAGCACAACGTGGACTGCGTGAAATGCGTGCGAATGGGATTCACTAGGTGTAAGCCAGTGTGCGGCCGTCACAAGGAGAAGAGACGCCACGGTAATGGCGACCCGTGAGTTTGACCATCGTGACATGCGATTTCTCCCTGATGGGTGAGAACCCTTCCAGCCCGCCTTGCTTGCAGTCCGCCGCCGCACGCGACGTGTTGCCGGCGAGTCCTCAACGACAAACGCGTTGATTGTGCATCGAAACGAGCAATTCTCCTGCCATCGGTGCTGATCGGTGGAATTGCCAAGTATTCGCCGGTTTCAACGTTGTACCCGTACGTTCCATTTTATTTCCGATCAACTTCTGGTCTCATCTCTCGTCAGTTACTGTCGATTGGTAGTGTGTTCGGAACATCTGGGCGCGAGGTTTAGCCCATTCGTACATTGTCCTTACGTGGAAAACTGTCGTAATTGGATGCTGGCACGTCATATGCGTGGGGACGGATAGATTCGACGGGGGATTCGGAAATGCAAGACAAATCGGACGGATCGCTGTTCGAGACGAGTCAGGCGATCGTTCGGTTCATCGAAACCAACGGACCGACGTCCACGGAGCGTTTGTGCCTTGGCGTGGGGGTTAGCAAGGGTCGTTGCAGGATAGCGCTTGCATGGCTCATTTGTAGGGAGTTGGTTGTAGCGCAAGACGATCACGTCTTCGTTTCGCCCCGTGCGGAGTGAGCGCATCAACGATGTTAGGAACCGTATCGTGCCACAATTGGAGATGGTGGCGGCGGGAGTGATGGAAAATGGAACATCGGGGATTGGTCAAAATTCAGCACCTCTCCCGCAATGGATCGGCAACGGCCGAGCACAAACGGGTACGCGCAACGCTTCGGCCGCCGAGTCTTACGGAGTGGTACACGATAGGGTGTGTCATGGAGGAACTGGAGAGCGTAGCGCGCGCCAACCCCACCGCGGACCTTGTCGTGGATTTTCATCGAGTTGGGCACGTATCAGTGGAGATCGTTCCAGAACTTCTGTGCCTGAAGAACAGCTTGGAACGGTGTGGCGGTGCGTTGTTTCTTTGCGGACTTGGCAGGAACCTTCAGGAGTTGCTGCAATTTACGGATTTAGGAGCGGGCCACCATTTTCACCGCGCACACGGGGCGTTGCACGCCGGTCGTGAATCGGAGGTTTGAACGCATGGCTCAGGTTGGACATTTCCAGCATCGCGCGACACCCACCGTTCAGGCTGGCGAGTTCGGGGGGAAGGAGGTGATTTCGATCGGATAGTTGTTCGAATTGCCGTCGGCTCGGGGACTTTGCTTCGCACTGAGTCCCACAACGCGTACTTTGCGGCGCGAGTGTCCGAGTTGGCGAGCCGCCACCGGTTGTGGCACGGCCTTTAATTCGCGATGAGTCGACGCCGGCAACCGGTGGCAGTCCTCTCGTTCACGAAGAGCGTTGGCGTTGGCAGTGAAGCGCATGCCACAACAGGAACATGCAGCGGTACAGGAGGAGCAGGAATCCACACAGTTTTTCGCTGCAAGGGAAAGGATTCAACACGAAAGTAGGCATGAGTTTATATTCGCGCCATGTTTTCCCTCGACTAATGGACACAGTCATGTCGATCCCGCAATTGGCACCGGTGCGCGCCGCTGTACTTTCGGGTGTGTCCGGCGATGTGTTCGAGATCGGCGTGGGCACTGGGCTGAACTCTCCCCATTACCCCGCACGCGTGAAACGCCTGACGACGGCGGACCCCAATGTGGGGATGCGCAAGTTGGCACGGCGGCGGTTCGAGGCGGCGGGCATTGAGGTCACGCATTTGACCGTGAGCGGCGAGTGCCTGCCGATCGACGACGGGTCATTTGACTGTGTGGTGTGCACGTGGACGTTGTGCAGTATTCCGGACGTGGAAGGGGCGCTGCGCGAAATCCACCGCATCCTGCGCCCCGGGGGGACACTGCGTTTCGTCGAACACGGCATTGCGGACAACGAAAGGACCCGGCGATGGCAACATCGTCTGACACCGGTTCAGAAAATAATTAGCGACGGATGCCACTTGAACCGCGACATACGAACATTGATTCTGTCTCACCATTTCCGGTTCGAGACGATCGAGAACTACTACCTGCGCGGAGTTCCGAAGTTCATGGGATACCTCTATCAGGGAGTCGCATGTAGAGAGTAGCCCGCATTTCTTGTGGGGGTTGGGGTTAGACGCCGGTGCGTGTTTCAGTGATCACGTACGAGCAATCATGCACCGGAAAGTTGGCTTAATTCGCCCCGTGAGCCGATAGAGAACTTCGATGCGCAAACGGTCACGCAGGCACAGTTCTTGCTGCCCGAAACACCCAATCTAAAACCTAGTTTTCGCTTGCAACGCGAAGGTGTCTGTGCTAAGCTTCGTCCAGTTTTTCCGGGCACACGCTAGCAGTGTGCCTGATCTTTTTCAGGGGTTTCACGTTTTTGATAGCAGTAATTCCATTTCGATAGCAACAATTCCATCAATTGCGATCTCACAACGGAGCAAGGAAGGAGGGATGCAAGCTGGACCAGTGGAAGGTCTCCGAGATCGCGCAAGGATGTGACGTATAGATATGAAGTGGACGTTTGGCCTGCGGCGGGGCGCTTCGGAGTTTTCCGCCGGGGGCTGACATAGGATAGACAAAGGAGAGATCTTCAATGCGTAAAGCAGCGATGATCGTAATGCTGGCGGCCCTGATCGTGACGGCCATCCCTGCGTCTGCGGAATTGCAGAACGTGCAGGTCGGCGGCGAAATCCGGATCCGCGGCAGCTACTATTCGAACTACGTGCCGGATGGCAACGTGCCGGGCGCTTTGGCCGGCACGCAAATCATCTGGCCGAATTTCTTCCTGCCGAACCGTCCGATCGGTTCGGGCGCCTTCAATGGCGCGGGTATCGTTTCCTCGTTCGCGTGGGACGATGGTGACAGCAACAGCCTGAGCTTCGTCGAGCAGCGTACCCGCTTGAATGTGAAGGCGGACTTCACGAATGAAGTGTCCGCGTTCATCGAGCTGGATGAGCACGACATCTGGGGCGAGGACTTCCGCTCGAACTACATCACCGGCGCGGATGGCCGTCACTTGGCCGGTACCGGCGATGTGAGCATCTACCAGGCGTACATCGAAGCGAACGAGATGTGGGGATTCCCGCTTCGCGCGCGCATCGGTCGCCAGGAGCTCAGCTTTGGTAGCGAGTGGTTGATCGGTGTGCAAGACACGGCGGCGTTCTTCACCGGTCTGTCGTTCGACGGTGTTCGTCTGACGTACGCGACCGACGTGTTCAGCGTCGACGCGTTCTACACGACGCTTGTTGAAGGCGGCATCAACGAAGAAGACGAAGACGTGTCCTTCGCGGGTATTTACGGCAGCTACAAGGGCCTCGAGAACATCACGATCGACGCCTATTGGTTGTGGGTCCGTGACGCCCGTAGCTTGAACGACACGAACTTCATCGCGCCGATCGAGTGGTTGGAGGACATCTTTAGCCTTGACGACTATGATGTGACCAACCTCCACACTGTTGGCCTCCGCGGAGCCGGCACGATTGGTGCCTTTGATTTCGAAGCCGAAGCGGCGTACCAGTTTGGTGATGCCGGTCAGCAGGGCTTCCTGTTCAAGCCGTTCCTGTATGGTGATGACGACGCTGAATTCGACGGTCTCTGGGGCGCCAACCTTGAAGTTGGCTACACCTTCGACTTTGCGTGGACGCCGCGTGTGTACTTGGGCGGCGCGTACTTCGATGGCGAAGACGAGCGGAGCATCAGCTTCTGGGAATGGCTGAATCCGTTTGACAGCCCCGAGTCGAGCGTCAGCTTTAACCGTCTGTTCTCGAACTGGGAGTACTCCGAGTTCATCGAGAATACGGACCTCTCGAACGCCTACGTGATCCGTGGCGGCGTGAGTGTCCACCCGACGGAAAGCGTCGAGGCGCTGCTGGCGATCTCGTACTTCAAGACGCTTGAGTCGTTCTCCGAACCGATCAACTTCTCGGTTGGCGGTTTGAAGATTCCGATTGCCCCGGCGCTGTCGTTCCTGGATGAAGAGAATGACGACGAACTGGGCTGGGAAGTCGGCCTGTACGTGACCTATCACTACAGCGAAGACCTCTCGTTCCAGGTTGGCTGGGCGCACCTGTTCGTGGGTGACGGTCTCCAAGACGGTAACTTCTCGGCCGGTAACGGTCTGCTGTTCAACGGCGGCACCGGCGACGACGATTCCGACTACGTGTTTGTCGAAACGAAGCTCTGCTTCTAATCGGATAAACGCATAAGCAAACGGCCCCCGCAGCCGCAAGGTTGCGGGGGCCGATGTTTTTTTTGGCAGGGGGCCGAGAAGCCTGGGGGCAATGGGTGTAGTCGGGGAGACGGCGATTAAGGCGACGCGGTTTTGGCCCGCGCGTAGGCGATTTGCAGCTACGTGAATCGGGGTTTCGGGGGGAGGGTCACCCGGAGCGAGCCGCCGCGCGCTTCGAGGCTTCTGCGGTGGCGTTCAATCTCTCCCAACAGGTCGGTGCCGGGGGCGGACGCCGGGGCGAATACGAGCACCAGGCGGCCATGAGGGTAAAGCAGCGAACACCCCTGAAGGAGGGAGGCTATCCAGCGCCCGGCATCGTCGCCGTCGACGGCTTCTTTGCTCAGTCTCAACGCAATCTCGGGCGCATTGCCGACGGTGTCATTCTTGCCGTCGGCCTTGGTGACGTGGAGCGCGCTTCTGAACATGGGCCGTGTCCCTTTCATTCGCTGGTTCGGAACCTGCCGGATTAATTCCGGAAGGAGGTTTGTCGATGTCAACGAGCGACTTGGGTAGAGCATAGGGCGTGCCACCGGGCCGTAAATGCGCAAGTCGAACGCTGACAGCATTTAAGCCTTCTGCGGCATCTTTTGGGAGGGCCCGCGGAGAACAGAATTGTCGCGGTGATCGACAAAGCTGGTCACTTTGTGCAGGTGGGGGAAGGTGGAGGGACGTAAAGGACGTAGGCGACCAAAACTACCGGTGGGCCGTGAGTCCCTGTTCAGATTGAATTGGAATGAGAAATGGCTGTGCAGTTTTGGCGAATTGCTACACGCCATATAGCTCGCCGTACTTGCGTTCAAGGTAGGCGAGAAACGGTTCGGAGGTCGGGGCGTTGCCGGTGATCTCGCGCAGGAGGTCGGTGGCGAGTTTACGGCGGCCATGCCGGTGAACGTTTTCGCGGAGCCACGCCAGAAGCGGGGCGAAGTCGCCGGACTCGACGCGGCCCCACAGCCCGGGGAGATCCCGTTCGATTTTCTCGAAGAGTTGCGCAGCGTAAAGATTGCCGAGCGCGTAGGTGGGGAAGTACGCGAAGGCGCCGTGCGACCAGTGGATGTCTTGCAGGCAGCCGTGCGCGTCGTCGGGGACGTCGAGGCCGAGGTAGCGTTTGATCGTGGCGTTCCACACCTCTGGGACATCCTGCGCGCGCAGGTCCCCTTCGATGAGAGCGACTTCGATCTCGAACCGAACGATAATATGGAGGTTGTAGGTGCACTCGTCGGCCTCGACGCGAATGAGCGATGGCTCCACCTTGTTGATTGCCGCGTAGATTTGTTCGGGCGTTACTTCGTCGAGGCGGCCCTTGTGATGCTCGCGAAGGATCGGTGTGTAGTGTTTCCAGAACGGCAAGCTGCGGCCGATAATGTTTTCCCACATACGCGATTGGGATTCGTGCATGCCGAGCGACGCGCCGTCCGCGAGCGGCGTACGCGCATCTTCCTTGCTGTGCCCTTGCATGTAGAGCGCGTGACCGCATTCGTGGATGGTGCCCATGAGCGAGGAGAAGAATTCGTCGTTGCTGAAGCGGGTGGTAATGCGCACGTCGTCGATCGCGAAGATGGTCGAAAACGGATGTACTGATTTGTCCTGGCGGCCCGCATCGAGGTCGTAACCGAGATCGCGCAGGACGCGCATCCCGAAGTCCCATTGCGCCTGCACGTCCCACTGGCCCGTCATCCACGAGGCATCGGGCCTGCGCGGGGACGCGAGGACGCGTTCAACGAGCCGGCTTTGCCTTTCCGCGAGGTTGGCGAAGTCCGTTTTGAGTTGCTCGGCGGTCATACCGCGCTCGAAATCTTCGAGCAATGCGTTATACGGCGATCCGATGTAGCCGAGGAACTCGGCTTTCCGGCGCGAGAGATCGATGAGGCGTTCGAGATGCGGCTGGAACTGCGCGAAATCGGATGTCTCCCGGGCCTTCACCCAGGCGACGTAGGCGGCGCTGGTTTCCTTCGCGAACTCGTGGACAAACTTCTCGGGGAGCTTTCGCGCGCGTTCGTAGTCGTAGCGGGCGACCGCGACGAGGTGTTCGTCAGGTTCCGGCAATGAACCTGCAACGGTTTCGCATTCGTCGAGCAGCTTTCCGGTTTCGGCGCTGGTGAACTCGCGGTGCGCCAGGGCGGACAAGGTGGCGAGTTGCATGCCGCGCGCGGAAGCGCCCTTCGGCGGCATGAAAACTTCCTGGTCCCACTGCAAGAGGGCAAGCGCGGAGTTGATGTCGGCAACGGCGTTGATGCGTTCGCGCAGTTGCGTCGCGCACGTGGGGGACTCTTTGGACATGGTATTGCCTTTCGTAACGAAAAGAGTCTACTTCGTAGCAGGTTTGGGAGGCGTATGTAAAGCGCGAAGGGACGGATTGGAAATGACGTAAGGGACGGAAACGATCGAAAGTGGTGGCGCAGGATTCTGGATTTAGTCGACGATGGTGATTGGATCGCCGACCGCGAAGGCGCCGGCGTAAATAACTTGGCCGTGGACGCCGGCGCGCATGTCCGGTGCGAGCGCGGCCCGGAGACCGTCATAGAGCGAGTCCATAAGGCCGCAGGGTTTTGTTTCACCGTGGATGTGGAGCTCGACGCTGCCGAGGCGGATAGTCAGGCCGACGAGTTCGGAGAGGTTGAGGCCTTCGACGAGTACGTTTGCGCGGCGCGTATGCCACGCAAGGTCAGCACCCAGGACGCGCTTGGTATCGTCCCACTGCTCGCGCGAGATCAGGGTGATGCCGCGGTGCGGCTTGACTTCGAGGTCACCTTGAATCCCGCCGCCGAGCGCGGCCATCGCGCGTGGGATTTCGCGCATGGGTCCGAGTGGCTTGGTGCGCACCGCGATAGCAACGACTTTGCCCTCAGTTTGCATGATCGTGATCCTCTGCGGGGTAGAGTGGCGAATCGGATGGGACTGTCGTTCGCACAGTTTTGCATGTCCCGGCGTGCTCGACCTACTCTGTGCACGTCGAGTCGTTGTTTGTCTTGATTACATTCGTCGCATGCGCATCAGGTCGGCACAGCGCGGAGCGCGGCGATCAGTTCGCGGACGGTCTGGTAGCGCTCGTTGGGGTCCTTTGCGATGCATTTCATGACGACGGCGTCCAGTTCGGCGGGCACGCCCTGCACCTTCTCGCCCGGTGGCGGGGGCGTTTCTTTGAGTTGCCGTTCGAGCACGTCCTGTCCCATGAATACCGTGTCGCCGGTGAGGCACTCGTAGATGACGAGGCCCATCGAGTAGATGTCGCTGCGCGCGTCGGCGTCTTTGCCGAGGACTTGTTCGGGGGCCATGTAACTGGGCGTGCCCATGACGACGCCGGTGCGCGTCATGCGCGAGTCGTCGGCCTTGGCGAGGCCGAAGTCGGTCAGTTTGATGAGTCCGCCTTTGGCGATCAGCATGTTGTCGGGCTTGATGTCGCGGTGGACGATTCCGGCCTCGTGGATAGCGGACAGCGCGCTGCACGCCTGCACCATGACGTTGATGGCTTCTTTCGGTTTGAGCCCGCCCTTGCCGGAGAGGTACTTGTGCAGGCTGGGCCCGTCGATGTATTCCATCGCGATGTAGGCTTTGCCGACGCTGGCGCTGATGTCGTATATCGCGATGATGTTCGGGTGCGAAATCTTCGCGGCTGTGCGCGCTTCTCGGACGAAGCGTTGTCGGAATTCTTCGGAGCTGTCGACGAGGTTGCCAAGAAACTTGAGCGCGACAGGGCGCTCGAGTTGCGAGTCTTTCGCGAGATAGACGACGCCCATGCCGCCGCGGCCCAGTTCCTTCTCGAGCACATACCGCCCGCCCAGGTTCGATTCGACGGATTGCATGACTTGCGTGGCGACGGCGGCCGCGGCGCCCGGAGCGGCAGAGCCGGGTTGCGGCGTATAGACTGTCGCCGCGCCGACGATGTTCTGACCGCTTTGCGCGGCCATGGAAATGCGGGACGCGATGTTCGAGATGCGCGTCGCGACGTCCTTGAAGCCGACGTTTACGGTGCGGATTTTGAGGAGAATGTCGCGCGATTCATCGAGTTTGCCGAGTTGTTCAAGGGCGAGCGCCCACATGTAGAAGTACTCGGTGTTGCCGGTGTCTACGCGTTTGCCCAGCAAGTGGTTCTCGAGCGCGGCGGCGCAGTGGGCGTAGTCGTGCAGTTCGTAGAAGCAACGGCCGAGGAGCGCGCGCGACTGATCGAAGTTGGCATGGTTCTCCGGGAGCTTTTGCAGGACCTTGATGGCGGGCTCGTACCGTGCGGCGTGCGCATAGGCCACGCCCGCGCGATAGACTTCTCCCGCACGTTCGAAACACTCGCCCGCGCGCACCGCGTCGGAAGCGCGCGCGAACATTTCGCCCGCATTCATGAAATCGCCGGCCTGCGCGTAGGCGGTGGCGGATTCACGCCAGTTTCCTTTGGCCTGATGGAAGCGGCCGGCGATTTGCGCCGCTTCCTTTTCTTTTCCTGCCTGCCGTTTGCAGTTTGCTGCGTCTTCGAGTTTGCCCGCGAGCAGATAAACTTCACCGGCGCGATCGAAGTTGCCAACTTCCTTATACAGTGTCGCCGCGTGATCGTAGCGCTTTGCGGTTTCGAACTGCGCGGCGAGCAGGGGCACCAGACCCTTGCGCTGGTCGGCGGAGATCTTCGATTTGCCCGGTTCGGTATCGAGGACCTTGATGCACTCGTCCGCGGCGGCGAGTTGTGCGTCGGCGGTGTCTTTCGGATTGGAGAAATAGTTCTTGTAGGCTTCCATGGACGGGCCGTAACTGCCGGCCTTGGCGTAAACGCCCGCGGCTTTCGCGATGAGGCCCGAGCGCTCGTAGGCCTTTGCGGCCTCGACGAATTTGCCCTTCTCCGCGAAGAAGTTGGCGGCGTTGCCGAAGTCGCCTTCTTTCATCAGCATTTTCGCGGCCTTGAGCGTGTTGCCGGTCTTTGCGAGTTCCATGGCGCTGCGCTTGCGGTCGCCAGCCTTGCGGAACCACTTCGCGGCTTCCTTGTGGCGGTTCATAGAGGCGTAGACTTCGGCCATGCGCATGTAGTTCTTGGCTTTTTTCAGAGGCGCGATCGTGGCGTCAATGTCGCGCGCGGCCATGAGGGTCTGCTGGAATTCGTTGCCGCCTGCGGCATTCTGCAGTGCGCGGACGTCCGCGGAATCAATCAGCGAGTCGCCGCGGAACCCGCCGCCGCGCAGGACCTTAATCGCGCGACGCAGGATCAGTTGGATGACATAGAGGAAGACAAGCGTGAGGACGAGTTTGATGAGGGGAATGATGAAACCCGGGAGCGCAGACGCGTTAAAACCGATCTTTTGAAAGATCGGCAGCAGGATTGTCATGCCTAGAAAGTCGTTCCAATACCAACTGATCAGACCCATTCGCGCCATCCCCATGCCCAAGGCGGGCGGCTCGCCACCAACAAGGCAGCCATCATACTACGAGGGCGGGGTCGCGTCACAAGGAGGGGATCTGGCTTTTCGTCCGCGGCAAATCGTGCAGCGTGGGGTCGTCGACTTCGAGAAGTTTGAATCGGCCATCAACCTGGAGTTGGCGCCAGATCGCCAGCGGATCGATTTCCGCGGCCTGATTCAACAGGGTGCGCGCAGCGGTAAGTCTGCCCAGTTGGGCGTCGGCGGCGGCGCCCTCGTACAAGAGATCGAAACCGCCTTGCCCGTCAAGGAGCGCTTTGGTGTACGTGTCGGAGAGGACGCTCAATTCGTCGAGGTTCCAAAGTTGCGCCGCGAGGGCGTCACGCCGTTGGCGCGTGTCGAAGGAATCGTGGGCGGCGAGGCTGCCTGACTTGAACTCCACGGCGATGCTATTGCGGTGCAGGTCTTCGGCAATCAAATCGATGGAGACCTGCATATCGCCATCGGATTCGGCGAGGCTGATGAAATTCGCTACGTACTCCTGCGCCTTCTCGCGCTGTCCCGCGCGCGCGGCCGCACGGGCGGAGGTAAGCCATGCGCCGGCGTCGTTCGCGCCGTAGGCGCGCGCCAGTTCCGCGATGGACGCAGATTCGGCGGCATTGTCCTGACGGCGATAGGCTTCGGCGAGGGGTAAAAGCAGTCCGACAACGGTTTTGTCGAACTCAGGGTCGAAATAGCGGCTGCCGGACTTGGCCGGAACGACGGCGTCGACGGGGCGGGACTCGTTCACGCCGTCGCGCGGGTAGTGCAACACGACGCCGTCCCGTTTACCGCGCGCGGTGAGCCATGCGGTCGACACGCCCGCAAAACAAACCGGGCTGCGTGTGAAATTGTCACGCATGAATTCCCAGAGCATGAGATCGAGAAAGTCGCTGTCGCGTACGGAACCGAGCTTCAGGCGAATGTTAAGTTCCGCGAATTCGTTGGGGCGTTCGAGGGGCCAGCGTTTCCAGGCCTCGACCGGTGGAAATTCGCCGGGGACATCGAGTCTTCCGGCGTACTTTCGGTGGAGGTGTTCCCTCCATTTCGATTGTTCGAACGCGTGGACGGGTATGACGATGACGTCCTGACGCACGCCCCCGGAAATCTGTAGCGTTCGCAGCAGCGATGCGGTTCTCGAGTCGCCGACAACCAGCGCCGCGTCCGCCGCGCAGCTATCGAGTATATCCATGCCTACGGCGTCCGCCGTTACGCCATTCGTGGCGGGCAAGGATCGATATTGGAATACGAGCAAGACGATCGATGCGGCGAGTATCGCGATTGCGATCGAAATGGTCCGGCCCGGAACGCGAATCATCATGCGCGCGATCCAGGCGATCCCCCAGCCCGCGGCAACGCACACGCCCGCGTACGCGATTCCGGCGGCGGCCTGAGTGTCTCGCAGGACATACGGCGAGACGTGTTGATTGGTCAGCGCGGGCCAGAACGGTCCCATGGCGAGAAAGATCATCGCCCAGGAGACGGCCGCGCCGCGCATGCCGCGGATAAATAGGGCGGTCAGGCCGGCGATCGTCGCACCGAGAATGCCCCAGGAGAATTGCGGCTGCAACTCGAGCCCAAACCCGAATTGCGGCATGCCGTCCCCGATAGCTGGAAACGCGGTGTGCATAGCGTGCGCGGCGAATTCGGAGAGCGATTCGCCGGAAATGAACGAATGGACCAGCGGAATACACGCCGTCAGCGCGAAACCGCCGAGCATCGGCGAGAAGATGCGCGTGACGCGCACGTGTTCACCCAACTCGCCGAGCGCGGCAAGCAACGCGACGAGGTACACAATGGCGAACGACGGATCGTTCGAAGACGCGAGCCCGAGCAACGCACCGGAGTAGAAGAGCCAGCGCGCGCCCGTGACGTGAATGGCGTGTTGCAGGAATCCGATGCCGATGAGCGCAAGTAGTACCGTCAGGACGGCGGGAGACGCACTGGTGCTAAGGCGCATCCAGGCCGGCGTGAACGCCAGAAAACTGCCTGCGGCGGCGCCGCAGAGCGCAATCGCCGCATCGGGAACTTTGCCGCGCAATGCCTGGGCCGTCACCGTCGCGAGCGCGCCGCACGAAAGGGCGCCTGCAACCACCGACGCGGCGACAGTGCACGACGCGCGGTCGAGGAAGGGAATGGCGACGAACGCGCGCGTGTACCAGAGGGAAAGCAGCGGCGCGCGATACGGAAAGCTGAGGTCGAGATAGGCGCCCTGCCACGGGCCGAAAACGACGCCGCCTTTGACCGCGAGGACGCTTGCGACGACGGCAACGACTGTCGCGACAATCGATGCCGTAACCAGCGGCCAACGCGGGTGCTCGGGGAACACAGCGCGAACCAGGTCGTCACCGGAAATCTCGGAACGACCGGCAGACGGCTCCGCGTCAAGGGATTCCAAGTTGTTATCAGTTGACACCGCAGAGGTGCTCCCGCCCCGCGAGCGACGGACGTAGTATAGCATAAGTAGCGTGAAATGAATAGCATGCGGCGCTTGTGGGGTATGGGGGCTGCCGACGGCCCAGGTCTGGTGCGTCGAATGAGCGCTGCTTCCAAAGGCTTGTGGCCGATCTCGCGGCGCGCTTATGGTTGCCAACCAAGGGGAGGTTATAGGAGGATTCCGGCTTCTTTCGTTCCAAAGCGGAGTTTCGACATGCGAGTCAAATTGGGGATTAGTACCGGGTTCGCAATAAACCGGTTTCCGGAGCCCGACGACTGGGTGGGAATCGTGGCGGACGAGTTGGGACTGGATACTGTGCAGTTTACGGCGGACCTGCTGAACCCGTTCCTGCCGGGGGACCTCGTCGCGCGGGAGGTGGAGACGATCGCCGGGCTGTGCGCGCGGAAAGGCGTTCGCGTGCAGACCACGTTTACGTCGCAGTTCACCCGCGTCAACCACCTGATGCACCCGAACTCCGAGGTGCAACGGGTGTGGATCGATTGGTTCAAGAAGTTTTTCAAGATATCGCGCGACCTGGGGGCCGAGGGGGCGGGCAGCCACTTCGGGATCATGAGCGTGCGCGACAACGCGGACCCTGCGATGCGCGAGAAGCGGATCGGTCAGGCGGTCGACGCGTGGCGCGACTTGTCCGTGTTCGGCGCGGAAATTGGGTTGAAGTACCTGTTGTTCGAACCGATGTCCGTCCCGCGCGAGGTGGCGGAGACCATCACGGCTACCGAAGACGTTTTGCGGCGGTGCGCGGACGGTTTTGCGATTCCGATGCGGGCGTGCCTCGACGTGGACCACGGGGATTTGCAGTCCACCGATCCGCGCGACACAGACCCGCACGCGTGGATTCGCGCGTTTGGCACGGTGTCGCCGTGCATTCACATCAAGCAGAGTCTACGCGATAAGGGCGGGCACTATCCGTTCACGGCGAAGTACAACGAGCAGGGAAAGATCGTGCCGGAGGAAATCCTCGCGACAATGCGGGAGTCGGGAATCGACGAGTGCACCCTGCTGCTCGAGATCAGCCACCGCGAACGGTGGCCCACGGATTATACGGTGGTGTCGGATTTGAAGGAGTCGGTCGAATATTGGCGGCCCGCAGTAGAAGCGGCAAGCCACATTAATTAGGGACAGCCACCTATTATTTCATCAAATAATAGGTGGCTGTCCCTAGTTAAATCTCTTCCTTCACCCAGCGGCCGGATAGGGCGAAGTAGGAGGCGAGCAGTATGAGTTCGATGCTGCCGAAGGCGATCTTGACCCAGTACGGAACGACCGGTTCGTGGTATTGCGAGAACCATGCTTCGATGATCGCTGCCCATACGAGCATGAGCGATACGCCGAACACGAGCGTGACGAGGTCGGGCGTAATCTCGCGTAGCCTTCCGCGCAACGAAATACGCGATCCCCATCCGATCATCGCGCGGCCAAGCAGGATTCCGCCTTGGCCCGCGAGCAGTATTGCGGGAATCTCGAACGCGCCGTGCGGCAGGAGCCATGCGACGAGGAAGGTGCCTTCGCCGGCGAGGAAGTAATCGACGGTGACCGCGCCAAGCAGCACGCCATTGATAAAAAGCAGCAGCACGGTGCCGATGCCCCAGGAAATCCCGAACCCCATTGCGCGGATTGACACGCTGACGTTGTTTTGTATGTAGAAACTCGTGCCCTGCGCCTTGGTGCCCGCGCGCAGATCGAAGGCGCGCTCTCTTTCTTCGATGCGCACGCGTTCGCGCGGATCCATTCTGAGGTGTGGGTACGGCAGGAGCACGTCCTTCGCCCCGGGATCGAAGGCGAGCGCGCCGCCGCCGAGCATCATGCCCGCGAGTGTGATAGCTGTGGATAGCATGAACGCCCAGCCGTGTTTGCGGAACGTTTTCGGCAACGTGACAAACAGCCAGTAGACCGGCGCGAGCCGGTGCGGGCGCCCGCGGACTTCGTGAATGTGTCCGTATGCGCGGCTGACCACGCTTTCGAGGTAGCGGGTGAGATCGGGTTCGGAGGCAAACGTTTTCAACTTGGCGAGATCCGTGGAAGCGCGTTCGTAGAGGTAGTGCAGGCGCCGCGCCGCCAGCAGATCGGGCTCGTAGGTCGAGTCCTGCTCCATGCGCTCGAGCGACTTCTCGAGTTCGGCCCAGTAGGGGCGCTCATCGCGGAGAAAGCGCTGGAGATCGATGATCATCGAGAACGCTCCGGGACGGCGGTGGTGAGTCGACAATTTTGGATTTTGGATTTTGGATTAGGGATTAAGGCGATCGACGAAGCAACGGACCTTGCGCAGATCCGCACCAGGTGAAAGGACGTAAACGACAAAAGGAACGTAAACGATTTGAGCCCGAGAAGAAAGGCCGATAACGGACTCATCGAGACCGTGTGAGCGTGAAAGCACCCAGGTGACGCATGGAGCGCGGATCGGGTGGATTCTTCAATCCAGAATCGAAAATCCAAAATGCAAAAAGAGCGGGCCCGATCGCCCGACTTCTCGAATTGCGCAACCCTCTTCATCAGATGAGTTGCCTTTGCTTAACATTGGTGTATTGCGTGACGATTTCGGCGCACATGCGCTCGTTGTCGAGCAGGAAGAAGCCAACGCCCATGCGTTGTAGCACGCGATCGACTTCGCGAAGATCGTGCCACATCATGTGCCCAGCCAAATGCTGGTAAATGTCGGCTTGCGTCTCGACGTTGGGATCGGTGAACAGCGGGCGCACGCCGGGCGGTGTCATCATGCCGACGAGGCACAGGTGTTGGCGCCGCACCATCTCGATGTTTCTAGCGAAGCTTTCCTTGAGGACGGTGTCGTCAAGATTGGTAAGAAACAACAGCATCGCGCGGCGGCGCAGGCGCAAACGCAGGAACGTAAACAACTCGTCGAAATCGGGATTGACGAGTTGCGGCTCGAGCGTATAGAGCGCGTCGCGGCAGGCGTTGAAGTGGGCCTGGCCCGTCTTCGCGCGGACGAAGCTGTGAATCCTGTCGCCGAAGGTGACGAGGCCGAAGAGATCGCCCTGGCGTTCGGCAACCATGCCCAGGATGAGGGACGCGGTGATGAACCGTTCCAGATAGCTCACGTCGCCTTCGGTCCCGTTGGTCGTCATGTGGACGGTGCGCGCGCTGAGGCGCGATGTGTCGACGACGACATAGACCTCCTGCGTGCGTTCGAGTTGAAACATCTTCGTGATGGGCCGGCCGCGCTTCGCGGTCGCTTTCCAGTGTACGTCTTCGAAGCTGTCGCCGGGAATGTATTCGCGCAGCTTTTCGAACTCGCGGCCTTGCCCGACCTGGCGTTGTGCGTGGATGCCAAAGGAGCCGCGGTTCAAGAAGATGGCCGCGAGCCTGCGGCGTTCGCTCAGCAGGTTCGGATACACGCGCAATTCCGAACGCACGCGCCGCGATCCGCGAACGCCCCACAAGCCGAGCGGCGACACGCCCTCGACGTAAACCGTATCGAGCACGTAGTTGCCACGGCGGACGGGGGTGATCGGCCAATTTATGCGCGCAGCGGCGGCGCCCGCGGGCGCGATGGTTTGCAGGTCGGGTCGCTCCGTCACGATTTCGCGGGGGAACGCGAGCCCGACGCGCAGCAAATGCTCGCGCGCCGTATCGTTGTGGATCGTGATGGGCACTTCGCCTTCGCGGTCTTTGGTAAGACGCACGATCTCCGGTACCTCGAACCCGATGCCGCGCAGCCGCCCGTACGACAGCGCCGCGTCAATCAGTGTGACGACGGCCAGCCCGCCGATCAGCGCGAACGCGACGCCGAGCGCGGCCGGTTCCGCGACGGCGATAAACGCGAACGGCAACGCGACGATCGCGATCCAGAACAGGAGCCGTGTACGCGGAACTATCATCGTGGCACCGCGACTTCTTCGAGAATGCGGGTTATCACTTCGGGCACGGTCAATCCTTCGATTTCGAATTCGGGCCGCAGGATGAGGCGGTGCTCCATGACCGGCGGCGTCATGTCCTTGATGTCGTCGGGCGTAACGAAGTCGCGTGCGTTCATCGCGGCCTGAACGCGCGAGGACAGGAGAATCGATTGCGTAGCGCGCGGGCCGGCGCCGACGAGAATGCTGTTGTGCGTGCGCGTCTTGCGCACGATGTCCACGACGTAGCCGACGAGTTCTTCGCGCACGGTGACGTGACCGAGGTAGCCGCGCACCCGCGTGAGGTCGTCCGCGGTCATGACGGGTTTGACTTTGCCCGCGGCGAGCGTCGCTTCGGGCGAATCCGTGCCGAGCGTGCGCGCCGCAAGGGAAAGTTCCTCGTCGCGCGAGGGACAGCCCATCGATATTTTAAGCATGAAGCGGTCTTTCTGCGCCTCGGGAAGCGGATAGGTGCCTTCGTATTCGATCGGGTTCTGCGTCGCGAAGACGGTGAAATTGTCGGGCAGCATGTGTGTGTCGCGATCGATGGTGACGCGGCGCTCCTGCATTGCCTGAAGCAGCGCGGACTGCGTCTTCGCCGGCGCGCGATTGATTTCGTCCGCGAGCAGAAAGGTTGTGAAAACCGGCCCCTTCAACAGCGTGAACTGATTCTGCTGGAGGTTGAACACATTGGTGCCGGTGATATCCGCGGGCATGAGATCGGGCGTGAATTGGATGCGTGAAAAGTCGCACCCGAGCACGTGCGCGAGCGTGCGCACGAGGAGAGTCTTCGCGACGCCGGGCACGCCCTCGACCAGCGCGTGGTGGTTCGTGAAGATCGCAATGAGCGACTTCTGCACCACGTCGTCCTGGCCGATGATGACCTTCGCGACTTCCTGCCGCGTGCGAGTGAGCAACTCTTTAAGATGGTCCAGTTCCGCTTGCACCGTGTTCTCCTTGGTAGACGGCCGTATTCAGCACCAATGCCAGTCAATCGTAATCGTCCGCGTCGTCGCAGTCGAATCGCGCAAGTTCAATGGGAGCAATGAGACCAATAGGAGCAGTGAGACCCAAAAGCTCGGTCGAATGCTCGGGCTCGCGTGTGAAGCCCATTGGTCAGATGGCTCCGCGTTGTCGACAATCTCGCAATGCGAGGAACTGTCGCGGAGAATTGGTCCTGTAAAACGATCGAATCACGCACGTCACAGTTGCGGGTGCGGAATCGTCGCGCTCGCGATCGTCCGATGCGTCCCATTGCTTTCGTTCTCACAACAACCTCACCCCAACCGATGTCTCGAAAATGCCGCGCATATCTCCTTGTACGCGCGCACCACGTCGCGTTGTTTCGCGGGCACGCTGTCCTCGCGGAGCAGAATCGCCTTCGCGTCGCGGATCGATTCGGCGAGATCGGCGGAGCGGTGGCTAAACGATTTTTCCCACTCGGCGAGGCAGGTGCGCAGGACTTGCGTCGAGGGCACGCTTCGCTTCAACAGGTTCGTGAAACCGGACGCGCTGTCCTTGCCGACGTAGGCATAGGCATCCGTAGGCAGCGCGTCGTGGAACGGCGGGACGAGCGGTTGGCCGTTCTTCCAAATATAGAGCAAGGCAATGAGGATGAGGGTTGCGACGACCCCCTGCAATCGGTATTGCCACAGCAGGGACGCCAGGCCGCGCGTGCGCTCCGTACCGAGCGTGACCTCGTCGAACACGATCGCCGGATTTGCCCCGGCCAGCCACGCGATCAGATCGGGATGGCGTTCCGCGCGCATCGCTTCGTTGCTGAGGAGGTAGGCGTCCGCGACCAGCACCAGCGTGCCTTCGCCTACCGGGCGTTCAATAACCACAGACTTTTCGCCAACGGAGTAAATTGCGCGCCATTCCTCTGACGACGGAGCGAAGCGCAACGTCGTGCGCACCGGGAGTTGCTCGGGCACCGGCGCGTCGATTGCGCGGCGCGCGGTTTTGGATTTGAACGTGTTCGTTAACGGGTCGGGCTCGAGGCTGTCGAACTGAAGTTGCACGCCCCACTGTTTGTCCCAACTGACCGTCCGCGGCATAAAGGCCTCATATTCCGCGTAGCGGTCCCGATTGCGCTTTTCATCCTCGCCGTCTTTTTCGTCCTGTTTTTCTTTTTCCTGTTCCTCTTTGTTCGAGGTGTCGTCCGCATTGGGTTTGTCCGGCAACTCGATAATCGTTTCTTCTCGCTTCTTATCGTTTGCGCCGGCCGGTTCGGCTTCGGGTTTCTCCGTTTCCGGACCCTTCTCGGCTTTCTGATCGCCGACGGACTCTTCGTCGTCCTTCTTCGCGGGCTTGCGGCGCCAGCGTTCGTCCATGCGCTCCTGGAAATCCTTGTCCATTTTTTCGCGATACGAGACATCCATGACGACAGGTGCGAACGAAATGACTACGCGGCCGCCCCGCGCCATGACGTCATCGAGCGCTTCGGCGAGGCCGGCCTCGATTTCCTGCGTGCCGACGAACCCGAAGGTCATCCCGTTTAGAAACAGGGTGACCGCGCGGTTTCGCGCGAGCCGATCGAGCGGTTCGATGTTGCGCGTAACGTGGACGCCGCGAACGGAATGCATCGCTTCGAAGAGCGCCTTCGTACCTAGGGGGTCCGCGCGGTACGACGAATACGGCGCGTAGACGTCGCCGCGCGAGTACCGCGCGAGGAACAGCGTCGCCGCGCCGTACGCGAACCCGGCGATGACCAGAAGCAATGCGAGCAGGTATAGCCTATTGCTGTTTCGCAAGCGTACGAATCCTCTCCTGGTCCGCGTTGAATTCGCTGAACGCGAACCGGTCCACTTCGTGATCGCCGTACCACACGCGCTCGAAAGCGCGGATGCTTGACTCGAAGATGGGTGGTACCGCGGGCGCCGCGTGGCTCCGGCGTTGGAGTTCGCGGAGGTATTCGCGGTTGGACTTCGCTTTCGTGATGCGGATGAGTTCGCGGTGGGACAAGACCGCGAGCGACGCCAGGAACAGTGCGCGCATCGCAAGCCGCAGATCGCCGCGCTCCATCAAGTCGCGTGCGAGGGTCAGCCAACCGTCTTCGGGGAGTGCGTCCGCGGACACGTCTTCGTCTTCGAGGTTCGGCGTGACGAGCACGGGAGCGGCAACAGCGGCGATCGGCTGCACCTTGCGCTGTTTGTAGATGCGATACACAATGATGGCGAGGGCGGCGAGCAGCGCGCCGAACACCAGGAACCATAGAGTCCGCTGGGTGTTCACCCACGCGTCCGCAGAACCGCTCGACGCTCCCCGCCGCCGGTCCCCGCCGTAAAGCGCCTCAACCAGCCACTTGATGAAATCAACGAGCCATTTGAATAGGTCCGCGATGGACTCTTGCACCGCCCGGATAAAGTGCGTAACGAAATTGTCTTTGAATGCGTCTTCGGGGATTTCTTTCGGCATGCGCCAGATGTATTCGGCCTTCTGTAATTCGGCGGCAATCGCCTCGTCGAGTTCCCGCGGCTGCACGATGGGCGCCGACCGGCCCGCTTCCTGTGCGTGCACCGGGCAGGGAAGTGCAATTGACGCCGCCAACGCCGCAGCGATCAGGAGAACCATGTGCGCGCCTTTTGACGCGATGACGCGGCGCAGCGCAATGAGCAGGTCTTCGCCGGAACTGAGCGACTCGCCATGAAAACAGCGCAACGCGTACGCCGCTTTCATTACCGGATCGAGGCAGAGTGATGCGACGCCGACGCAGATGGCGAAGAAGGTCGAATTGTAGTAGTTGCCGCCCATGGTGACCATGAGATCGATGCCAAGCATCGAGTTCAACAGTTGCGGAAGGGCGATGATCAGAATCCCGATGTTAAATGCGACGAGCATGCCGATCGGGCTGAGCGGCACGAGAATGATGCAATACATCGTGATCAACGCGCCGACGTAGACCTGGCCCCAGTCAGGCGAAACTACCTGCGCAATGGGCACCATGGCCAGGATCATGCCCGCACCGACCATAAGCGGCAATGGACTGAACAGCCAAATCACTTGGAGACCCTGCTTTTGCCAGCGGCGCGCCTCGGTCCACGCGCGCTTGGCGATGGCGGCGACGCCGTTATCTTCGTCCGCTCCGAAGACCGTCGCGTTCTGGTAGAAGGCGTAGACCATACCAAACGGCACCATCAGGATGAATGCCACGGGAAGAACAAAGAATCCAGTGGACTGAATGAGCGTCTGTGTAGATATGAGCCGCACGATGCGCGCAATTCTCCACGCGCCGGTGTCGCTGCCTGCGAGGTTGGCGCGCATCTTCGTGCAAGATACGGCCTGCCAGCATTTCATCCAGATGAACGACGCGGCGACGGCAAGGGCGGACGTGTCCACATGGCGGTACGCGAACGCACCCTGCGCCATGTCGGCCCAGAAATAGAGAAACGCGAGCACGAACGGAAGCGAGCCGACATAGTACGGCGTGAGCACGTCGAGCGGAGCGAGGCGCACCTGGTGGAGCGAGGCCTCGGCAATCTCGAGCAGGGTCATGCCGTCTTTGGGCCGCCGCTTTTTCATTCGTCACCAAGCGTGAGTGTGTCGGCCGCCCAGAACGATTCGTCGTGGAATTCCGACGGGATGTTGAGCAGGAGCCGGCCCATAACGTAAAAGCAAATCCAGAGCAGGAACAGGCCCGCGGCAAACTGGCCGAACTGCACAACGCCGCTGATTCGCCATTTCTTTTCGGCGTCGCCGCCGGCGAGTTTCACGAGGCACGAGGAGCACACGACGCGGTCCTCGTGCTCGGTGACGCATTCGCGGCAAAAGTAGCGCCGGCACTCCGGGCACCGCGCCACGGCCTCGCGCTGCGCGTGGTTGCGGCACCGCTGGTGTGCGAGCGTGCTCACGCCTGTCCGCTTTCGCCGCCGGCAACGCGCTGCTGTTCGGCCTGCACCGCCGCGGCCCTGCGCCAGACGCGCAGGTTATAGAGGCCAAAAGCGCCGACCGCGCTATTGACGATAAAGTTGATCGCATTGCCGACAGTGATGAAACCGGATTGGACAACCTCCGCGGCTGCCGCGTCCGGAGATTGTTGGAGTGCTTGGACAACAATGGCGACGTAGAGCATGACAGTCAGCATGATTACGTTAAAGACCAGCGCGACCCAGATCGGCGTGCGCACCGACCGCGGGACGTCGCTGCCCTGCTGCCGGATTGCCGAGGCGAGGACCAACGCCAACACCGTACCGGTCGAGACGAGCGATACGCTGGGTGGAATGGCGTCGCGGTAGAAAATCACGACAGCGCCCAGAATCGCGTCGAACAGCAGCATGACAAAGAGGGCGAGGTGCAGCCGGCCCGAATCCTTTCGCACCATCGCGGCGGCTTCGCGCAAGTTTGCGGCGCGATCGACGCGTTGCGCGGCGGCGGCGGACATTTCGCCCGCCGTTCCTTGCACGCCTTCGATCACCGCGCGCAGGTACTCGACGACGCGTTCCGCGGTGTACAAGCGGCCGAGGCAGTAGAGCGGTTCTTCGTGCACCGCCGTGAGGATATGGCACTGGCAGGTGGGTCCGAACGCCGTGTTGATGAGCAGGAGGCCGAGAAACATGCCGCCGATTATCAACACGACGACTTGTGCGACGGGGTCCCACTGGTTGGCGTAGCCCGCGGCGGCGAACGTCGCGAACAGCCCGGCGATGATTCCAAGGATGAAGCTGAGCACCGCGCCCGCGCCTGTTTTCTGAATCGTGAGCGATTGAATATCTGCCAGGTAGAACCGCTTATAGCGTTCGTAGTTGTACGAATTCGTGGCGACGAGGAGATGGTCGCCGCCGAGGTAGAGGCGCTGCTTCTCGTTGACAAAGAGGCCGAACAGCCGCTTTGCCCTTCCGGGCAGCCGATTGTACTCGTGATTGATTGAGGTTTGTGGCGCAGCGCTCATGTTCAGTAGAAGACCCCATAAAACATGAGTCCCAAGTAGGCAACCGCAACTGGAAGCTCTACAATCCCGAGAACCAGAGCTACAACTGTCCGCGCCCTTCCAGGTGACACAATACTCCGTGGCTTGTGTCGATATCGTATGCACAAGTACAAAGCGGCTGCCGCCAAGAAAACCGTCACATATGGCATGCACGGCAACACAACTGCGCCGGCTACCGTAAGTGTCAGCGCCTGCGCGTCGTAGAGATACCGCTCGTGCTCAAGCGAGTCCATCGTACGCTTCTCTTTGGCGGCTTCGAGACACTTTGGACAGAGGTGTTTGTTGTCGAGTTCTACGTCGCACAGCGCGCAGAGGAACCGGCCGCATCCGTCGCACGGTACCACGGCTTTTTTCGTCGGGTGGTAGAAGCAACTGCTCTCCCCCTCGACCATCAGCGTTTCGCCCTTTTGCGCGGGGGCGTGCGCGCGGTAGTACGCGGGGAACACGAGGAAGCGAAGGGGCGTGCTGCATGCCGGGCACGCGACGAGGTCCTGCGTGTTCAACGCAGTCGCCGGCAGCCGCGTGCGGCAGCGATCACACGTGAGCGATGCGGCGCCCATACGCAGCCCGGACTATTTCCGGATGACGCGGGTGCTGCAGATGTGATCGTGCAGCGCGCGTTTTTGGTCGTCGAACGCCGCGATGATGAACCCGATCATCAGGGTAAGCGCGCTAAGCATGAGCGCCCAGTATCGTGCGAAGGCGCGCAGGTATGTGATGGGTTGCCCTTCGGCCGTGACGATTTTGAGCCCGCACGCCATCTTGCCCGGCGTGGCGCCGAAGCGTCCGTTAAAGAAGGTGTAGTAGGTTATGCCAAGTGCGAAGCTAACGAGGTTCAGCACGATTTGCATGCCGACCACGGCGTCGTTGTTGTCCCCGCCGACGGCGGCGCCAAGGCCGACCATCATGCCGAGGATGAAATTCACGATGCCGAGGATAATTCCATCGAGGAAGTACGCGGCAAACCGAATCCAGAACCCGGCGTAGCGCATCTCGCCGACCATGGGCGCGCCCTCGCGCAGGCGCTGCACGAAGACGGGTTTGCACGCGGCGCACACGTACGCGCCCTGGTATTGGATGACTTCGTCCTCGGGGAACGCGCGGTGGCACGAACTGCACACGACCATCGGCCGGTCCGACTGGCCCATGGCGGCCTCCGCGCCCATGGAGGGCGCGCTCGCCATCCCGCCTCCCGGCGCGGGCTGCGCCTGGCTCAAGGGCAGCCAGTTCGCCATGCCGTCGCGCCAGACGAGCATGTCCTGCGTGACAGTTCCCTGCACGACCATATTGGAGAATTCCTGGTCGGTATACGGACCGAACCGTTGATTGTTTTGCGCGTAGTACCAAGGCATGGGCGTGGCGTCCTTTCGCGGATTATGCATGGCCCCTGCGCCATGCACCACCACCAGCATAGCGAAGCGGGATTGGGCGCTCAAGCGGGCGCGCGATACTCACGGTCTGGTAGAATCTTGGCAGGTTCAATTCATGCAGGACTTCCTCGCTACGATTCAACAGTTGGTAGCATCGGGCGACGTGCGCATCTCGGAGCATGGTTACGTTGAGTTGGCCGAAGATGGAATTCTGGTTGCAGAACTCCTGGACGGAGTCGATCGCGCGCACGTGATCGAGGAGTACCCAACGTACCCGAAATGACCGTGTATACTTGTGTTGCAGCGGGACCACGCCGGCCAGCCGGTCCATGCCGTGTGGGGTATACCGCGTGGGACGAGTTCGCCCGTAGTGCTTGTGACGGCGTATCGGCCTGACCCGATAAAGTGGACTGACGACTTTCGCCGGAGAAAACTATGAAGACGCGTAAACATACGAAGTTGGTGCATGAAGGTCGTTACGTGGCCGAGGTCGACGTGGAGTTGATTGAAACCGACGAGGGCTGGTCGCCCTGTTTGACCGTTGAGGACGCGAACAAGCTGGATTCGGTACGCAGCGCACTTCGCAACGGAGATGTTCGCGCCGCGGCCGCGTGCGCGCGCGTGTACACGCTGACACCGGTGGCGTCGTAGTTCCTTTGGCTGTACGCCGTCGATTTCAGTGGCGTCACTAATCTATCCGCGCCTTTCGCTCCACCAGGCACTTAACCCAAGCTACCGGTGACGCAGTACGCCTACGCCGGTGTATCCAAGCTTACGTCATGGCGGCGGAACGCCCAGGCCACGCAGGGAACTGTCGCGATAGCAAACGTCATTAGAACTACCCACCCCACGGCGGCGCCGACGATGCGGTTGTCGCCGAGCAGCAGCGAGACCGCGGCGCCGGCAAAAAACGCGATGACCCAGGCGATACTGATGAAGATTCCTTTCACCAGCATGAACAGCAATTGACGTCCGAACACCTGAAAGTCTCCGGGACTGAACGCGGCGGTGCGCGTGGGCATCAGCAGAAACATCGTGTTCTCGATTCCGAAGAGCATGAGGTTCGTCGGCAGGCCGAACGCAAGTGCGATTGGGACAATCTCCGGCATCTTCATGAAATACGCGGCGAGCGCGGCGAGAAGCGTCTGCATGACCGTGCAAAGCAGCGTGGGCACGGTAAGCTGGCCAACGGCGAGCGACGTGGACGCGATCGGGAGCACTTTGAGCCAATCCATCTGCTCGATGTCGGTGCGGAAATCGAACCGAACCATCATCGAAAGCAGAATTGTGAGCCATGCGAACATGCCGATGGAAAGCAGCAGCAGGTTCTTGTGCTCTTCCGCGCCGCGCATGGCGGGCACGCCAATCGCCACGCTCAACAGCACCATCATGAGCAACACGCTGCGGCCGTTGCGCACGACGTTCGTGCATTGGCGCCACACAATGGGGCCGGCGCCCGCGAGCCACGGCAGGTGCGGCACGCGGCGGCCGCCCG
Organism: Candidatus Hydrogenedentota bacterium; assembly: GCA_013359265.1. NCBI lineage: Bacteria > Pseudomonadati > Candidatus Hydrogenedentota > Candidatus Hydrogenedentota bacterium. Next base: position 182,132 of record JABWCD010000003.1, read on the forward strand.
CGGTGACGTTGGTCTGCGCCATGCCGCTGCGTTGGGCGCGCTGCATGCGCGTGTAGATGCGCTGGCTCACGCGAATGGCGGTCTCGCGGTATTCCGCGTCGATCAAAACGATGATGGCAAATAGCACGGCGTTCATCGCCACGCAGACGCCCGCCCACAGCAGCATGTCGGGGAAGACCGCGTTTGCGGTCATGACGCGCGCAAACGGCTCGAAGGGCGCGAGCACGTAGCCCAGCCACGGCGATTCGCGGAGCAACACGACGAAACTTTCGCGGCCCGCCTCGCCGCGCGCCGCAAGAACGCGGCCCGCCGCGGCCGCCACGATTACGCCGACCGCATAGACAAGAAGTTTGCGGCCGCGGGTGTACGCGCGCTGCGAGAAGGATTCGCTGACGAGCAGCGCGGCCATCGTGAAGTACTGTATGAACACCAGCGAAAGGACGACGCCGACGTAGGCGGCGATCCACGTGGACGTAAATCGCAGCGCCATGACCGAGAAAATGAGCGCGCCGATCATTACGTTCAGCACCGTGCCAAGGAGCTTGTACGCGAGCACTTCGCGGCGGCCGAACGGCCCCGGGAAGAGGAATTCGACTTCGCCGGGCGAGAAGTAGATTGCGCGTTCGCCTGTCGAGGTCATGAGCGAGAGCATGCACATGCCCAGCAAGCCGAGCGGAACGAACGCGCTGAACTGTTGTACGTCGCCTTTCTCGCCGCGCATCGCGAGAAACACGGCGGGCGCAATCCACAGCACGACCAGCAACATGCCGAGGATAAACATGACGATGCCGCGGCGGGACTTCGCGCCGCGCACGGTCTTGCGCAGCATGGCGCGCCAGCGCAAGCGGATAAGAAAGAGCAGCGCGGGATCGATCATGAGACGCCGGATTCGGCCGTTTCGGCGCTGCCTTCCGTGGCGTGGAAGAAAATTTCTTCGAGGGACGCGTCGCCCCCGACTCCGGTAAACGCGGTGCGCGCGCCGCTCATGCTGCCGAAATAGATGCGCTTGCCCTTGTGAAGGATGAGCAGGTGCGTGCACATATCTTCGACGAGTTCGAGCAGGTGCGAGCTGACGACGACGGACGCTCCGAGTTGCACGCGTTCGAGGATCGAGTCCTTCATCGTGCGGATGCCGCGCGGATCGAGGCCCACGTGCGGTTCGTCGAACATGATGACCTGCGGGTCGTGAAGATACGCACAGCAGATCGCGACTTTCTGCCGCATGCCGCGGGAGAGCTCCTGCGCGACGGTCCTGCGCTTCGCCGTGAGGTCGAACCGGTGCAGGAGCGCCTCGCCGCGCTCCCGCCAATCCGCCACGCGATACGCCATCGCGACGAATTCGAGGTGCTCCCAAATCGTCAAGGTGTCGAACAATTTCGGGTCGTCCGGTACGTAGGCGAGCTTGCGCTTCGCCGCGATGGCGTCGGACACAATATCGTGCCCCGCCACGGTGAGCGTGCCGCTCGTCGGCGGAATGATGCCCGCGACGCTGCGGAGCGTGGACGTCTTACCGGCGCCATTCGGACCGACAAGGCCGAGAATTTCGCCGGGGTTCACCTCAAAACTGAGATCGTTGACCGCGACGGTGTCGCGATACGTTTTGTTGAAATTTTGGACGTGGATCACGGTAGTGCGCACCCAATAACGGAGAATGAGAATCGAAGTATGGTGCCATTGCGTGTGACGCTAACACAAGCTTGCGCGGATCGAGTCACGGGCACAGTAGAAGCGGAATTACCGTTCCGCGCCCCACGGTGTCGCGCGCGAATACATAAAAGGCGAAGTTACTTGGCCGGTTCTTCCGCGCCTTGGCCGGTGGTCCATTCGATTGTGCGCGACAAACCGTCGCGCACGCCGACGGCCGGCGTGTAACCGAACGCATCGTGCGCCCTGGCGATGCTCGCCTGCGACCACGGAATCTCGCCCGGGCGAGGGGGCTCGAAGGAGGGCTGCACGGTAACGTTCATAATTTCGCCAAGCATGCGCAGAATCTCTAGCACGCTGGTGCTCGCGCCGCAGGCGACGTTGAAAATACCGGACAGAGGACTCGGCGCTTCCATCGCGCGGATGTTCGCATCCACGACGTTGTCGATGTAGGTGAAGTCGCGCGACTGTTTGCCATCGCCGAATACGATGGGCGCCTGACCCGCGCGGATGGCGCTAATGAATAGCGGAATCGCCGCGGCGTAGGGCGAGTTCGGGTCTTGCTTGGGGCCGAAAACGTTGAAGAAGCGAAGCCCAACGATCTCCATGGTGTACAGTGCCGCGAATACGCGCGCGTAGTTCTCGACGGCGAATTTGGAGACGGCGTAGGGCGACATGGGCGCACAGGGGCGGTCTTCGGCGAGCGGCCCGGCGTTCGCCGCTCCATAGACGGATGACGACGATGCGTAGATGATCCGTTTCACGTCGGCGGTGCGGCACGCAAGAAACAAGTTGACGCTGCCGGTGACGTTCACGCCGTTCGTGGCGTCGGGACTGGCAATCGATCGTTGCACGGACGGCAGCGCGGCGAAGTGGAAACAGTAGTCAATCTCGTCCACGGCCTTCTGCACGATTTCGCGATCGGTAATGCTGCCTTCGACAAGGTGAATCGAATTGACGATGCCGAACAGGTTGGACAGGCGGCCCGTCGAAAAGTCGTCGAGCACGCGGACGTCGTGGCCGCGCCCAACAAGCGCATGCACAAGATGACTGCCGATGAAACCGGCCCCGCCGGTAACGAGAATGCGCGACACGAATGGCCCTCCGGATGCGGATTATAGCCAGGTAACGAGTAGTTAGGAAGCGAGGTAGTTAGGATGCAACATAAGATGCATTATCAACGCCTTACAATTGCCGCGGTCCAGCCTTCCGCGAGGCGGAGTTCGGTGAAGGTCTTGCCGTCGCGTTCGATGAGGGGGGCGGTGAAGGATTCGACCTCGCTGCCGGTGTCGTCGAAGATGTGGACTTCGTGCTTCGCACTGTCGCCCCAGCCAAACAGGCCGCTGCGGTTGGTGAGGATGCGCTCCCGCCCGATGACGTATCCCTCGTGCAGTTCGATGGGCGTGAAGGGATACATGTATTTCGTAAGGGTGTGGTGCGTGGGGACAACCGTCACGTCGTTGTACCAGTGGTAGACACAGCCGTAATCGAGCGCGGCGGCCATAGTCGCGTAGGCGTCCTGCTCGCTGTACTCGGTGAGATGATCGCCAAGCGCGATAGGTGAGTGCAGGTGCGCCTGGGTGCAATTGGTGATGCTGCCGGTTTCCACGAAGCACGGAAACTTCAGTGCGGCGCGAGCGCGCGTGACCGCCGGGCCGTTGCCGATCATAGGTCCGCGCGCAAGGATCCGCTTCGCAAGCGCGAGCCGCCACTGCTCCGTCAACAACGTCACGGAAGACTTTAGGCGCGTGACCTCATGTGTCGTCGGATCGATGTCCCCGGAGACTTGGTCCCACGGCTCGCCGTAATGGTAGTGGTAGCGGCTGTACTCATGTTCGTCCCAATACACGCCGTCCGCGCCGATCTTGTCGAGAATGACATCGACATTCTTCCCAATCTCCTTCCCGAACGAATTGGATTCGGTCGGGAAATAGATTTTGTCGTGCGGTTCGCCATAGGTCGCGTGCGCGCCGTCGGGCATGATCAGGCGCGAATCGGGAAAGAGTTCGGGCGCGTCTTCCGCCACATCAATGAAGCAATGGAAATAGACGAGATACTTCGAGTTCGGCGCGACGCGGCGGCGTTGATCCCGCGCGACAATGTATTGGGAATGGTCGAGGCGTTGGAACGCGGTGCCGTGCGCGTAGTGCCCGTTGTACCGCGGATAATCGTTGGAGGCGCAGGTGTATTTCACGTCCTTCATGCGAATGAAGTCCGCTATCTGTTGGTCCGTCCATTGCATCACCGGCGGGCCGCTGCGCAGAAACGCAAAACCCCCGTCGATGGTGAAGTTTGCGTCGATAAGGCGGCGCACGGCATTCAGAAAGGCCCAGTAATCGGGCGTGGCGGTTGGCACAATCGCCCATTCCGCCGTGTGCGTGGCGCCGGGGGCGATGACGAGAAAGTTGTCCGACAGCGCAAGCGTTCCATTCTCGATGGCGTTCGTTGCGTGCACGCGAAACGCGTCGCTGAGCGGAATGAAGCCGATGCCCGTACTGTCTGTCGCGCCGTAGGTTGTGGGGTTCGTGGGCTGCGTCATCGTTCCCGCGAGGTCGGGCTGTTCGAGACCGGAGAGCCAGGCGCGTTTCAGCGCGCCGCCGAGCGAGCAGGTGTGTTGCTGGATAATGCCGAGTGGTTTGCCGGTCTTGTTGGTGAAGGTCTCCTTCACGACAATTGTCTCCGCCTTTTGCTCCACGTTGCGCGAATAGTCGAACGCTTCGTTCACACCGGACGCCCAACCGCCGCCGGGTACCGAGAACCGGCTTTGCACCGTAAACGAATCGCCGCCAACACGAACGACAATAGTTCCGGGTTTCTCATCGATCATTTCGAACCCTGTCTTGTGCTCCGCTTGAGGTTCGTAGATGGGTAGCGGGCCCGTTGGTGCGGGGCGGCGCGGCGGTTTGGCCTGTTGCGCATCACGCCATGTGATCTGCGCCGTGCCGATGACCAGCGGATTCGTCACTGGACCGGTGGCGCGCGTGAACGTGATCTCGTTTTCTCCCTCCTTCGCGAGATCGGTGATGTCGAATTCGAACACGCAGGGGCGGATGTCCGCGGCAAGGCCGTAGTGCGGGTCCGTATCCGGGCTGGTGAAGTCCGGGCTGTAGTAGACGGAGAACAATTCGCCCGCAGCCATCGAGTAGACATCACCGGAGCGCGCCTTGACGCGCGCGGGTTTGTTGACAAGCTGCGCACCCGTCAACGCTTTCCCGTTGACGACAATGCGCATCGCGTTGTTGTACCCCGCGACCTTCTCGAAATCGACGCGCGCAAAGAGCGTAAGCAGGATGCGCCTGCCCTCCGGCGGCGCGGGGATGGCGGCCTTAAACGATTGCGACCGGCCGTGCTCGAGCGTGAGCGCGTCAACGACGGGTATCGCAAACTCCGCTCGGCAGGCGCACGCAAGTACGAACGCCATCACGCCGCACGCTGTTCGCGCTGCATTCCGGCGGTGACCGAATCGTCTGGACTTCATGGTACACTCCTCAACTTGTTTCGTGGTGTAGCTGCGCGGCCCAACGTTGCACGGTGAATGGAAACGGCCCGATGAATCCGATTCTCCCACGGATTTGCCTATGATTGCGAAAGCGCTCACGCGTGTCCGCGCGCTGAAGCCGCTGCTCGAGCGGCGAAGCATCGTTGTGTGGGCGGCGCTGCTTGGCGTGCTGCTCATATCTCCGTCGTTGTTTCTGGGACTCCAGGCCGACGATCATTTCCTTCGCATGACGGCGCATGCCGAGCCCGGCATTCCCGATCTTGGCAGTTCGTGGTGGCGCGTATTTACGTTCGCGGACGGCGACGTGGACCGAAACGCAATGCGCATCGATTGGGGACTACTCCCGTGGTGGTCCACGCCGGATTTGCGATTGTCCTTTCTCCGCCCGCTGACGTCGCTGACGCATGCACTGGACTACTGGTACCTCGAGCCGCACTGGTGGCTGATGCATGTCGAGAACATGCTGATGTATGCGGCACTGTGCGCGTGCGTCGCGCTGACGTACCGTCGTTTCGGCATGACGCCTTGGGTGGCCGGCCTGGCCGCGCTGATGTACGCCGCGGACGACACGCACGGCATTCCCGCGGGATGGCTCTCCGGGCGCAACGCCGTGCTGACGTGCCTGTTCGGCGTGCTCACGCTGCTGGCGCACGACGCGTGGCGGCGCAGCGGATCGCCGCGCGCGGTGATTGGCGCGGTGATTACCCTCGTCGCGGGGTTCGCCAGCGGCGAAGCCACGGTGTTTGTGTTTGGATACCTGGTTGCGTACGCGTTTTGTAGTGACTCCGGGCCGCTCCGTACGCGCGTGCTTTCGCTCGTCCCCTACGGTGTGATATTCGCCGCGTACCTCGCGATCTACGTGACGCAGGGGTACGGCACGCGCCACAGCGGACTCTACTCCGATCCGTTCCGCAACCCGGCGGGGTTCGCCATGGACATCGCGCTGAATCTGCCCGCGCTCGTGCAGGCGCAACTCGGCATCCTCTCGTCGAATGCATACGTGGTTGTGCCGCAGCGTTACCAATACATTCTGCACGCGTTCGATTATGTGATGATCGTGTTGTTCGCGATTGCGTTTTTTCCCGTCCTGCGCGAGTCGAAGCTGGCGCGGTTCTGGGCGCTGGGGATGGTGCTGTCGTTGCCGCCCGTGTGCGCGACAGTGCCAAACGACCGGTTGTTATGCCCCGCGGGTATCGGCGGCATGGCACTGGTCGGGCATTTCCTCGAGTATGCGTTTGCGCGTTGGAACGAACAGCCCAGAACACGCCGGCTGCGATTCGTGCGCGGCATGGCGATCTTCTTGATCTTCACACACGCGTTCATCGGGCCGCTGAGCCTTCCGTTCAACTCGACTAGCGTGCGCTTGTTCGGACTGCTCGTGGACTCCGGAATCAGGCGATTGCCGCTGGAGGAATCGATTCAGGACGACAGCATCATCGTCGTAAACCCGAAAGTCGACGCGTATACAATCACGATTCCCGCGGTCCAGTCGTCGCGGCGCGCGCCTGTGCCGCGGCACATTTGGGGACTCAACGCGGGCCTCGGCGAAGTGATCGTCCGTAGAACGGACGCAACTACCTTGGAGATTGGCGTGCCGGAAGGGTTCTTCCCGAAACCGTTCGGTGTTGCATTTCACGGGCCGAGCGATCCGTGGTGGGTGGGCCGAATCGCGCGGAACGCGGATTTCGAAGCGACGGTGCTCGAATTGACCGAAGACGCACGGCCGAGGCGCATCCGGTTTGTGTTCAACCGGCCGCTCGAGGACCCGTCGTACCGCTGGTTCTGCTTCGGCGAACGCAACCTCGAGCCGTTCCCGCTTCCGGCCGTCGGCGAAACGGTGACACTGCCGGGGCGGACCATCGTCGAGGGCATCCGCGCGATGTTTCGGTTGGCAATGTCGCCAGAGTCGTGAACGCGCTCCCAGCCTTCGTTTGACACCCGGCGGGCGGGCATTCATAGTTCTCTCTTCGCAAGGCACGCTCGATACCAAGGGCCCGAGTCACGGTGAACGAAACCGAGTCGAACACCGCAGTACCGCTGAACCCCGTCGTGGCGGACTACCTTGCGTCCATCCCTTCCTGGAAGCTGGCGTACCGGCGCTTCATCGGCTACCGGCTGGCCGCGGGAATTCGGAAACGCTTCGACATCCGCCTGCGCGGCGTGTCAGCGCCATCGACGAGCGCAATTCCCATTATCGCCGTGAACCATCTCACGGACGATGACCCTGTCGTAATCCTTGCCGCGTGCCTTGCCATTCCCGGTATGATTCCCATCTTGCGGACGTGCGTGCATGTGATGGGCGAGCACGTGTTTCAACCGGGGTTTCTCGGCGCGTACGTAGTGAAGCAACCGAGCTGGCTCAGCTACCTGCTCTTTCAAACGCGCATCGCGCCGTTCATGCCGTGGATCGGCGGGCACCCCGTCGTACACGCGCGGACGCGGCTGCTGATCGCGCACCTCTACGACGTCCTCAGGCACCACGGAAACGTCCCGTTGCGCGATGTGCTGGGAGGGGACATCGGTTCGTACCTGCCGGGAGCGGAGGCGAACGCGCGCATCCGATCGGTGTTGACGTTTCGCCACCGCAACGCGCTATACCAGTCTCACGAATTCTCGATTCTTCGGCAGCCTTATCTGGAGAAAGCGTGGGGACGGCACAGGGAGCGCATACGACTGTTCGTCGAGACCTTCGCCACATTCGCCGATAGCGGGCGGCCCGTGTTCATCGCGCCGCAGGGCATCATCACGCGCGACGGCACACCCGCGGGCGTGCGTTCCGGTGTGTTTCAGATTGTGAACGCGATGAAACGCGACGCGGAACTGATCCCGATGAACATCACGTACGATCCGATGCGCGCTGGCCGCGCACTCGCGTACGTCACGTTCGGCAGGACCGTCGCCGCCGAGCGTGGCGGACCGAAGGACGCGTTCAACGCGCGGATCGAGCACCTGATCCACTGCGACGCGCCGGTGCCCGTGAGCCAAATCGCCGCGGAAGCCTTGCGCGCGCTCGCCATGCGATCGGAATCGGCCATCGGCGTTCAGGCGTTTCGCGACGCCCTTACGCATCGCGCGCGCGAACTCGCGGGCGACGGATACAGCGTGGTTCCCGACCCGGGCGATGCGCCGGAGTGGAAAGAGCGGCTGGATGGGCTCTTCCAGTACTTCCGAAAATCCGGCTTCACGATCTCCGAAGGAAATCTTCGTTTTGACCCCGCGATCATCTTGGACGATTCAATCCAGAAAAGCGGTTACGCGCGGCGCTGGACCTATTGCTACAACGAACTGCAAGCGCGGCTCGAACACCGCCATGGCGATTTCGGGTGAGTTAGAGTGTATTCAGTCACCGGTAACGGATCCGCAGTTTACGCGTGGGAGTCGATTAGACCGGCTATTGCCTCTACGATCAACTTCGCCCGTCGAGTTGCCGTATTCGCTTCCTCCGCGCTCACATGCTGCTTTACGCCGTAGTCGTCAGTGTTCCTCAGCGCGCTCAACCACGAGTAGTGAGCGCCTAATTCGGCTGGCAAATGTCCCGGTCGCACAAGATCCCGATGAACCGCTGCTTCGACAGCGGAATGCTTTGAATACGACTCTTGGCGGTCTGCAAGCCAAGCAGACGCTGCATAGAAGGCCGCATAATATGCTCGCGATGCCGCGGCGTCAGCGACGGCGGCGGTGTATGCATGCGCGGTTTCCAGGGCTTTTCTGGCCCGAGCCAATAACTCTGCCGCCTCCTCGGTCATATCGCAGCGCCGTCCCGTTTCGCTGCCCGATACAGTCCGTATGCACCAGCCTCGAAATCCAGTTCGTCCACGGGCATCGCGTGGATCGGTCTATCTATTTCTAATTGAATCGGGTACAACGACTGCACAATCTTGTCGAGATCGTCGCCTAGGCGCACCGGCCCTTCGATCACGACGAGGTAATCCACATCGCTGTCCGATCGCTCATCTCCACGGGCCGTCGACCCATAGTGGACCACTTGACGCAGGCGATCTCCAAACGAATGGCGCAATGCCACTCGTACTCGCGCGTGTAGCTCGGCCGTCTTCATCGGTACGTCCTCATGTGGGTCTCACGACGTTAGCGCAGTTGCAATAATACCGATTGGCAATCGTGCGTGCAGGTTTACCCGGGAATGGTTTACGCCCCCTTGATGCGCGTGTCGTAGCCTTTCCATTCCTTCTCGCGCAAGACGTACTTCTGGATTTTGCCGGTGCTCGTCTTGGGCAATGCAATAAACTCGACGGCCGTCGGGCACTTGTAGTGCGCGATCTCGCCGCGGCAGAACGCAATCAGTTCGTCGGCAGTCGCGGTCTTGCCGTCTTTTAACGTGACAAACGCCTTCGGCGTTTCGCCCCACTTCTCATGTGGCACGCCGACGACCGCGCATTCGAGCACCGCGGCATGGCGGTAGAGCGTCTGCTCGACTTCGATCGAGGAAATGTTTTCGCCGCCGCTGATGATAATGTCCTTGCTCCGGTCGCGCAGTTCGATGTAGCCGTCGGGGTGCTTCACCGCGACGTCGCCGCTGTGAAACCATCCCCCGCGGAACGCTTTCTCCGTCGCCTCGCGATCGTTGTAGTACCCCTTCATCACGAGGTTGCCGCGCATGACGACCTCCCCCATCGTCTGCCCGTCCGCGGGCACATCGTTCATATTTTCGTCGACGACGCGGAGGCCGTCCGCGATGACGAACCGTACGCCCTGCCGCGCCATGAGTTTCGCGCGTTTGTCGAGGAACAGGTGCCGCCAGTTTTCCTGCGGCGCACAGATGGTATACGGCCCGTAGGTTTCCGTAAGGCCATAGATGTGGACGAGCTTGACGCCCATTTCTTCCATGTTGCCGATGAGCGTGGGCGACGGCGGCGCGCCGCCGGTGGTGACGGTGATTGGTTTTTCGACGCGCGCTGGGCGGGACGGCGAGTTAATGAGCGCGATGAGCACGACCGGCGCGCCGTTGAAATGCGTGATGCCCTCGGATTTCACGAGCTTCCACGACTGCTCCGGTTCGAACTTGCGCATGCACACGTGCGTACCGCCGAGCGCCACGACGCCCCACGTATAGCACCAACCATTGCAGTGAAACATCGGCAGCGTCCAGAGATACGCGCTCTCATGGCGCAGGCCCGACTCGAGACCCACGCCGATTGCGTTCAGGTACGCGCCGCGGTGCGAGAACAATACGCCCTTCGGCATGCCCGTGGTGCCGCTGGTGTAGTTGATCGAGATGCTGTCCATCTCGTCTTCGATTACCCATGGCACAGGCTCGGGACTGCCCGCCGCGATGAACTCCTCATACTCCGGAGCGTCGATACGGGTCGTGTGCGGCAGATCGGCGCAATTGACGATGCGCTCGACCGTCTCCAGTTTGTCGAGATTGGGAAGGATGAGGTTCGTGAACTCCGTATCGACAAAAAGAAACTTCGATCCGGAGTGGTTGAGAATATACTTGATCTCGTTCGGCGCGAGACGCGTATTGATGCACACCAGCACGCCGCCCGCCAGCGGCACGCCGAAGTGCGCCTCCAGCATCGGCGGTGTGTTCGCGCAGAGAAACGCGACGCGGTCGTCTTTCTTCAGTCCCGCCTTGCGCAATGCCGACGCCAGCCGGTTGACGCGCTCGCCGAATTCCCGGTACGTGTAGCGCCTGTTCCCATGTACAATCGCCACCTTGTCCGGATACACCGCCGTGCTCCGCTCGATGAACGTGAGCGGCGTGAGATGAGTCCGGCAGACATGCTCGTAGCCTGTCATGAAACGACTCCTTGCAGCAGCCCGTAGTGAGGGAGTCACTATAAGATACGCGGGCCTCCTGAGCAATCGGCGCGAGCGTCGGGCGAGGTTTCGTCACAACTGCGGTCGAAATAGACACACCTTGCCTGGATTTTGCCGCGACCTACCCGTTCGTATGCCTGTCGAAACTACCTCGACTTCAGTGCGCCGTCGATGAACCGATACGCCTGTTCCCGCACGTCCTCCGGGAAATCGTGTTCGCAATCGGGATGCACGGCGACTACATGATCCGCCGCCTTGTACAGAGCGAAAATCCTCTTGGCCGCATCGACGCTTTCCTGCACGCCCGTCACGTCGAAATTCGCATCTCGCGTCGGGGCGTTGATAAACACATACCGCGGCGCAAGCGACGCAAGGATGTCCGGAAAATCGAACGGCATCCGCGCGGGGTCCTTCCCGTATACGGCGTCGATGCGGGGCATGTAGCCGCGGTGGGTCCAGCCCGTTAAATCGCCGCTGTAATACTTTGCGAATCGCGTGAACCCGCAACTCGTGACCGCCACCTTGATGCGCTCGTCGAACACGCTCACGAAGAGCGTGTTGTGCCCGCCGAGCGAGTGCCCGATGCAGCCGATGCGATCGCCATCCACCTCAGGCAGGCTCTGCAAGAGGTCAACGCCCCGCATGTGGTTCCAGATGCCTTTCATCGAGGCGCTCGCGTAGCCCATGCGGTACACGTCGATCTGATACTCGCCGAAGCGGGGATAATCGGGCGCAAGGCAGACGTAGCCGCGTTCGGCCAGTTCTTTTGCATAGTGAAGATTGGCAAGCCCATCGACCCCCGCCGGTTCGCCTTTGCCGAATTTGTTGGTTTGGTGGAGGCATAGCATCGCGGGGACCTTGCCTGTAATGTCCTTCGGCAGCAACAGGTAGGCGGGAACACGGTCGCCGGCTTCCACCGCGTACGACAGCTTCTTCAGCACGTATTTCGGCGTGTCCGCTTCCGACTCGATCTGGATATCCAGCGGCACTTTCGCCCGGTCGGGCGGCAGGTAGCCCATGACGAGTTGCATATTCTCGATAAGGTGGTCACGCCGAATCCGCCAATCCTGCGGGGACTTGATGGCATGGGCGCCGGCGGCGTCTTCGTAGATGGATAGATCGAGTTTGTCCGCGTAGAATGGAGCGGGTCCGCCGCAAAGGCCGGCTGCCAGGATTAAGGCGGTCAGGGACATGTACAGTCTCCCCAGTTTCGTGAGAGGGTTCTACCAGAGCGGGGAGTGTGCGTCAATCCCTGTATGCTTAGTAAACATTTGACTATCCAATCCTTTGGAATGTACGTTGCTCGCGTTTTCGGGGACGTCCTTGGGGGCACATGTCTGAAGAAAAGCGCGGCTTCTTCGGCCGCTTGCGCGATAGGTTGTCCAAAACCCGGGAAAGTTTCGTGGCGAACGTGCGCGGACTTTTCGCGGGGCGCTCCGCTATTGATGACGACCTCCTGGAAGAACTTGAACAAGTTCTGATCCAGGCTGACATCGGTGTCGAAACCACTCTGACGATCATCGAGGACATGCGCCGGCTCGCGCGCGAACAGCGCGTCTCGAACCCGGACGCCTTCGTTGCGCTCCTGAAAGACGAACTCGTGAAACTGCTCGACCCGGGCGACCACACCCTGACCTGGCATTCGAGCGACGGCCCGCACGTCACCCTTATCGCGGGCGTCAATGGCTCCGGCAAGACGACCACTACGGGAAAGATCGCGTCCAAACTGAAGGCGGAGGGCAAGTCCGTGATGCTCGGCGCGGCGGACACGTTCCGCGCGGCGGCCGTCGAGCAATTAACGATCTGGAGTGAGCGCGCGGGTGTGCCCATCGTCAAACATCAGGACGGCGCGGACCCGGCGGCCGTCGCGTTCGACGCCGCGGACGCCGCCGTCTCGCGCAGCATCGACTGTCTCTTGGTCGATACGGCAGGGCGCCTGCACACCAAAGTGAACCTGATGGAAGAATTGAAAAAGGTGCAGCGGGTAATGGCGAAGCGCATACCGGGCGCGCCGCACGAGGTGTTGCTCGTGCTCGATGCGACCACCGGCCAGAACGCGTTGCAGCAGGCGAAGGTCTTTACCGAGGCGCTCAACGTGACCGGCATTGTGCTCACAAAGCTCGACGGCACCGCCAAGGGCGGGATTGCCGTGGCGATACAGAAGCAACTCGGAATACCCTTAAAGCTGATAGGCGTTGGCGAGGGGATCGACGACCTGCAACCCTTTAACGCCAAAGAATTTGTCGAAGCGCTCTTCGCTTAGATTCGCCGGCTGGTACACGCGTGAACGAAGCCCTTTCGTCGATTGCGTGTGGACTACCGATCGCAAAACAACCGCAATTGGCTCTTGCACCCACACCAACACGCCTCTGCCGGATATAAACAGTCCTCACCCTCGAGTCCAAGCGCGACAATTGCCGCTTCCGTCTCGCCGTTAAAGATTGCCCGTACCGTGTCTATGTAGTTGCGGGAAAAAGCTTGGAGAGAGGAGCATTCTCCCTGACCGGTCATCGAGGCCTCGCTGCGTCCGGTGTGACGCGCGTATTGGTTCGCGAGATGCATACCAATCGGGCGTTCGACTGGCCTCACCTTGACCACGCCACTGTCTGGCGCCGGATCTACCATTTCCAGACGTATCCTCCACGATTCTGTGTCTTTTAGCACTAATCCTACTCCAGAATACGCCCGATTTCTACATTATTGTCACTAATAGCGCGGTTCGGGGTCTGTACGGTGAGTGATTCCGCCTGCGCACCATGTAAAGCATCTAAACATGCCGAAAATTACACATTTAGAATTATACTACGTAACTCAAATAACGGAGCGGAGTTAGCGCACTGGACTTTATTCCCGGTATGGTATATGTTTCGCGCGTCCAACTGGCTCGGATCATCGAAACGGGAGCGGAGAATGACCACGGGCAAAGCGGAAGCAGAGGTCGCGTCTAGCGCCAAGAACGCCCTGTCACACATGGCGAAGTGCAGCATCGCGCTGCACCCAAAGAACTACACTGTGTGGTATGGATACTTTCAGGGCAACAATGCAGACCTTGTGCGAGATATAAACCGCCTCATGGAACTGGACCGTCCTCTAACGGACCAAGTTCATGACTCGTTGTATGACAAATACTTTGCGAGTCAACACGACCCGGAAGTTGTCGAGCGCGCTACCGATGAAGCGCGGACCATCGTGACGAACATTCTTGGCAGCTTACTGCAAGCGACAAGTTCTTCGGCAGGCTATCACGACAAATTGAACGCGCTGTACGCGCAGTTGGAAGGCACGAAGGACCTCTCGGCGGTACAGCTCGTAATCGGCGAACTCATGCAGCATACGAAAACGATGGTGAGTTCTACCAAGGAGTTGCAGCAACGGCTGGAAGCGGAATCGGCCCGTGCGGAGAGCCTTCAGACCCAATTGGAGAATACAAAAAAGGAGGCCCTAAAAGACTCGCTGACAGCGCTGTTCAATCGAAAGGCGCTGGACAAGAGGCTTGAGGAAACGCTCGAGGGATTTCGCGAAACGGCAGACAGCTTTTCCGTACTGATGTTGGACGTCGATCACTTCAAGAAGGTGAATGACCAGCACGGCCATTTGGTGGGCGACGCGGTACTGCGAATCGTGGCCCGCTCGATCTCGGAACAGATACGAGGGGCCGATTTCGCCGCGCGATACGGCGGAGAGGAGTTCGCGGTCTTACTGCCCAAAACATCGACGGATCAAGCGGTTATCGTAGCCGAACACATTCGCGCGGCGATTGAAAACGTCCGCCTGGAGGTTGTGAGCAGCAGCGAGTTGTTGCCCAGAATCACAATCAGCATTGGCGTCACGTCCGCAAAGAAGCACGATAACGCAAGCTCGTTGTTTGAACGCGCCGATAAGGCGCTCTACTTGGCAAAACATACGGGTAGAAACAGAGTCAAAATAGCAAATTAAGTCAGCGCCAACGTGTAAACGTCGCGCTGAGTAGCAGGTTCCTTCATAATCTTGAACAGGAGTGGAGCTTGGTCCGCGCAATTCGAACGTTGGGCCGACCCGGTCAAACCCACGGTGGTTAGTGTGGTATGAGCAGTTCGCGGGCTACCGTTGAGAAGCAGTCGCGCTCCTTGATTGGCGAAGCGCTGATCAAGGACGGTGTCCTTACGCCCGAGCAACTCGATCGGGCGCTGCGCATCCAAAAGCACCTCGAACAGCAGCGCCAGCTCGGCGACGTGCTCATCGAACTCGGCTACGCCACGAAGCAGGCCATCCGCGACGCCATCAACAAGCACGGTAGCGGCATGCGCATCGGCGACATGCTGGTCGAGCAGGGCCTCATTACGCCGGAACACCTCACGCTCGCGTTGCGCATGCAGAAGGACCGCGGGCTCAAGTTGGGCGAGGCGCTCATCGAAATGGGCGCGGTCAACGAGCGGACATTGCTGCAAAACCTCGCCAGCCAGGCGCGCATACCCTACATCGAGCCGGTGTTCGCCATGATCGAGGCGTCGGTCCTGCAGGGTATTTCGCCGGACTACATGGACAAGAACCTGTTCGTGCCGTTCAGCAAGAGCGAGGACGGGCGCGTGACCGTCATCATCAACGATCCCAAGGACGAAACCGCGCTCCACGCGGTGCAGGACTTGTTCAAGGGCCGGTTCGATGTTGCACTCGGGCCGAAGGACGCGATTAAACAAACCATCGAGGATTACCGGCGCTTTCGCACGGAACGGCAGACCGACGGCAAGAAGCCCCGGGTCGAATCGCAGGAAGATTCGATCATCCAACTCGTGGAACACATTATCTCGAGCGCGATCGACGATCGCGCCAGCGACATTCACATCGAGCCGATGTCGGAAAAGATTCGCTTGCGGTACCGCATCGACGGTGTGTTGGTGTACAAGACGGACCTGCCCAAGGACCTCTTGCCGCGGATCAACTCGCGCATCAAGGTGCTCGCCGAGTGCAACATCACCGAGCACCAACGGCACCAGGGCGGGCGATTCTTCTTCAAGATTGGCCAGCGCGAATACGATCTGCGGTTGTCGATCTACATTACCGTGCACGGCGAGTCGATCGTCATGCGCATTCTCAACAAACAGACCGGTATCGTCGGGCTCGAGAGCCTGGGAATGTGTCCCTCCATGCGGGAACGGTACCGCAGCGATGTTTTGGACATCCCGACCGGGGTTGTCCTGATTACCGGGCCGACGGGTTCGGGCAAGACCTCGACGCTGTACTCGAGCCTCGAGTACAGCAACACGGTCGATACGAAGATCATCACCGCCGAGGACCCCGTCGAGTACATGATCGACGGGATCATTCAATGTTCGATCTACGACAAGATCGGGCGGACTTTCGAGACGACGCTGCGCGAAATCGTGCGCCAGGACCCGGACATTATCGTACTGGGCGAAATCCGCGATAGAATTACCGCGGAAACCGCAATCCAGGCGGCCCTCACCGGGCACAAGGTGTATTCGACGTTCCACACGGAAGACACAATCGGCGGACTGTTGCGTCTGATCGACATGCAGATCGAGACCTTCCTGATTAGTTCGACCGTTATCTCCGTCGTCGCCCAACGTCTACTGCGCAGGATTTGTTCTTTGTGCATTGCGCCGTACTCGCCAACACAGACCGAGGTCGAGCGGGTCGGTTTGAAAGTCGAGGACGTGCGCGACCTCGAGATGAAGAAGGGACGTGGCTGCAAAACCTGCAATTACACCGGTTACTTCGGGCGCATCGCCGTGTACGAACTGCTGATCCTCAACGACGAAGTGAAAGAAGCGATTCTTGCCAAGCGCCCGGCCCACGTCATCCGCCGCATCAGCACGGAAACGACCGGGCTTGTCAGCATGCGGGAAGACGGGATCGCAAAAGTAGTGCGCGGTTTTACCACATTTGACGAAGTCCTGTCGCAGACGCCACGCACGTTCGACACGCGGTCGCTGCGGCAGATACTTCAAATGACGCAATGAGGCGGCCCCGATGATTGCATGTCCTTTCTGCAGCGCGCCAATCGATAACCCGCCGCCGGCCGGGCTTGGGATTTGCCCGGTGTGCATGAATCCATACCTTTCCGAATCGCACGGCGCGAAGGCGCACGCACCGAATGGCGCACAGGACGTGCGCGATATTGCCAAACCCGGATCGATAGGCGGCGAGATTCTCGCGGCGCTTCCGAAATCGCTCGAAGAACTTCCCGTCCTGCCCGAGATTTCGCAGCGGGTCATGAAGATGCTGCGCGATCCCAATATGTCGATGTCGGACCTCGCGGATATCATCCGCCAGGATCAGGTTATCGCGATTCGCATTCTCCAGCTTGCCAACAGCGCGATGTACGGCGGCTTGCAGGAGATCAAGGACCTGAACGCCGCGTGCGCTCGGCTCGGCACCCGCACGATCGCAAACGCCGTCCAGGCCGTGGCGAACGGCAACCTGTATATCACGGGCAACGAAGCGTTTCGCGACCACATGCGGCAACTTTGGCGGCATGCCGTGGCGACTGCCCATTGCGCGTACGAAATCGCAAACGTCCTGGCGGAGCCGCGCGCCGATGAATTATTTGTCGCGGGCCTGATCCATGACATCGGCCGCGTGGTCCTGCTCGATATCATCGTGAACCAGTATCGCGGCGTCCTCGCCGACCTGCGGAATTCGCCGGAACTCCTGGAGGAGGTGTTTGCCGGCTTCAGTCCGCTGGTTGGACTGCACGTCGTGATCAAGTGGAACCTGCCTCCAGAGTTCCGCATGACGACCTACTTTCTGCGCAACGCTGAGAACGTGCCGGACGAGTCGGAGCGTGTGCTTGCGAATATTGTTGCGCTTGCCGAGGCTGTCGCCGAAGCGTCGGGGTACGGGCTCGGCATGCAGATATCGTCCATGTTGAGCCTGCCGTGCGCACGGGCGCTCGGGATGACCGACATGAAGCTCGCGATGGTTCGCGCCGATCTCGACGACAAGCTCGCGGCCCTTCTCGAGATCAGCGGCCAGGCCGCCTGACGCGCGCGTACGGGGCTGCGCGCAGTTCCCTACGGCCTGCGCCGCAACAGGATGATCGGGCGATCAACCGCGAATTCCCCGGTGAGCGGCTGCTCCAGGTTCCAGTCGTTCCACCAGCCGACAAATTCGAATGTCGTTCGATCGCGAACGAACGCCAAGAATTCTTGCGGAAAGATGCGCCGCCGCAATGATTTGTCTTCCAACGTGAATTGGCGCCCAGAATCGTCCACCTCCAGGTGCAGCGTGTCTTCGTACAGTTGCTCGATGCGGTCTACGCTGCGCGACCAGTAGCTCGCGCGCACGCGGACGCCGTCGTGCTCGACTTCCCACGAATCCACCACGTCCACCATGGGGTCGAAGTCGACGCACCATTCAAGCAGGTACAGTGCGCCCGGCTGAAGCGCATCCGTCATTGCATTGAAGTGGGCCTGCAATTCCGCCGTGTTTGTCACGTAGAGCGACGCAAGCGCGACGAACGCGAAATCGGCGGGCGTTTCGATCGCAAAGTCCGTCAGCGTTGCGCGCAGGAATTCGCCGCGGCAGTCGCAGAGGCGCGATCGCTCGGTGGCGCGCGCAAGCATGGTCTCGCTGCGATCGAGGCCGATGTAGTGGTATCCGCGCCGGGATAGTTCCTCCATGTGCGGCGCGTGACCGCAACAAATCTCGAGCACCCGCGACACACGCACGCGCGAGTACCGGCGGGTGCATTCTTCGAAGACGTCCACCTCGCGCGCAATATCGCGGTACGAGAACGCGATCTCGTAGTACTCCGGGGAATCATAGACGCCTGCCATCTTCGGACCGCCTCGGGTCAGCGCGCCCGCGCGATTGATTCGCGCAAGGCGCGCACGGCCTCACGCACGTCGGTCGCTTCCGTCACGGCCGTGACCACGGCGATGTGCCGCGCGCCACGCGCAATCACCTGATGAACATTGTGCAGCTTGATGCCGCCCATCGTTGTCCACGGTATTCGCAGATGCGGACGAATGGCGTCGATCGCTTCGGGCCCGATCGCGCCGCCGGACACACTTTTCGTCTGCGTCGAAAAGATCGGGCCAATGTTGACGTAGCTCGCGCCGGCGTCCTGCGCGGCGAGCGCTTCGTCGAGATTGTGGGTCGAGGCGCCGATGATCAACTCGGGCGCTATCGAACGCGCGGTGGCCACGGGTAAGTCCGATTGTCCGAGGTGAACGCCGTCCGCGCCGGCGGCCAGGGCGATATCGACGCGATCGTCGATGATCAACAACGCTCCGTACGCCGCAGTCCGCCCGCGAAACGCCGTTGCGCGGCGGTACAATTCGCCGTCACCGAGGTTCTTCTCCCTAAACTGAATCAATCGCACGTCCGCATCGAGCGCCGCGTCCAACACGTCAAGCGCGGCGCGTCCCGCGCAGAACGATTCCGTGATCACGACGTACAAATCCGCTTCCGCGAACCGCGCCATGCGCTGTGCGTGTGTCATCACCCGCCCCCGACAAAGCGGACCAATTCGATCACGTCACCCTCTTGGAGGATCGTCTCCGCATACGCGGATCGCGGGACTATCTCCTCGTTGCGCTGTACGGCGGTAGATTCGGGATTGAGGCCGGCGGCGGTTATCAGATGCAGTATGGTAACGGAGGAAGCTACACTTCGCTTTTCTCCGTTAACGTTGATGTCAAGCAGAGACGTCACGGCAAATCATTTCTTCTTGCGCGGTTGCATCTTCGTTTCGAGCCACTCGGACAAACCAACTCGGCTTAAGGTTCCCTGCGCAGCTTCTAAGATCACCTGTTCCTGTTCTCCGACAGACGCCGTGATCTCGTATCCGTTTCGAAGCAACACCGCCTCCATGACGGCGTGACCAATCCGCTTGTTCCCATCCATGAATGGATGATTGGCGATTAGAGAATGTCCGACTGCCGACGCTTTTGATGCAAGAGTCGGGTATAAGTCTTCGCCGTCAAACGTCAATTTGGGCTGGGCAAGAGCGAGCTTTACGGCACCTTCGTTGAGTAGACCCGCTGCGCCTCCGGTCTCGCGCATAATGCGATAGTAAAGCAACAATACTTCATCAAACGTGAGCAACCGCATTATGCGAGGCGCTTGTACAATTCAATATTCTTTGCCATCAAATAGTCCATTAATTCGCGGAATTCGTCGCTCGGGCGATCAAGCAGATCTTCGACACTCGCAGTTACAAGCGTTTCGGGCGTGACTCCCAACTCTGCTGAACGCGCGCGCAGTCGATCTGCAAATTCATCGGTCAAAGTTACTGTAAGCTCTGTCATCTGCTCTCGTGCCTCTTTCAATTCAGGAAAATTGGCCTGGCACTCCCGTGCGCGACCACTAGCGACTTGAATCGTCCTTTCTTATTATACCGTAACCCGCCGTTTGCTCTTCGCCGACTTGTAGGCAGCGACGGTGACTTCCACGGCTTTCAAGCCGTCGTAACCGGAGGCGGCGGGGTCGCGGCGTTCGCGGATGGAATCGGCGAAATCGCGGACGAGGCCCACGTCGCAGTTGTCGCCCCAGCCCACCCATTGTCCCTTCATCGCGTCGTCGTTGTAGAGGTTTATCTTTTGGTTGAACGCGTCCACGGAGACGACGCCTTTTTCGCCGATGATCTCCATCGTGACATCGCCCCAGGTCGGAAAACTCTTCGCGCGGTTCCAACTGGCAATGTGGTTAATCTTGATGCCGCCTTCCATCTCGAGGTGAAGGCTGCCGAAATCGTCCGTGCCGATGCCGTGCCGGATGAGGTTGCCGTTCTCGCAGTAGACGTGCGTGAACTCTTTGCCGAGCATCCAGCGCAACACGTCCGCGACGTGCACGGTGTGATCCATCGTCGCGCCACCCCCCGAGAGCGTCTCGTCTGCAAACCAACCGCCCGGGTAGCTGCCGTTGTTTGTGCACGACGCGGCATAGATTGCGCCGTATTTTCCGTCCGCAATGTCGTTCTTCACCGCGACCAGCGGCGGCACGTGCCGGCACGGAAACGCCGTGCCCAGCCCGACGCCTTCCTTCTTGCAGATGTCAATCATCGCCTGTGCGTCTTCGACGGTTGTCGCGAGCGGCTTCTCGCACAGTATCCATTTTTTCGCGCGTGCTGCCGCCTCGACCATCTCGCGGTGCTTCACGTTCTCCGAACAGACAATCACGCCGTGGATATCGGAGTTCAAAAACGCATCGCGATCCACGATGAACATGGTGTTGTTCTGTTCCGCCGCCGCCATGCCACGCGGGACATCATCGTCCCACACCGCCGCGAGTTCTACGCCGTCTACCAGCGCAATGCTCGTTGCGTAACTGTACGCGTGCATGTGCGCGAAGCTCATGATGCCAAGTTTGATCATTGTGCCTTTCCCCTAGAACGTAACCGGTTGCCGCTTTTCCGCGGATTCGATCGCGGCGAGGCCCATACGCACGGCCCACACGGCGTCCTCGGGCGTAACGCGCGGTTCGTGTTTGCCCTCGAGCCAACCGTGGAAATCGAGCCATTCGAGGTAGTACGGACTATCGTTCACCGGACTCGCGGGCAGCACGACGCCCGGCGCCATGCCGCCTTCGCCGCGCAGTTGCGACGCGACGGGCGCTTCGCTGCTGTCGAACACGATCATGCCGTTGTCGCCGCACACTTCGACCTTCACCTTGAACCCGCTCGGGTGCGCCCACGATCCCGTCACCGTTGCGATGATGCCGCTCTTCATGCGGAACGTGACCATTGCGTAGTCGATGCCCTCGTCAATGCGCTCGCGCAGGTCCTGCGCAAACACGCGTTCGGGATCGCCGAAGACGTAGCGCAGCCAGTCGAAATCGTGAATGATGCAATCGAGCGTGACGCCCCCGCTCTTCTCGAAATCGCGGAACCACGCACCCTCTCCAAGCGGACTCTGCCCGCCGCGGAACGTCCGTATCGTCCCTACTTTCCCAACCTTGCCGTCTTCAATCTGCTGTTTGATCAGGCAGAACTCCTGGAAGTAGCGCACGACGTGACCGACGAACAGTTTCACGCCGGCTTTCGTCGCCGCGGCAAGCGCTTCGTCGCACTGCGCCAGCGTGCGGCAGAACGGTTTCTCGCAGAAAATGTGTTTTCCGTGTTTCGCCGCTTCGACGACATAGGCCGCGTGGTACGGCGTCGGCGTGCAGATCGCGACGACGTCGACGTCCGGCAACGCGCACAAGGCGGGCGAATCGTCCACGACCTTCGCGCCGTACTGCCCGGCCAAGGCCACCGCGTTCTCGCGCACGGGGTCCGAGCACGCAACAATCCGAAAGCCCGCCTTGTCCGCGCACGGCGCGTGAAATTTTCCCAGCACGCCGCAACCAATAATTCCCAACCGCATAGCTACCCTTTCGCCAATAGTTACTCTTTACCGCCACTTCCCTTTGCGGCGTCCTGCGCATTCACCGTCGGAAGCCATCGCGCCAAGTCCTTCTTCACATCCGCCGACTCAGGCTTGCCTGCCAGGTTCGTCCACTCGAGCGGGTCTTTTTCGTGATCGTACAGTTCTTCGCCGCCATCTTCGTAGCGAATGTAGCGCCACCGCTCCGAACGCACGGCGTGATTGTTGCGACCGTACGTCGTCACGGCGGGGCGTTCCCACGGCGCGTCCGGCTTGCGCAACAACGGTGCCAAACTCCTTCCGTCAAGACCTTCCTTGCCGGGAAGCCCGCACGCATCGATCAGCGTCGGATAGATGTCCAGCAAGCTGACCGGCCGATCGCAGCGCGACCCCGCGGTGGTCATTCCCGGCGCAACGCAGATAAACGGGCTGCGCGTCGCTTCTTCCCACAGCGCAAACTTGCGCCAATGCGTCTTCTCGCCGAGGTGCCAGCCGTGATCGCCCCACAGCACGACAATCGTGTTGTCCGCGTGCGGACTGTCGTACAGCGCATCGAGTATGCGGCCAACGCACGCGTCCGCGAAAGCGATTGCAGCGAGGTAACACGAAACCGCGTTGGTCCATTGCTTTGCCTCGATCACCGCGCGGTGATCGCCAACGCGCGCGAACTTTTTCCCGGTGGCAGGCACGTCATCCAGATCGTTCTCCAAAATCTTTGGAATTGTGACCTTGTCCGGCGGAAACATATCGACATACTTCTTCGGCACGTACCACGGCAAGTGCGGACGAATCATCCCCGCCGCAAGGAAGAACGGCTGCTCGTGTTTATCCCTCAACTTGCCAACGGCCCAGTCCGCCAGCTTCCTGTCGCCCATGTCCTCGTCCGCGGCGTCGAGCGCGCCCCAATCGAAGTTGGACTTCTCGCCGGCGAACCCGTTCAATTTCTTCGGCGGCTCCGGGTCGCCCGGCCGCTTGAAGTACTCGTCCCAATGCTGCGGTTCTTCATACCCGCCGTGAGAGATTTTTCCTCCGCCGAATACGCGGTACCCGTTCGCGCGAAAATGCTGCTGCAGGGTCACCGCGTCCGGCACCGCCGGCCGCCACGGCTGGCTGTTGTAATAGACCCCGGTCGTCGACGGGCGCAGGCCTGTCATGATCGCCGTGCGCGACGCGTTGCACAGCGGCGCGGCGCAGTACGCCCGCGTGAAGGTCACGCCCCTCGAAGCCAGCCGGTCAATGTTCGGCGTCTTCGCGTCGGGGTGCCCGCCGAGACAACCGATCCAATCGTTCAAATCGTCCACGGGGAGAAAAAGCACGTTTGGGCGCTTCGTCGCCGCAGCGTAACCCCGCATCGAAGCGAATGCCGTCGCGGCCACGCTTGCAGACGCGTTGTTCAAAAACGCTCGGCGCGTGAGCATGGCCCTTCCCTCCCATTCGGCGCGGATATTCGAGCAGTATCGCAAGCAACCGCGCCCGCGATCAATCGACCCGCGCGATCCTTGCGGCCTGCGGACTGCGCCCCATACAATTGACGGCGGTGCAGGGTAGCTTTGCGGAAGGGGAAATACGGTGGCGAAAACCGAGAGAGCGTTGCGGGCGGCGGGCAAGATTCAGGGCGTGGGCAACCACACCTACGAACTGGTCGAAGGCTGGGGACAGCTGCCGGACAAGATAAAGTTCGGCAATACGCACGGCATCGTCGAGGACTCGCACGGCCGTATTTACGTTCATAATCAGAGTCCGACCGGTCATTCGATGGTCGTGTTCGACGGCAAGGGCAAATTTGTCAAGGCCTGGGGTGCGGATTTCTGCAAAGGCGCTCACGGGCTGGAACTGAATCGCGAAGGCAGCGAAGAGTTTCTGTATCTCGCGCTCACGGACGAACACCGGTGCGTGAAAACTACACTGGACGGCGAAGTAGTGTGGGAATTGCCGTATCCCGAGGAGGCGGGCGTGTACGATCGCCCCGAACGGTACGTGCCGACCAATATTGCGATCGCGCCGAATGGCGACTTCTACATCGCCGACGGATACGGCCTGAGCTACATTCATCAGTACAAGAAGAACGCCAAATACGTGCGCTCGTGGGGCGGCAAGGGGAGTGAACCCGGCAAAATGAACTGCTGTCACGGCATTCACGTCGACACGCGCGGCGAGAAACCGGAGATCGTCGTCGCCGACCGCGCGAATGTGCGCCTGCAGTATTTCGACCTGAAGGGCAAGCACCTCCAGTTCGTCACAAACGATCTGCTCTTCCCCTGCCACTTCGATCAACGCGGCGACGATCTTTTAGTTCCCGATCTCTTTGGCCGCGTCACGATCTTCGACAAGAACAACAACCTCATCACGCACATCGGCGTCACACCCGGCGCAAACAAGATCGACAAGTGGCCCGACATCGCGATGAAGAAGCGCGTGCCAGGCAAGTTCACGTCCCCGCACGACGCGATGTGGGACCACGACGGCAACCTCTACTGCGTCGAATGGATTCCGCAGGGCCGCGTCACGAAATTCCGGCGGGTAGGGTAGGGTAAGTTAACGAAACGAAAACCTGGATAGCAGGACTAGATTTTGCCTTTTTCCCGCAGCTTTTCAATCCATTGCTCACGGGACATTGGGCATTGAGCTAGCATCTTTACGTCGCGAAACGAGACATGAAGATCATTAGGTATGTGACCGTGACCGGCGTTTCTTGAAGACCCGTGCCTAATGCCAAAGTGCGCGATTAGTCGATTTTCGTGGTAAATCTTTGCAAGCGCGTGGGGTCGGTTTTTTCGTGAATCCAAAACAGCGTGAAGTTTCCTTGCGATCGCTTCCGCATCATCTTTGGAAATACTCATTCGCTCACCGGCCGCATGAAATTCGCAAGAACTTGCTTCTTTCGCAACATCTCTGCGCCCAAATCGTCATCATCATGGCTGAACAGAAGTTCGTATGAGGCCACCAGCATATCTTTCAGATTCTGCACCGATTCGACATCCGTATCGCCGGAGGCATTTACATTGGCGTCGAAAAATGTTGCGACGTAGCTTTCATCGAAATTTCGCACGACTACTGGAATAGGAGCGATTATTTCGAAAGCCTCCGGAACAAGCGATTGAATCGTTAACGAAATCTGGGCGCTATTCCGAAGTTCCGCAACTTCGCGCTTAAGCATGGCCACATCATTCGAGAGAACGTGCATCGGCACCCTACTCTGCCACTCGCTGAGTAGAGTCTGGGCCATTGTTTGCAACAATCCCGGAATTTCAAGTTCGGTTACGGGATTCACCAACAAGAATCTCGATTGAGGAAAGAGTTCCTCCGGCTCTTTGCACTCATCGGAGGCAAGCCAGTCGTCTTGATTCTCAGGTTCTGGATGGAAGAATTCAGCTATGTGTCTTGGTCTTGCCACTGCTAACACCTTTGACCATTAAACCAAATTGAATCTCAGACCACTCCACTAGCCGAACTAAGTAGTTATCATCGATCGTTTCCGAACGCTGCGCTTCTATAGTTACGCGCACCCTTTCGAGACCGCGCTGCACTTCCCAATCAAAGGATTCGAGCGCTCCACCGCGTATGTCAATTCCGCCTCTTAGTAGTCGCATTCCAAGATCGCCGGATCGAAAATCCTGAGTCAAACCTCGAATCAATCCGTTCTCCGGAAGGTCAGCTATTGGCACTTCAAAGGTCGCGATTATGGAGACTTGTACCTTGACTCCTTCAAATCGCCGATAGAGCTCTTCGATTTCTTCAATCGAAGTAGTCGCCTTTGGGATGCGGGATGCCGGGAAGAAGCTAGATCGAGCAATGTCGACGTGAAAATGCTTTTCGCTATATCCACCAGAAATCACTCCCACGAGGACTTGAGTCTCGCCCTGCATTAAGGTCGCGACGAT
The DNA here is from genome assembly GCA_013359265.1 of Candidatus Hydrogenedentota bacterium. Lineage (NCBI taxonomy): Bacteria > Pseudomonadati > Candidatus Hydrogenedentota > Candidatus Hydrogenedentota bacterium. The sequence goes on from JABWCD010000003.1 coordinate 208,246, forward strand.
TCGACTCTTTTTCGCAAGGTATTTGGCGAGTTCCGGACGGTCCTCGGCAAGCTCACCGCAAGCGGTCAGATTCAGGCATTCACTCGTAGATAGATTGGGGATTCTCATGTTCGGCCCGCAAAGCCTAATCTGGCAAATGTCTCCGATTCAAGCCGTTTAAGTATAACATGGGTGGTAGCGCGATAATTCAGCGGTGAATCGCCATATGCGACGTGTTTAGAATAGAGGACGAGCCTTTTTTCGAGCAGGACTGACGCGCACCCATGACCAAGCCCAATGACACAAACCGCGACGCTCTTGGAGACGCGGCTTTGAAACGCCTTTACGACATTCAGGACGAGTGCATGGAGTTGGCGGCGTCGTGCAGGAAGAGCGACGAGGAATTCGGCGCGGCGGCGCTCGGCGCAATAGCGTACCGTATCGAGGGGGAGATCCGTTTGCGCCAGCACGAGCTTGCGCCCGAACGATACCCTCATCCAAAGCAGCGCCCAACAGGCGCGCGCAAACGACGCAAACAACCGACGGAGCCGTGATGACGCAGACCGTCCTATTGATTCAATGTCCCGACAAAAAGGGCATTGTCGCGCGCGTGTCGGACTTCGTGTTCCGGCACGACGCGAACATCATCAACAGCGATCAGCACTCGACCGATCCCGAGGGTGGGCGCTTCTTCATGCGCCTCGAATTCGGACTAAACGAAGACAAGGTCCCGCGCGCGCAGTTCGAGCAGGATTGGGCGGCGGTGGCGAAAGAGCTCGGCGCCGCGTGGTCCCTGCACTACGGCACGGAACGCATGCGCATGGGCATCCTCGTGTCGAAGCAGGACCATTGCCTGTTCGATCTGCTGCACCGGCAGCGCAGCGGCGAATTACGCGTGGACATTCCGCTCGTCATCAGCAACCACGCCGACTGCCGCGAGTTGGTCGAGCGCTACGGCATTCCGTTCCACCACGTTCCCGTCACGCCGGAGACGCAGCGCATCGCAGAGCGGCAGATGCTTCCGCTGCTGCGCGGCGCAACGGACTTTTGCGTGCTCGCCCGCTACATGCGCGTGTTGTCCGACGACTTCTTGACGGTTTACGGCCGCGACATCATTAACATCCACCACAGTTTCCTGCCGTCGTTCAAAGGCGCGGACCCGTACCGCCAGGCGCACGACCGCGGCGTGAAAATCATTGGGGCGACGGCGCATTTCGTCACGCGGGAATTGGATGAGGGGCCGATCATCGAACAGATGGTCGATCGCGTGTATTACAAAGACACCATCGATGACCTGCGCCGCAAGGGCCGGAACCTCGAGAAGCTCGCGCTCGCGAATGCCATACAGGCCTACGTCGAGCACCGCATCATTCTCGACGCAAACCGGACGATCGTTTTTCAGTAGCTACGTACTGGCGCGCGCGATCTCCCGCTGCAGGATGTTCAACTGGCGGTAGGCCATGAAACCGCCGATCATCGAGTAGAGCGCGAACGCGTGGAACGCGACGCTCATCCAATCCTGAAACAGGACGAACAACAACCCATCCAGCACGTATAACACCATGCCGACGGCAAATATCGGCAGGATGCGTTTGCGTGACAACCAACCGAAACCGCAGAGGACCACGGCAACAAACAACGTGAACCCGATCGAGATCGCCCTCGCCGCTACCGCAATTTCCGGTTCTTGGTTTACAGCTTCCATGGTGAAGACGTCGACGATGAGCGTCACGCCCAGACCGACCACGAAATAGATTCCGCCGCCGAAGAGATTGATTCCGGTGTTCACGAGGGACAACCCGGCGACCCAATAAAACCAGTTCGCGCCGTTGTCGCCGGTCTGTTTCAATGCCGCAACGCGGTTGTGAAACGCGACCGCCGGGTCATTTGTGGGCTGTGCATTCGCCTCGAGCGATGGTGGCCCTGCGTCGGTGTCCGGCGCGTCGGGCAGTTCAAGTTGCGAGGGACGAGGTTCGTTATCGTTCATGGCGTGGTCCCCTTTGCGCGGTTCGATCCCCGTAATAGCCACACGGAAAACTCTACCCTGCCGTCACCGGCTGGTTGCCGGCCCACCCCTGATCGCGCAACGACTATAGCACAGTGCCTCCGTGATCGAGCTATTCCGAAAAGCTCCCCTTCACGACGACTCGAGCATTCCAGTTTGCACGACCGATTAGATCGCCTTGTGCAAATCCAGCCGCAGCGCGTACTCGAACACCCACATCGCGCCCCAGCACGCGAACAGCGGCGTCTTCGCCCGGGAATTCGACGTCATCAGGATGATCGCGCCGAACACATAGAGTTCCCAGAGATTGCGCAGGAACGACCAGTCCTCGGACCAGACATTGCCGCTCACCACGCACGCTAGTGCGGCGTACAGAATCCAGGCGATCTTCTCATGCGGCTCGGCGGTTGCCCCCTTCAGCGCGAAGCCGGCTGCCACGGCGAACGCGGCGACGAGCAGCATTTGAACAAAGCCCGCAATCTCCTGTCCCGTTGAAAACGACATCTTGTCGGCAAGGCTGGTCACGAAACTGACCAGCGGCAGGCTCAAGGTTCCCGAATCGCTCGACGCGAAGTGCCCCCAGTTGAATCGCAAGTACACCTGCCAAGCCACGCCAACCACGATCGGTACGGCCAACCAAAGGCGCGCGTCCCATGACCGGGTCTTCCACGAGCGCCATCCGCCGGCCAACGCAATCGACGCGGAAGTCAGCGCGGTGGTCTCGCGCGCCAGAACGGCAAGCGCGCCGAACAGCGTCGCGCGCGCGGGGCGTCGCGCCCGCACGAGCCACAGCATCGCGAGTAGCAGCGCCGCGGCGATGATTTCTGCAAAGTCGCGTGCGAGCGACAACACGAAACCGGGGTAGCAGGCGAATGCAAGTCCCCACCCCGCGTGCAGCCCCAACGCGCGCGCGTAGTTGCTCCCTACCCATGCGATGACGCAGATGCCCACGTAGTTCACCGCGATCATCCAGAACGGTACGGCGGATACATTACCCAGCGAGAGAAGATTCACGATGACCGGATACAGGATGCGTTGCTGCCGGTATGCGGGGAGGTCAAGGGTAATCCCGTAGTCGGTGACGCGATCGGTGAGCGGATCGAGCGCGAGACGGTAGTAGAACTGGCCATCGTGGCCGGCGGAATCGCGCTGGACGTATAAGGCCTTCGGTGCGTCTTTTGGATTCGTTGCGGCGTCACCCGCCGTTACAAAGTAGGACGCATCCCAATCGTGCGTCGCCAGCCGAACCGCGATGAAGACGGCATACGAAATCATCGTGAATGCGAGGACGTAGATCGGCGCGTTCGTTCTTTCCCAAAGTGACTTCAATGGCCACACCTGCTTTGTAAACGCATTATGTCTTTTCGTCCGCGGATTGCGCCATTGAAAAAGCGATTGTCCATCGGCGCCGAATCGGACGTGTGTACGCAAGTGTAGGAAAAGTAATCGATTACGCGACGCGGTAATCGGAGGGCTGCGCCACTTTCCGAGAGGTCTCGGCACGAAGCTGAGTAGACAACCCCAAACAAAACTGCTAAACTAGGGCGAGTTTGGGTGATACGCGAGCAGTACTCTCTTTACACGTTGGAGGCCGGTCTTGACCGTCTCACAATCGGTCATCAAGCAGTTCGACACTGCCGCGAACTGTTCTCGTATCGTAACTCGCGTATTTGCAATGTGTTGCGTTGATATGAGACCCCATCGGCGTGCTGCGCGCCGCGTTTGGGGAGTCTTGGGATATGCGTCGCAAACGCTTGGTGCAAAGGCGTTTATCGCGACGTGTGCCTCGGTTTCGGGACCCAGTCGGGTGAATCATTCGCTTTTGGTTGAATTAATGGGATCTGGATGGAGCGGTCGGCGTTAGGGCCACTTTGGTCTTAAGCACGTGTGTGAAGGATTACTGGTACGATCTAGACTGGAAGTATCTGAAAACAAATGCATTACGCCATTCGGGACGCATCGCGGCGAGCAGGGTCTGGCTGACCTGCCTATTGGGGGGAGCGCGGCGTGCGGGAAGGGTGCGAATGGGAATATATAAATCGCGGCACCGCAATCACGGGCAGTTCAGGCGGCCGGCGCCTTAGCAAGTCGCCACGCGCAACGCGTACATTCCGGTAGCCAACGTACAGAGGGAGCCCCCACAGAAGCCATGGCAGCGAAGAGACCGAAGAAGAAGATAATAAAGAAGGTAGCAGCCAGGAAGTCGAAGCCACCCAGAAAGAAGGCCCCCGCAAGGAAGCCCGGCAAGAACTCGAAGTCTAAACCTGTAAAGAAGTTGAGCAAGAACGTGGCCAAGAAATCCGCGAAGAAAGTCTCCAAACCCGCTCCGAAGAAGTCAGCCAAAGCAGCGGCGCCAAAGCCGGCGGCCAAGACCGAAAAGGGGTCGTTGCAGCTTCGCCCCATCCCAAAACTCGAACCGCCGAAACCGCGCGCCGCGACGCCGATTTCGCGCCCATCCTTGATCACCCCGGGCCGCCCGGCCAATCCGCGGGCGAAGGTACTGTCCCGCGAATTCCTGTTCGACGTGGCCAACGCCGTGCGCGTCGCCGTCGAACCCTTGGTGCGCCAGGCCAAAGGCCGGGAGATTGTCGGCAGCGCCCAGAGCGGCGATACGACCTTTGGACTCGACAAAGTCGCTGAAAAGGCGCTGCTCACCTTTCTGCGCGAGGCGAAAATGCCGGTCGCGTACTACTCGGAAGACGCGGGGTACGCAACCTTCACAACCGGCCAGCCGCAGCACCTGCTCGTCGTGGACCCGATCGACGGGTCGCGCGCGGCGAAAAGCGGGTTCGAGGGTTGCGTCATCTCCGTGGCGAGCACGCGCGTCATCGAACGTCCGCGCATCATCGATATCGACAACGGCTGCGTGATGGAAATTCTCCACCAGCGTACGTTCTACGCCGAACGCGGCAAGGGCGCGAAGATTTTTGCCGACGGAGCGATCAAGAAACCGAAGCTGTCGAAGAGCGCCGATCTCGAAACCATGTCGTGGTCGCTCACGGTGCCCGCACGCCCGGCGGAACTGATCTTCCCGACCGCGGCAAAGCTGATCGATCTCACAAGCCTGAAGGGCGGATTCTTCGCGTGCAACAGCACGTCGTACAGCCTGACGCGGCTGTTGACGTGCCAGTACGACGCGTGCGTGGATTTCGCGAACCGTTTCCTGCGCGACATTCCCAATATCGTCGAGGACGCGTTCATCAACGCGGGCCGCGGCGCCGTGCTCGGCATCGCTCCATACGACATCGCCGCGTCGTTGCTCATCGCGCGCGAAGCCGGTTGCGTCGTGACAGACGCGTTCGGCAACAGTCTCGACGACGTCTTGCTGCTCGACAGCAGCGTCGCGAACCATCGCTCGCTCATTGCCGCCGCGAACAAGGAACTGTACGAAAAACTGTTCAGCTTCTTCGACACGCGCATCAGGCAATTCGAGCAATTGCTTCAGCGCCGCGCACAGGCGGGGGGCGGACAGTCGCAGTAGACGCGCATTTGCGACTCACGCGATCAGCGTGAGCAGATCGTCGTAGTTCTTCAGGCCCGCCAGATCGGCGTTGTATGACGCTGCTGCGCAATCCCGCAAGTCTGCATCGATGTAGTACTCGTTGTGCGGTTTGAAGCCGGGGACGGTGATGACGTTTACGAAGACGTCGATGCCCCTGTGACCGACGCCCGGGGGGATGTGCACGAAGTCGCCGGGCCTCAGGTCATACGCGACCATGCGGTCCAACTCGCGCAAACTCGGCCACGTGTAGAGTTGCGCCTGCCGGCCGTACGTGCTCAACCCGTACGCGCCGGGATCGAGCACGAGATAGATTTCGTGTTGCGGTTTGCCGCCGCCGGTCGCAGTCGGCGGGTGGAAATGCGATGGCGACGTTTCCTTCGCGATGTTCACAACGTGGCTGTTCACAAAGTTGATGCCGTCGCCGCGCTCGCCCGGTTTGGTCATATGCCACGTCAGCGGCAACCGGCGAAACGGATCGAAGTCGAAGTTGCAGCCGCCGGAACTGTCGCGGAGATAGCGAAGCCGCATGACGGACGGGATGTGCTTCGCCTGGGTGTCCGGTTTTTCCACCGTCAGACATGCGAACGATCCGCGAACGCGCAGCGGTCTATTGCCCGACACGGCCAGTTGGTCGCCTTCCATGACCCGTTCGTACGAGCCGCCCGTCTTGCGCGAGTATCCCGCCTTCGCGCAGTGTTTCCAGAGCGACTCGATTGCGCGCTCGACCACGTTATCGTCGCTCCACGGGCGCGGCGCGTGTTCGAGTTTCCACAAGTCGTTCGCGTAATCCCCGACGTACCCCGTGTCTGTCTGCCGCGCGAGGATCGCATCTATCGCGGGCCGCGCTTCCGGGCGCACGCTGCCGAGGTTGGCGCGCACCGTATTCAACACCGCCGCAAACACCGGGTCGACAGGTTCCGGACGGTACACTCCCGGCAGGCGATGGCCATCGCCTTCTTTCGTGCAATATCCGCCGGGAAGGAACACCTCGCCCTCTCCGCGGTATATCCAATAGACTCGCGCCCCACCGTGCGCCACGCGTAGTTCGGCGTCCCCACCCGCAAGCTCAAACCGATCGAAACGCAGTTCGGGGTGGGCTGAACGCAAGTCGGCGCACAGCGCCGCGAATGCGGCCGCGTCATCCATGTGGCATGCGCTGACTACCGACATTTGGGCCGCTCCCATTCGTAACTGTTCCAAAATTGACAAGTCACGTAATTGCGTTCGTGCTCATAATCGTCATCGCAATCCAGCTACCTTTGAAATCATCGACCACGCCCTTCACCAACGCGGTCGCTTTGGCCGGTTACGTCCTTTCACCCCGACCAATCTCAATCACGCTCGTGCTACGCCACGCCTCGTGACCTCTTGTCTGCATATTGCCGGAACTCGGCGGAACATTTCATATACAATTCTTCCGGAATACGAGCGCGGTAACGGTGCAACCGAATCTTCGCCGTGCAATCGTGTTCAGAACTGCTGCATTCAATGACCGTGAATCGAGGGGGGCGGACGTGGCCGCAAAACGAAAACGCAGTTTGACTCCGAGAGAAACCTCGAAACCAACCGGCGTCGCCGATATTCTGGCGTCGCTGAAGAAATCCACGGCACTCGGCAAGCGCCTCAAGGAAGCGCAAATCTGGCAGGAGTGGCCAAGCCTCGCCGGCAAACGCCTGTGTACCCACGGCCATCCCGTTGCCGTAAAGGACAGGACGCTACACGTCGAAGCGTACAGCTCCGTCTGGGTCAGCAAGTTCGCCTATTTCAAGTGGGACATCATCGGCCGCATTAACCGCATGGCGGGGCAGGAAATTGTCTCGGACATTTTTGTGACACTCGCCGAGGATGATGTTCCGGAAGAGAGCACCGACGAACCGCAACCCAAGCGGCGAAAATGAAACGGCCTACTTCAACCCGTACTTCTTGATCTTGTATTGAAGCGTCGTGCGTTTCAGGCCGAGGTGGTCCGCGGCCTTGGTCTTGTTCCAGTGGAACCGGTTGAGCGCGGCGGCGATCATCTCCGATTCGAGGTGGTCGGTGCGTTCGACGAGCGAGGCGGTCTCCGGCAGCGCGTTCGCATCGGGTTCGAGTTCTTCCTGCATGAAGAACATGTCCGGGGGTATTACTTCGCGCGTGATGGTCGCGCCCTCCGCGAGCACGACCGCGCGCTCGAGCACGTTCTCCAACTCGCGCACGTTGCCCGGCCACGGATAACGCATGAAGAAACTCATCACATCGTCTTCGACGGCGCTTACTTCTTTGCCCAGCTCGAAACTGAACTTCTTCAGGAAATGATCGATCAGGGCGGGGATATCGTCGGGCCGCGCGCGCAAGGGTTCGACGCGCAGCGAGAACACGTTGAGCCGGTAATAGAAATCTTCGCGGAACGTGCCCAACTGGATCGCTTCGCGCAGGTCGCGGTTGGTCGCGGCGATGATGCGGGTGTCCACGCGGACCGTCTGATTGCCGCCGACGCGCTCGAATTCGCCTTCCTGCAAGACGCGCAGCAGTTTCGTTTGGATGTTCGGATCGATTTCGCCGACCTCGTCCAGAAACAGGGTGCCCGTGTGCGCGCGCTCGAACCGTCCCTGGCGCTGGCTGAGCGCGCCGGTGAACGCGCCCTTCTCGTGACCGAAGAGTTCGCTCTCGAGCACTCCCGGCGCGAGCGCGGCGCAGTTCAACGCGACAAACGGCAGGTCCTTGCGCGGGCTTGCGTCGTGGATCGCGCGCGCCACCAACTCCTTGCCCGTGCCGCTCGGACCGGTGATCAGGACCGAACTGCGGCTCGGCCCGATCTTCTGAATCATCTTCAGGAGTTGCTTTGTCTCTTTGCTGTATCCGACGATCTGGCGGCCGGTGGTCGGCGTGAGCGGCGTGCGCTGTTCGTATTCGCGCACCGGGCGCTCGCCGAGAATCTTGTCGACCTTAAGCTCGATTTCCGCGAGCTTGAACGGCTTCGCGATGAAATCGCGCGCCCCCAAGCGCATGGCCTCGACCGCGGTGTCGATGGTGCCGTACGCGGTGATGATAATGACGGGGCTGTCGAAGGCGGACGCCCGCGCCGAGCGAAGCACCGCCAAGCCGTCTCGCTCCGGCATTTTCAGGTCGGTGATGATGACGTCGAACCGCTGCTCCTTAATGACCTCGATTGCCTTGCTGCCGTTCGACGCGGTGGTGACGGCAAACCCCCGATCCTTGAAGGTGCCTTCGAGCATCTGGCGCATGCCCGGCTCATCGTCCACGACGAGCATATGTCGGCGCGAAGTTACGGTCGCCACGGTCATCCATCTCCCAGGGCACAATCCCCCGCGTGACTTTACCACCGCACCGGAATTCTGTCAACTGTTTCCATAAAAATAGGTTCGCACATTCAATAAAACAATAAAAACAATTCTATAAAATGCTAATTCTGACGGCCCGCTCAATCTCCGAACAGCTTCTTGAACTGATCCAACTTCTCCGCTTCGCTGGGTGGCGCCGTATCTCCAAACAACCCATCGAGAGCGTTTCGGGCGGTCTGGGTCGCTGAAGTTGACTGGGCGGGCGCCGTCGCGTCTTTGAACTCGAACTCATCGCAGAAATTCGCGCCGGCCTTATCGCCAACCCAGTCGGTATTCGGGATGGCGCACTGGTTGTGGTAGGCGGGATTATGGTGCTTGCAGTTTAGACAACAATGAAGATACGCGGAACACTTCTCGCAAAACTCCTTCACCCCGGGCACCCGTTTGATGCTGTCCCATTCCGCCCCGCACCGATGGCATTTACGCATAGGACCTACCCCGCAGCCGAGCACGTAAGGCCGAAGCCACGATGGAACCTGCATTCTTCGTGCTCGTAATCGTAATCGTAATCGTAATCGATGCTCCCGTCTAGTTTGAGTGGGGCGTGAATATCGTCAACTGCTAGTTGGGCGGTCGTTACGGCTTACTGATATTGGCGCGCGGTCGAAACGATCGATTACGATTACTAGCACGATTACGAGCACGAGCACGATTGGGATTGTGCGGCTGCGTGATCCGGCAAGATCAACGAAGGTGCACGAACATGGTCGATGCTGAATTGTTGAGTATTCTCGTATGCCCGGAAAACAAGACGCCGGTGGCCCTGGCCGATGATGCCCTGGTCGCGAGCGCCAACGCCGCAATCGAAAGGCGCACGCTGAAGAACCGGGCCGGCGAAACCATCGAGGAGCGTATCGATGCCGGCCTTGTGCGCGAGGACCGCGCCTATATGTACCCCATCCGCGACGACATCCCGATCATGCTCATCGACGAGGCGATTCCACTAAACCAGTTGTGACGTATCGACCGTTACGCGGATAGCGGCGCTGCCGCGGCGATTACGAACGGGCGCCTTCCAGAAAGAGATCGACGAGCGCCTCGCCCAACTCATTCGACAGTGTGGTGTGCGGCCGGTTGATCTTCACCATGATGTGCATGTCCATCATGCCGCAGAACGCCATCGCGAGGGTGTCGCGGTCGCGTCCGGCGAAGTCGCCGGAATCGATCCCCGCCTGCATGATTCTAGCGATGCGCGTATAGCGGGACTCCCATAACCCGTCGCGATCGAGTTTGGGCGCTCCGTGGCGCGGCGCAAAAAACGTGTGGAAGATGAGTCGGACGACGTGCGGCGATCGCTCCGCGTGCTCGAACACGTTGACGATGAGGGTTTTCAACTGTTCGCGCAGGCCCGTGACGCCGTCCAACGCGCGGTCCATGTCCTCGACAAGTTCGGCGAACCACGATTCGACAAGGCGGCGGAACAGGTGTTCTTTGTTCTCGAAGTAGTAATAGAGCACGGGCCTGGTGACGCCGGCGCGCTCGATGATTTCGCGGATGCTGGTGCCTTCATACCCTTTTTCCGAAAACAGGCCCAATGCGCTCGACAACAACCTGCGCTCGGCTTCGTTCGCGGAACTCACTTCATCGGGTACTTTCACTACGCGTGTGGGCATCGATACTCCTGTAGACCGACCAGTCGATAGACTCGACCGTCTATCCCTCGTCCAATTCGTCCGAAACGTGGAAATGAATACGTACACCCCAACCTGCACAACCGCCGCCATTATAGCCGAACCAGGACGGGCTTGCACGCGGCAGGATCGCGAATTACGGCCGACATGGAACGAATCGTGCCCAGAATGTATGATCCGATGGAGCATATCCCGCGGGGTAGCACTGTCGCCCTACGGGTGTTTCCACTTATGGAGGCCACTTTCGATATGCGAATCCGAATCTCGACATTGGTTGCCGCACTGTTCGCCGCGGCGGCGCCAGCCATGGCCGCCGAGCTGGGCATGGCTGCCCCGGCGCTTTCCATTGATCAATGGGTGAAGGGCGCCCCCGTGACAATCGCGCCCGGGGACAAAATCTACGTGGTTGAGTTTTGGGCGACGTGGTGTGGGCCGTGCCGGGTGAGTATCCCGCACCTGACTGAACTGCAGAAGAAGTTCAAGGACAAGGGCGTGGTGTTTATCGGAGTGAGCGATGAGGAGGCCGATACGGTGCGTCCGTTCGTCGAGCAGCAGGGCGCGGCGATGGACTATGCCGTAGCGATCGATCCGTCGCGGAAGACGCACGAGAAGTACATGGACGCGTTCGACCAACGGGGAATTCCCACGGCGTTTGTGATCGACAAACAGGCGCGTATTGTGTGGGTGGGCCATCCCATGGCCGAACTCGAGGAAGTGATCGAGGGCGTGCTCGACGGGTCGTACACCGTCGAGAAAGCCAAGCAGCGCGAGGCGCGGCGCGCGCAGATGATGGAAACGATGGGCCGGTTCGAGACGGCCATGAACGCCGGCGACAAGGACAAACTAAACGCGTCAGCCGAAGAGATTCTGAAGACGTACTCCGATGAGCCGCGGCTGCTCAACGCCGTCGCTTGGACGCTGCTCACGTACGAGAACAAGTCGCTGCACAATTATCCGCTGGCGCTGCGGATGGCGAAGGTTGCTGTTGACGGTTCGAAGGAAAAGGACGCGGCGATAATGGATACGTATGCGCGGGCCCTGTACGAAACGGGCGACGTCAAGGGCGCGATTTCGCATCAGCAGAAAGCGGTCGCATTGGCGAGTTCGGAGCAGATGAAAGCCGAGTTGCAGAAGACGCTCGATTCGTATCAGAACGGCCAGGCGCCCAAGTAACTTTGCCGCCCGCGTAGTCGAGTGCTATATTTTCGAGATTCGGCGTTCGATTGGGAATCTCGATGTATCTGCTGCCCATAGTGCTCTTCTCCGGCGTGCTGCTCGTGGTTGCCTACCGCGTATACGGCGGCATGCTCGCGCGCCTGCTGCGCCTCGACGCGAACGCCGTGACGCCCGCCGTCGAGTTGCGCGACGATATCGATTACGCGCCCATCGAGCCCAAGTTCCTCATGAGCCAGCACTTCTCCGCGATCGCGGCGGCCGGTCCCATTGTGGGGCCGATTCTCGCGGGGATCATGTTTGGCTGGGTCCCCGCGCTGATCTGGATTCTTCTCGGCAGCATCTTCATCGGCGGTGTGCACGACATCACCGCGCTCGTCGCGTCCGTGCGGCACAAGGCGCGCAGCATCGCCGAAGTCGTCCGCGTCCACATGTCGCGCCGGTCCTACGTCTTGTTTCTCACGTTCATCTGGATTGCGTTGGTGTACATTGTCGTCGCGTTCACGGACATCGTTGCGGCGTCGTTTGTGAACGATCTGACGCTGGACAATAACCAGACGTTCAGCGGCGCAGGTGTCGCCAGTTCGTCGCTCATGTACTTGGCGCTGCCGATCGTCATGGGATTGCTGCTGCGTTACACGCGCTTGTCGCTCGGGTGGGCGACAATTATCTTCCTTCCGCTGGTCGCATTGTCCATCGTGCTGGGCCAAAGCATTCCCTTCGATCTCGGCGAAATGCTGAATCTGTCGAAGGACCAGGCGCACAAGGCGTGGGACGTAATCCTCCTCGCGTATTGTTTCGTCGCGTCGCTCGTGCCGCTGTGGTTCCTGCTGCAACCGCGTGGGCACCTGGGCGGATATTTCCTCTACTTCGCGCTGGGCGGCGGCGCGTTGGGCCTGCTGCTCGGCGGCAAATCGACGGAGTATCCCGCATTCATCGGGTGGACTGCCGCGAACGGCTCAATGCTCGTGCCGGTCCTGTTTATTACTATCGCGTGCGGCGCGTGTTCCGGGTTCCACTCGATCATCGCCTCGGGCACCACGTCGAAACAGTTGCGCGCGGAAACCGACGCAAAGGTAATTGGCTACGGCGCGATGCTGCTCGAAGGCATGGTCGCTGTCGTGTCGCTGTGCTGCGTGATGATGCTGACGAAAGAACAGGCCGCGGGCATCAAGGAGCCAAGTTTCATTTACGCGAAGGGGCTCGCATCGTTTCTTGGCGTGATGCGCATTCCGGAATCCGTGGGTCTCGCCTTCGGTATGCTCGCGTTCACCACGTTCGTGTACGACACGCTCGACGTCTGCACGCGGCTGGGCCGATACATCCTTCAAGAGTTAACCGGCTTGAAGGACAGCGCGGGCCGCTGGATCGCTACCGCGATTACCGCGGGCACGCCGATGTTGTTCGTCATGCAGTCACACGTCGATCCCGTGAGCGGCAAGGCCAAGCCCGCCTGGCAGGTGTTCTGGGGCCTCTTCGGCGCGAGCAACCAACTGCTCGCCGCGCTCACGCTCATCGGCATCACCGTGTGGTTGTGGCGCACCTACCGTGCCCGCTGGGTGTTCTGGGTCGTCGGCGCGCCGACCGCGTTCATGTACGTAATGAGCACATGGGCGCTACTCATATTCGTGCGCAACGGCTTCTTCACGCCGGACTGGAAATCGAAGGGCATCCCGAGCGATCCCGTGCCGTGGGTCGCGCTCGTTCTCGTAGCACTCGCCGCGCTCGTACTGGTCGAGGCGGCGCGGTCGTTCCGCGCGACGCCGGGCGCGCCAATTTCGCCGCAACCCGCGCCGGCGCTCGGCGCGTGACGGGCCGCGCACTGTGGCCGATTCCCCCGGCGACAAGACCTTCGAGCGATACTGCACGTTTCAGCGCGGCAACGAGCGCGGCTTCGCCACTCGCGCACAGCACGCCACCGTTATGCGCGCGCTGTTGGACCGATGGCGCTGCGAACCCATGAAGGCCATGGGGCGCGGCGGGCTCTACACGTTCCCCGTGCTGCTCCGCAAGGGGATTCTGCGCGAATACCGTCGCGGGGGCATCGTGGGGCGCCACTTCCGCGAAGGCACGTTGACGAACCGGCCCCTGCACGAATGGGACATCCTGAACCGTCTATTCAACGCGGATTTTCCCGTGCCCGATCCGCTGGGCGTCGTGTGGAAGCGGCGAAGCCTTCTGTACACCGGCGCGATCGCGACCCAGTACATCGATGCCAGAAACCTTGCCGAGTATTTGGCGAATCAGGATGAATCGAGCGCGAAACTGTTGGAAACCGTCGGCGCACTCATTCGCCGCATGCACGACCTGTGCGTGTACCACGCCGATCTGCATGTTGGGAATATCTTGGTTGCGCGCGACGCCTCCGGCGGACCATCGATCTATTTCGTTGACTTCGACAACGCGCGCGTGACCGCAGTATCGCAACTCGACCGCGCGCGCAACATGCTGCGGCTGCGCCGCTCCTTTCTGAAACGCGGACTGCGCGTGACAGACTTCGAGCACATTCTGCGCGGGTACGGACCACTTGACGTGCCCGCCTGGCTCGAGACGGCATACGAGATCAAGGGCGCGCTGTCGGACGCGCTGAACCGTCGCGCGGGCGCACATGTCACCTGAAACGGACAGCGTTGTCTTTGAACGTACCGGCCGGATGCGCGTATGGCGCCGCGTGGACGTTCCGCTTGCAGCCGTGCGCGATGTCGTTAACCAGCCCGGCGAAATATTGAAGCGCAACGAGAAGTCGTGCACGAAACGCGTCGGGGCATTCGTCATCAAATCGAGTGAAGGCCCGATCATTGTTCAATTGATTAAACACACCGCCCAGCGCGCCCGATATCGCCGCGGTTGGCGCGCCGCGCTTTTCCTCGCGGACCACGGAATCCCCGCGGCGCGGCCGGTCGCGCACGTCGAGTGGGGCAGCGCGGGACTAATCTGGCGGCACGCAACAATCACCGAGTACATCGGCGGTTGCCGGGATGTCGAACATTACTACGATGAATTGGTGCGCCGCGGCGGGGCGCCCGACGTCCTGAACGAATATTTGAAGCGAATTGCCGATGCCGTGAACGCGTTAACCGCGACAGGCGCAATTCATACTGACTTGGCGGGGAAAAACATACTTACCCCCGACGGAGAGAAGTTCTTTTTCATCGACCTGGATGGAATTGTCTTGGGCGAGGACCTGGATGAATCACGCCGGTTCCAGCTACACGTGCAATTGTACGATTCATTTATCGATCGCTGCGGCGACGATGACCTTGCCCCGTTCGTGCGCGCGATGCTTCCCGGCAACGATACCCCGTTCGATGTCTGGTTCGCCCGCGTGAAGGCCGCGCAGGCCGTCCGCCGATCACGCACCGTCGCGGCGTGGAAGCGCGAAGGAAAACTGTAACTACGTTTTGCGTGTTCGGCTGTGCGACATCTCCCGTTACTTGTGTCGAGTTCCAGTTTCAAAAGAACAGCGCCCCTGCGTTCCCTACAAGGGCGCTGAAACGGCCTATGGAATGACCATACTAACTGCGGCTGAGTTTGAACTTAAGCTGGTTGAACTTCGTATCGAGTGCGCGCATCTGCTTTTCCAACTCGTGTCGCGCGGCACGGTTCGCGCGCATTTCATCGAGCACGGAGAATACACCGCCTCGTGTACCGCCCGCGGCGCGCCCTTTACCGCGGCCCGCGCCCGTCCCGCCGCGCTTCTTCACCCAGTAGTTGTAGTTGCTGTACGATATGCCAAGTTTCGCAAGCGCCTTCATCAACGGCTCACCCGCCTTTTTCAGGACCTCCACTTGCGACAGCAATTCTTGCACCTGTTCGCCGCTGCGGCGCTTGGCCCGCTTTTTGGAAGTTTTCGCCTTCTTTGCCATGATTGTTACTCCCGCTCTTAAGTTACCACGTTGAAAACTCGGTGCGACGTTGCCCAACCGTCACGTCTCATAGCGCAAGCCTAGCAGGTTACCGTTTATCAATTCGAGTTTCATTAATACGATAGCGATTCGTGACAATGGACTACCGAAATCAGACGACTTTCCCCTCCGAAAAATGTACGTAGCACGCCCCGCCATTGGTGTCGTATAGTGGTTCGGGCTTGCAGCCAACTCTATCTAAAGGAGCACTGTGTCATGCCAATGTTATCTCGCCGTTCTTTCATTCAGTCGTCCGGCGCCGCAGCGGCGATGTACGCGGCTTCCGCCGTCTCCCAGGCCGCAACGGGCGATCGTGTGCGGCACGCCGTCATCGGCACGGGCGGGCAGGGTGGAAGCCATGCAAAGGTGTTTTCCTCGATGGACGATTGCGACGTTGTTGCCATTGCCGATGTTGATACGGCGCGGCGCGAGCAGATCGCAAAAGCGCTGTCCGGAAAGGCCCCCGTAAAACAATACGAGGACTTTCGCGAACTGCTGAAAGATGAGAGCATTCACAGCGTCAGCATCGCCACTCCCGATCACTGGCATACGCCCGTTGCCCTTGCGGCATTGAAGGCGGGCAAGCACGTGTACGTCGAGAAACCCTGCTGCCACAACGTGCGCGAAGGCGTGCTCCTCGCCGCCGCGCAGAAAAAAACCGGCCTCTGCGTGCAGCATGGCACCCAATACCGCAGCACGCCGTCCACGCAGGAGGGCGTCAAGATGCTGCGCGACGGCGTCATAGGCAAGGTGCGCGTGGCCAAAGCAATCAACCACCAGTTTCGCGGGTCAATAGGGCGCAAGCCCGACAGCGATCCACCCGCCGGCCTCAACTACGACATGTGGCTCGGCCCGGCCCCGGTGCGGCCATTCTCCGAGAACCGCTTTCATTACAATTGGCACTGGCACTGGGACTACGGCACGGGCGACATCGGCAACGACGGCGTGCACCAGGTCGACGTCGCCCGCTGGGGCCTCGGCGTTGGCCTGCCAAAAGCGGTGAGCGCGTCCGGCGGCCAGTTGTTTTACGACGACGATCACGAAACCCCCGACACGCAGATCGTCACCTACGAATACGACGAGTGTTACCTCATCTTCGAAATGCGTCTCTGGACGGATTACTTGCTCGAAGGCCACGACAACGGGGTCGTGTACTACGGCGACAAGGGAACGCTCGAAATCGGGCGCCACGGCACGACCGTTAAACTGATCGATGCGGAACCAAAACTCTTCGGAACGGGGCCCGATCTCGCCGCGAACGTCCGAAACTTCCTCGATTGTGTCAAAGCGAACGACCCCTCGAAACTCAACGCGCCGATTTCCGAAGGCGTCTTGTCGTCGCAGTTGTCGCTGCTCGGCAACGTCGCGACCCGCGTCGGGCGCAAGCTCAATCTCGACACCGAGAAAGTCGAATGTATCAATGACGACGAGGCGAACAAACTTTTCACGCGCGAGTACCGCAAGGGATACGAATTGGTCGAGGTGTAGTAATGAAATCTGCCGCAGTTGTTGGGCTTTGTCTTTTTGCATTGTGTTGTGTGGCCGATGAACCGGCGCTCGTGGTCTACGTAGCGCCGAATGGAAACGATGCGTGGTCCGGAACGGCGCAGGCGCCAAATGCCGAGAATTCCGACGGCCCTGTCGCCACGCTCGAACGCGCCCGCGACCTCCTTCGCGACATTCGCCCGCGCGCGCGGCTGAAACCGGGACGGATCGAGGTCCGGGTGCTTCCGGGAACGTATGAGCGCACGGCATCGTTCGACCTGAGTGCGCAGGATGGCGGGTCGGAACAGTCGCCAGTTGTGTACACGGCCTACGGCGACGGCGCTTCAGTCCTTTCCGGGGGCCGCGCACTTTCCGCGCCGGTGCCTCTTGGCGAGGACATTGCGCGGCGACTGCCCTCCGACGATGCGCGCGGAAAAGTGCGCCAATACGATTTGAAAACTGCCGGGATTTCGGACTACGGCACGCTCAAGCGGATCGGCTTCGGTCTTGGCGCGGGCATTGCCCCGCTCGAAGTGTTCGCGGACGGTGAGCCCCTCACGCTTGCACGGTGGCCTAACGACGACTGGGCGAAGATCGCCGCTGTGCCCGCGGGAAAAGACGGCGGCAAGTTCACCTACGATGGCGATCGCCCCAAGAATTGGACGATTCACGACGACATCTGGGTGCATGGGTATTGGACCTGGGACTGGGCGGATTCGAGCGAGAGAGTCGCGTCAATCAATCTGGAAACGAAAGAAATCGCGACCGTCCCTCCGCACGGTGTCTACGGATATAAAGAAGGCGCGCGCTACTTTGTCCTGAACGTTCTCGAAGAACTGGATAGGCCCGGCGAGTACTTCGTTGATCGTGCGGCGGGCATGCTCTATGTCTGGCCTCCCAACGATGACGACGTGTTAAACGTCTCCCTCGCCGAGCAACCCATCTTCAAAATCGAGGGCGCGAGCCACCTCGCCATTCGCGGCTTCGCGATCGAGTTTACGCGGGGCGAGGGTGCGGTGGTGCAAAACAGCAACCACGTGCGGTTCGAGAATTGCACCTTTGCGAATCTCGGCGACTCGGGCATCAGTATTGGCGGCGGCACGGACAACGGCGTGGCGAATTGCGTGATGTACAACCTCGGCGCGGGCGGCGTCTCGATCTCCGGCGGCGACCGCGCCACGCTGACGCCCGCGCGGCTCTTCGCCGACAACAACGAAATTCACGACTTCGGGCGCCGCGCGCGCACCTACACGGCCGCCGTCCACGTGAACGGCGTGGGCAATACCGTCACGCACAACCTCATCTACAACGCGCCGCACATGGCCATTGGCCTTGGCGGAAACGATCACATCATCGAGTACAACGAAATTCACCACGTCTGCATGGAAACGCACGACGCGGGCGCGTTCTACATGGGCCGCGACTGGACGCAGCGCGGAAACATCGTCCGATACAACTTCATGCACGAATTGGGCCACGGCGACGTGCAGGCCGTCTACCTCGACGACTGGACCAGCGGCGTCATGGTCTACGGAAACATCTGCCAAGGCGCGCGGCGCGGCGTCCTCGTCGGCGGCGGACGCGACAACACGATCGAGAACAACATCTTCATCGACTGCGGCACAGGCGTACACATCGATCAGCGCGGGATCGGCTGGGCGAAGAATTACTTCAACGGCGAAACCACGACGCTCTTCGACCGCATGAAGGACGTCAACGGCGATCTGCCTCCCTACACCGACAAGTACCCCGAACTAAAAACGCTCCTGACCGACGAACCCGCCCTCGCCAAAGGGAACAAAGTCGTTCGCAACATCAACGTCGGCTCCAACTGGCTCGATCTCACCGACGGCCTCACCGAAGAAACGCCCTACCTCGAAATCAAGGACAACTTCACCGAAGGCGACCCCGGGTTCGTAGACGCTGCGAAACTCGACTTCACGCTCAAACCGGATTCGCCCGTCATCGCGCTCGGTTTCAAACCGATTCCGATTGAGAAGATCGGCCGCAAGAACTAACCCATAAAGCCGTACACGACGCATGGCAGGATCTGTGGATTCCTCCTCTTTGCGAGCCTTGTATTCTCTTGCGCCCAAGAATTTCAACCGCCGTTCCGGATGCACGCCAGACATACCCGAATCTGCAGGTACGGCACCTCCCCGTTCAGCTTGTCGAAAATCGGTTTGAGCCGTCCGTCCTCCGAGTCCGCCGCGGCCGCGCGTACGCGCTCGAGCGTCTCGACGCTGGCCCACGGTTCGGGGTCGGAAATCCCGGCCGAGTCCACGTACACGGCAAGGTAGGCCTCGACGGTCGTCCGCGCGCGCTGCATCGCCTCGCATACGTCCTCGATACTCCGCCGTTGGGCGAACAGCCTGTTCGCGGCGTCCTGTGAATTCAGCTTCGCCGGCTTTGGCGCACGCGCCGGCAGCGCAGCGGTTTGGCCTCCCTCGATTCCCCGCGCCTCGCAAAACTCTCGAATCGCCGCGACAAACATCGACCCAAAATCCTTGGCCTTGCGCTCGCCGAGGCCACTCACATTGCGCAATGCCGCGAGCGTGACGGGTTTCTTCACGGCCATGTCGTTCAGCGACACATCGCTCAGAATGAGAAACGCCGCGACACTCCGTTCGTCGGCGATGCACTTGCGCAACACGCGCAACCGCTCGAACAACTCGCGATCGACCGGATGCCCCGGCTTCGCCGCCTGCTTGCGGAGGCGCGCCGCGGGCTTGGCAGCCGTTGTCAACCGCGCACCTGCAAGCTCCGGGTCATTGGCCGCGCGCGGTCCTTCGCTCAAAATATTGTACTGCCCAGACTTGACGAGGTAGCCCTGGTCCACCAATTGTTCGATCCAGTTGCGTATCGTCGCTTCCGTATCGTTGCGCAGCGCACCATACGACGGCGACCGCGACGCACGGCTGGACACCACGCGATCCTCCTTCGACCCCGCAAGCACCTGCATTGTGAACGTCGGCCCCGCGTAATCCCCGATCTGCCGTACGCAACCGAGAATCGTCCGTGCAATGTCCGCGGACTGTGCGTCCGCCTCGGTGTCGTCGAGGCACACGTCGCACGCGCCGCAATTCGACTTCTCGTACCGTTCGCCAAAATACGCGAGCACGGCTCGTCTGCGGCATTGATGGCGTTTGGCGAACTGCAGCATATCCTCCAGCTTCGCCAGCGCCACTGCCGCGCCTTCGCCGTTTTCCTTTTCGATGATGTTCTTCCACAGCATGAAATCTGCGTACGAATAGAACAGCCAGCATTCCGATTCGAGACCGTCGCGCCCGGCGCGGCCCGTCTCTTGTTGATAATGCTCGATGGATTTCGGCAGGCCCGCATGAATTACGTACCGCACATTCGACTTGTCGATCCCCATGCCGAACGCGACCGTCGCGACGATAATGCTCGCCTCGTCGCGCGAGAACGCCTCCTGATTGCGCTTGCGGTCCGCATCGGTCATCCCCGCGTGATACGGCAGCGCCTTGTACCCGAGCCCGCGCAGGCTCGCGCACAGATCGTCGACGCTCTTGCGGCTGATGGAATAAATCAGGCCCGAGTCGCCGGCGCGGTTGTCGATCACGGTGCGCACCTGCGTGATCAAAGCCTCGCGCCGCACCGAACGATACACGAGGTTTGGCCGATCGAATGACCCCACGATGATGTGCGGGTCTTTCAGTGCGAGTTCGACAATGATGTCCCGGCGTACCTGCGGTGTCGCCGTCGCGGTGAATGCATGAAGCGCCACGCCCGGAAACGCGTCGCGCAGCACGCGCAGTTGACGGTACTCCGGACGAAAGTCGTGGCCCCAATGACTGATGCAATGCGCCTCGTCGATCGCAATGAACGACACGCCGAACGCCCGGACGTATTCGATGAATTGAGGTTGCACCAGCCGTTCCGGCGACACGTACAGCAGTTTCACCGCGCCCGAGCGTATCGCGCGATCGACCGCCTGCTTCTCGCCCAGCGTCATGCCGCTGTGAATGCACTCCGCCGGCGCGCCATTCCCCTTCAACGCGTCGACTTGGTCCTTCATCAACGAAATCAACGGCGACACGACAATCGCCATGCCCGGACGCACCAACGCCGGCAACTGGAAACAAAGCGATTTGCCGCCACCCGTCGGCAGCACTACGACCGAGTCGCGCCCGTCGAGCGCGCACGCAATCGCGTCGCCCTGCAACGGGCGCAGCGTGTCGTAGCCCCAGTAGCGTTTTAGCGTTTTGATCAACACGGCGCGCTCATTCACCGTTAGCCTTCGACGGATTAAACCGGGAGACCGGATACCCCTCGGCATAATCGATCGTGTATGTGCCGCCTGTCACTGAGAGCCGCACAACGTCGCGAAGTTCAAAGTCCGTTTTTCCCCCTATCGCGCGCATGTGCTTCGATTCGGGACGCATGTATGAATCGCCAAACCGGAACAACAGTTTCGTGCGATCGCCCAGTGCATGGCCCGTGCCCGTGATTGCATCACCATCAATATCGTCTTGCGTTATGACGCGCAGATCGACGCTCACGCCGGCGCTCTCGAAGTTCTTCGCCATTCGAACGGCGTCTTCCGCCGGACAAACCGCATCGTCCGCGCCATGCACGATGACTACCTTTGTATGGGTCCGTAGTCGCGCCGTATCAGCGAGGTGCTGTGGATTTCCGATGTCGCGCAGTTCTTGAGCGTGCCGGGCGAGGTACGCGATCGAGTTCGGGTCGCGCGAGTACCCCGCGTTCAGTTCGCTTCCGCCCGGCAGTCCAAACGCTATGTCGTCGGTCAGTCTCGCCATGCCGCTAATGTCCACCACGCACGCGAACGTCCGCGGCGCAAGTTTGTTCGCCATCAACGCCACGTTGCCGCCGCCGGACCCGCCCGTCGCGTAGATGCGCCCGCGCGCGAACGGCGTCTTGGCGTCGTCGAGCGACTGGAACACGTAGTGCAGCGCGCGCAACGCGTCGAGCGCCTGCAGATAGCCGAAGTCGTACGGCAAGCCTGCCGCCGGGTCCCACTTCCCGCTCTGCAGATAATCCACACCGATCGCGATCACATCGTACCGATCCGCAACCTGCGCAGGATTCGGCGCGCCATCCGATCCACTGCCGCCCCAATTGTGCAGGCAAAGCATCAAGCCGGTCGACGGATTTACATTCCGGAGACCACCGCCGGGATAGTGAATGTAAACCGCAATCTCACGCGGGCCGGGCGCGAATTCCCAATTCTGCGCGGGCAACGTAACTGTATCGTCGTGGACGGGCAATGGCGGAAAGGCGCTCACGCAAATCCACGCGACGACGATCTCGGCCAGCATAGAGGTCTACTTCGCTACGCCCAGCGCTTCCGCCATCGCGCGCTTCATTGGCTCTTCCACGTTCGGCGCGACCCAGCACCAGTCCTGCGCGTCGTTGAACCCTTCGCTCGACGAAAACGCGGTCGGAATGTACCCCGGCGCACATTCGCCGTAACCGGCGGTAAACACAAAACTGTTGCGATCCAGGTGTTGCGCCATGAGCTGATAGCCGACGAACGCCTCCGCCGGCATCAGTAAGAATTTCGCCTTGCCAAAATCGACGCACGGTGTCTCGATCGGTTGACCCGCGTCGTGTCGCATCTTCCAGCTCAATCCCATCGCCGCGAGATTGCGCTTAAACGTTTTCAACGAAGCGTCGCCGATTTGCGCCCTTAACTCCGCTTCCGTGTATCCCGCGGACGATTTCGGCTCGAGCGTCATCGGCGCGGCGCGAAACGCGATCGTCTCGATCGGAAATTTCTCCATGTTGTCCCACGCCGCTTTCATGCCGCCGTGAATCTTGTCCGCGAGCACCTGACGGTTTTCCGGCGCGCCGTCATTCCACTTCCCCGCGACAACATCGCCGCTGCACCCGGAGAAGTAGATTTGGAACACATCCGGCATTTCCGCCTGCCGCGCGCGCCGCGCGATGCCCGGAAAATCCGCGGACACGCCACCCTTCCCGTAGTAACTCATCGGATGGATGGCGAACGCGTGGAGCGCCGCAACAGGTTTGTCGCCGTCCCAAAAACTCAGTGTCCGCAGCACCGGATCGTTTTCGCCGGCATCCGTCGCGCGCAAGGCCGGGTCGGCGGTCGAACTGGTCCGGTGGTAGTTCACTGTCCCGTCCGGCATCACGCAGCGCCGGTTCGACGCGAGTTCCTTGATCTCCGCCATTCCCACGCCGTAGTGGGTGATCGGCTGCGCGGAGTTCATCGCCTCGTGCAGCGCCGCCGCCGTGCGTTGAAAACACTCCTCCGCGAATTTCGCGTCGCACAACGACCGGTGCAGTCCCTGTTCGTCGAGCAGTCTCTGCGCGGTGAAATCCACCACGGGCGCGTCGTGAACGTGCGTGCACGATATCAGCACGCGATCGCGCGACGTGGACGCGGCGTCGGCGAGCACGTCGCGAAAGCGGTCGTAAGCGTCATTGCGAATCTCGCACCAATCCACCGACACCAAAACGATCGGCTTCTTGCCGCCGAGGATGACAACGCCCAACGCTTCGAGCGGATCAATAATCTGCTGCGCGGGCAATATGCCGCCGCCCATGCACGCGTGCCCCAGCGGAATCGTCACGTCCGCGCGAAATGCCGCAAGCTCGAACGCCGCGCACGCGGGCAGCGCCGCGAACAGCATGTGCAAACACGCAGCCACGCGCATGCGCATGCTCACGCTGCCTTGTCTATCGCGTCATCCTGCGCGGGATCGGGCGGAGACGGCGAGGTCTTTTTTCGGTTCAGCCACCACATCACAGTCAGCACGAGCATCCAAATCGCGCACAGATACAGCCCGATGTCTTCGCGCACTTCTTCGACGCCCTTCTCGTGCATGCGCAAATCGAGCAACAGATTCTCCGGATGCTCGACCATTTCCTTCGGTGTCCAAAACAGCGCCGCCGCGAAATAGAAGATCATTGCCGCCGGCGCCCACGCGGTGTATTTCCCGCGAATCGCCTGCCACGTCACAATGGTCCCGACCGCGTAGATGAGCACCCAAACCCATCCGTCGGGATCGTTGTACTGCACCGCGATACACAACAGCAGCAGTACAAACATGATGATCGAAACGATTCGCATTGCGTTTCTCCCATATCGCCTTATGTGTCTGCAAAGGAGCACGGGCGTCTCGCACGCGGGTCCTCGCACGCGCGTACTGCCCCACAATCACGGGCAAGATGCCCGTGCGCCTGTCACAGCGGCAACAGCGGGTGCCCCGCCTCTCCGAGCGCATCGTACCGCGCGAGAAAATCGCGGTGCGCCTGAAACGCAAGCGCCGGGCGTACGTCCGCCGCGTAGAACCCCGCGTCCATCGCGTCAGACCCGGCCACGAGGTCGCCTTCCCATTCGTCCACGGTATAGGCGATAACCAAGACCGCGCCGAACCTGCTCTTCTGCGCGTTCGTGCCCAACAGGTGCAGCCGCTGTGCCCGCAACCCTGTTTCCTCTTCCAGTTCGCGCCGCGCCGCTTCCTCCGGCGATTCGTACAGTTCGACGAAGCCACCCGGCAAACTCCACATCCCCCTGCACGGTTCGACCGCCCTCTGCACGAACAGAATTTCGCTGCCCCGCGTCACCAGGCAACACGCCGCAGGCGTCGGATTGGAGTAGTAAAACCGATTGCACGCGGAACAGTGGGGCCGGTCGCTCTGGCCGTCGTGCGCCGGTTCGAGCGGCGCACCGCAAATCGGGCAAAAGTTCCAAGCCAGCGGCGTAAAAGTCATGCTCATACGCCGTCATGCTAACAACCGGCCGGTCCGAAACACAATGGACCTGCGTGCCCTTGCGGACCGCCTCGCCCACGTGAAATAGTAGTGATCCGGTCGCGATAAACTTGCCTTGCGGGGGGCGGGAGGAGCTATTCCATGGTGGACATGAATCGTCGTCAATTTCTCAAGCGCGGTGGCCAATTCGTCATCGCCGGTATCGCGCTGCCAATCCTAAGCGGTTGCCCCCTTGCCGATCTGCTCCGCACCGTTCGTGCCCGCCGTTCGGTGGGCGGCCTCCTCGATACGGACCTGCGCGTCTGTTTTGCGCGAAATCGAATCGGCGACATGTGGCTGCGTTCGCGCACCTACGAGGGCTGCATTCCCGGCCCGACCTTGCGCGTGAAACCCGGCGACACTCTGCGCCTGCATATCCACAACGCCCTGCCCGACGATGAAGACGGCGGACACATGAAGGGCATGGTGGATCACAACATTCCGGGCGGGTTCAACATCACAAACTTCCACTCGCACGGCCTGCACGTATCCCCCAAAGGCATCTCGGACAATCCATACCGCCAGTTCATGCCTGGCGAAACCAACATGGTCGAAATCGCTATCCCGGAGGATCATCCCACCGGTACCTACTGGTACCATCCCCACCACCACGGCTCCGTCACGGTACAGATGCTGGGCGGCATGGGCGGCGCGCTCATCATCGAAGGCGGCGCCGACGAAGTCCCCGAGGTTGCGGAAGCCAAGGAACACGTCCTTATTCTCCAGGAAATCCGCATCGACGAAAACGGTGAAACACCCCTCCTCGACGAACACGCCTTCCACGAAGGCGAACACGCGTCGTTTCCCGGCAGCGTTCTCCAGCACACGATCAACGGTCAGGTGAACCCGACCATCATCATGCACCCGGGCGAAGTCCAGCGTTGGCGCATTGTCCAGGCTGGCGTCGATCAGTTCACGCCGCTCGGACTGGACGACCACGTGTTTCACCAAATCGCCATGGACGGCATTTCGTTCAAGAAACCCGAAGAAATGGAAATGATCCTCCTCGCGCCGGGCAACCGCGCTGACGTGCTCGTGAAGGCAGGTGCGGAAGGCACGTACTACCTGCGCATGCACGCGCACGATCAGGGTCACGGTGAAATGGAGGAAGAAATCCTGGCGACGATCAAGGTCCAGGGTTCCGCCATGGACATGCCGCTACCGGCCGGACTCCCCACGCCGTCATCGCTCGAATTCATCGAGGACGACGAGGTCGAGAACATCCGCGCGATCTCGTTCAGCGTAGAATCCGTACCGCCAGGCGAGATGTTCCCCGTCTTCGCCATCAATGGTCAACTCTTCGATCCCGAACGGATCGACGAGACCATCCCCCTCGGCGCCGTCGAAGAATGGATAGTGACCAGCGCCACGTCGCACGAGCATCCGTTCCACCTGCACACGTTCCCGTTCCAGGTAACCCAAATCAGCGGCAACCCTGTGAAGCCCAAACGCTGGCAGGACACCGTCATTGTGCCCGGTTTCGGCATCGTGCGAATTCGCATCCGGTTCAACGACATCGTCGGAAAGTCCGTCTTCCACTGCCATATCCTCACCCACGAGGACCTTGGCATGATGGCGAACTTCAAAGTAGTGGAAAAACTCTAATGGTTCCCGTCAATCGATTTTGTTGATGTTTGTAGCGCCCGGTCTCCGTGCCGGGCGGTATTCCACTAAGCCCATTCAAGAATGCACGTGCCGCGGTAACATCCCCCTAAATCCCCCTTCAAAGGGGGACTGCGAGCTTTGCGCAGCGAAACCGTTTAGCATGGTGTTGTTCAGTAGGATTGGCGAAACGACGCCGTTTGGTTGGAATTGAGTTCCCCTTAGACGGGGGATTTAGGGGGATGTACATTTGAGGCGCATTTCCCTGCAATACGTTCACGCAATCTTGAACCGCGCGAGGCGCAGTGCATTCCCCGGACTACGTACAGCCGCGTAACCGTCCTTACCTAAAAGCGCACCAGAAAACCAGTTGCGCTGCGCCCTTCAGGTCGTTTTCGCCCTTTCGGTCCTTTGGCTTACCAATTCGGACTACCCCAAACTCACGCAGCAACCGTCTCGGTCTCCCCGCTCGTGTCCGATCCAAAATACGTCCGAATCCCCTCGGGCCCCAAGACCAGGTGGAATTGCGACGGCGCATTTTCGCCCGCGAGCAGCGAACCGAAATCAGTTACCGACTGCGCGGGATTCCCGAAGTTCCGCAGGCCCGGCGGGAACGTATCGAGGCTCGTCTCGATCATGCTCGCACTCGACGCCAACCGCGCAAACCCGTATCGCAACATCGGATGCGCCGCGAACAGCGCGTCGATCTGCGTCTTGTTTGGATGATCGTTCGCGACGGTCACGCTCCCGTCCGCGCCCAGGGTCAGGTCCAGTTCTTGCGCCGTGTCGATCAGGTTGTTCTCGAACGCACTGCCAAGCTGCTCCCGCAACTCGGAAAGTTCTGACTCGTACTGGGCAATTAGCTCCTCGATCCGCGTCTTTACCGGCCCTGCGGTGGTGGTCGTTGTGGTATCGGTCTCACCCGCCTTTTGCGCGAAGACGACCGTCGGCGCCTGTTGTGATCGGAGCTGCGCGCGCAAGAGCTGTGCGAACGCTGACTCCGGTATTTGCACAGTTTTTGGCGTGGTTTGCGCCGGCGCGGATTGCCCCTTCCCGCGAATTTCCTGGATCAATCCGCGTGCGGCGTTAAACAACTGGATGCCTTCGATGATCGGAATCGGCATGGCGCAAACCTCCTGAATTCGCAGTGGATCGAGCAAAGCCCGTGCCAGCCCTTTCCGCGGGACTCAGGCGCGACGCTCTCGCCTCGAGCCTTGACAAAATCGATAAGACCTGATTAAATAAGACTGGAATTTAATTCAGATTACGGAGATGTGACATGGCCAAGGGGTTGACCAAGCGGCAGCAGGCGATCCTGCAATTCATCATCCAGTGCATCCGTGACAACGGAATGCCACCGACAATCGCCGAAATCGGCGCAAAATTCGACATCACGTCCACAAACGGCGTGAACGACCACCTCGTAGCGCTCGAGAAAAAGGGGTACATCGAGCGCTCGTCGAAGGCGCGGTCAATCCACGTGCTCGAAAAAGCCGCGGCAGGCGTTTACCAGACCGACGTAGGCATGCTGCCCGTGCTCGGCCGCATCGCCGCGGGCGCACCCATCCTCGCCGAAGAGAACATCGAAACCCACATCCCCGTCGCGGCGTCCATGACCCGGCCCGGGGCGTTCGCGCTCAAAGTGCAGGGCGACAGTATGATCGAGGACGGCATCTTCGATGGCGATACAATCATCGTGAATCCCGAACTGCGGCCCAAAGCGGGCGACATCGTCGTCGCGCTCGTCGAAGACGACGCCACGGTAAAACGCTTCTACCGGAATGGCGATACGATCGAACTCCGCCCGTCCAACTCGACCATGCAACCCATGCACTTCCCCGCGCGCATGGTTCAAATCCAGGGCGTCGTCGTCGGCCTTCAGCGCAGCCTTTCGTAACGATGTAGGAATTCGTCGCGAGACAGCGCCGCGCTTCTTTCATCTGCGCCAGCCACACCGAGGCCCGCCGCCCCAATACGCCCTCGATGCCCACACGCAAATTCGCTGTTCTATCAATGAATGCAGGTCGTTCCTTCCCAAGCCCCCAGTCATCGCATATTTCACACTTCAAAACTGCCTGACGTTCTCACTTTTCTCTTGTACCTGCCGGTATATATTTGGTATTCTAGTGGCGCGGAAAGGACAATCGTGGCCGAAAATCGGGGGTCGGTTCCCTCGCTGTTTGGCCCGGAAAAATCTTTCTCCGGTACTGTCAGCGTTCTTGACAGGCATGTTCCTTTGTGGTTAAATGTAAGCCGCAATGTAATTTGCCAGCGGAAGAAGGGAGATGACCAAATGAAGAAGCTTTTTATCGGGGTGGTGGCTGTGATGCTCCTCGCGGGGGTTGCATCGGCCGCTGACTGTGGCCCCAAACAGTGGGATGATTTCTCATGGTGGGGGAACAGCGGCGCGACGCCCGAACCCCAGCCTGACACCGGTGCGGCGATTTGCGGCGGCGAGCCGCGTTCGTGCTACTGGTGGTGGCCGACGGAACCGGCATCGAACAGCGGCGACACGGAGCTGTGGGGTAACCGCGGCGTCGTGTATCACTGCTGGGAGAAGCCGACGCCTCCTACGCCTCCAGCGCCGACGCCTCCGCCGGCTCCAGAAACCATCCGCACCAAGCCGGTATTCAACAACGTCCTGTTCGACTTCGACAAGTCCGTGTTGAAGCCGGAAGGCAAGGCGGTCGTGGATCAAGTCGTTGCCGAAATGAAGGCGCACGAGAAGGACACGGTCGTGATCGAAGGTCACACGTGCGACATCGGCACGGACGAGTACAACATGGGCCTTGGCCAGCGCCGTGCGGACGCCGTGAAGAGCTACATGGTTGAAAACGGTATTGACGCGGGCCGCGTGTCGACCGTGAGCAAGGGCGAATCCGCCCCGGCGGTAGCGAACGACGGCGCCGCGAACCGCAAACTGAACCGTCGCGCACAGTTCGATATCACGATCGTCAACTAAGCGCGCATCGAGCCAACGATACTCCGGCCCGGCGGGCAGCACCCGCCGGGCCGGTTCTTTTTTTGCGCGCGGCAGGCTGCGGCGGGAAGAATGGGAGTGATGGGAGCAATGCGAGCGATGGGACTCCATAAGACCTGCGGGCCCCGTGCGACCGATACGATGAAACGGGCCGAGGTACACCGTCTGTGAATGCAATTCTTATATTTGCGGCGGTGATCGCCGCCGCAGCCGATAGACCGATCGTCATCCTGAACGAGGACAACAGTCATTTCTTCGGATCGCGCAAGGCGGAGGACATGACGATTGAGGGCTTGCATGCGTTTGTCGATCAATACGCGAACACGTGCGTGACGCACCTTTTCCTCAACCCGAACGCGATGCGCGCGAGCTTCGACTCGAATACGCGCGACGATATCTGGGACGTAGGGAATCAAGTGGTGCCCGCGGACATTCCGTTCGCGCGCGCGTGGGTCGACAACGCGCGGTTGCTGCACGAGCGCGGGCTCGATCCGTATGCTGTGTGGATCGCGCGGTGCCGCGAGAAATCGATTTCGCCGTGGCTCACGATGCGCATGAACGACGTGCACGACGTCGACGACACGACGAACTACATGCACAGCACGTTCTGGCTCGAGCATCCGGAATGCTGGCGCGTGCCGCACGAACCAAAAGGAAGTTGGACGGATCGCGCCCTGAACTACGCGATGCCCGCGGTGCGCGAACACAATATGGCGTTCGTTGCGGAATTGCTCGATCGCTACGATCCCGACGGCATCGAGTTGGATTGGATGCGTTTCGGGTATCACTTTCGCGCGGGCCACGAACGCGTGGGTGCAGAGGTCCTCACGCAGTTCATGCGCGATGCGCGCACGCTGACGGACGAATGGTCGAGGAAACGCGGACACAGAATTCAACTCGGCGCACGCGTGCCCGCCGATCCCGACGCGGCGATCGGTCTCGGCATGGACGGCGTGCGCTGGGCGCGCGAAGGGTTGATCGACGTGCTCGTCCCGACGCCGTTCTGGGCGACGGCGGATTTCGACATTCCGGTGGAGGAGTGGAAGAAGCGCATCGGCGACGCGGACGATCGCGTCCTGATCGCACCGGGAACGGAAGTGCTGGTGCGGGCGTACCCCGGCGGCGAGGCGGTGCTCAACGATCTTGCGTCCGTCTACGGCTTTGCGTCGGGCGCGTGGGCGCGCGGCGCAGACGCGTTGTATCTGTTCAACTACATGGACCCCGCGCCGATACTGGGCGGAGTCGAGGCGTATCGGGCACTCCTTGAAAAAGGACTCACGCCGGAGTTTGTCACGACGCGACCGCGCCGGTACGTTGCGACGTATCGCGACACCGTGCCCGAGGGCGTGTCGAACAACGCGCAGTTGCCGATCGACAGTCACGGTGAGATTCGATTCTTTATCGGCAATGTGCCGGAAGGTGGCAAGGCGATCGTTCTACTTGGCGTTACGGATCGGGACGGAGCGCCAAACCAACTTTCGATCAATGGCGTACACTGCGATTTCCTTTCCGTGGATGCTCCCCCGGAATCTATCGTGGGTGCGAACCGCGTAATGCGGTTTGCCGTACCGGAGTCGGCGGCGAAACCCGGCGTCAATGTCGTTACGGTCTCGCCGGCCCCTGTCTCGGAAGTGCGTAAGATTGTGTGGGCCGAGCTCCAAGTCGATGGCTTCCAGACGCCGTCCCGGTGACTGGCGGGAAATGCGGTTGCGACATTGAATGGATGGTTTCCTGAATAGATGGGTGGCAGTCGGACGTGTCTCGCAAACGTGGGTACGAGCTATGTCACTGAAAACGATTGAGTTAGTCGGATGAGCGCGGCGGTTGCGCGCGAGACCGCGCAGGAGTTTATGTCCCAGGTCGAGCGATACCGGGATGAATTCTACCGGTACGTGGTTCGCACGCTGTGGGATTCGAACATGGCTGACGACGTCTTCCAGTCGGCCGTGCTTTCGGCGCTGGAGAACTACCATAAGTTTACTCCCGGCACGAACTTCCGCGCCTGGGTCTACCGGATCATTACGAATAAGTGCTACGTCGCGAACCGGGAGACCGGCCGGGCGATGGCGCCTCTTGAGTCCGCCGAAGCAGGCATGATAGCCCTGCAGGAGCAGCCGGGGTACGGCGACGTGCTCAAGGACCCCGCCGCCTTCCTCGAGGAGTGCGGCGACGAAATCGTACACGCGTTCCGCAAGCTGTCGACGGCGGAGCGCGCGTGCATCCTGTTGCGCTCGGTTGAACGGTTCTCCTACCAGGAGATCGCGGAGATTCTGGAAATGCCCGTGGGGACGGTGATGACCCACCTGTCGCGCGGGCGGGCGAAACTGCGCAAGGAACTGCTGGATTACGCCGTCGAGGCGGGAGTGGTCCGGTCGTTTCCACGGTTGGTCCCTCGGCAAACACCTGGGGCGACGCAGCAATCAGAAAGAGGGACGATGTAATGGCGACTAATCACGAGAAACTGGTGACGGCGTACCTGGACGGCGAATTGTCCGCGGCAGAAGCCGCGGAACTCGACCAGTCGCTGACGCCGGAGCAAAAGGTCAATCTCGCGGGCGAGATCAAGTTCGAGCGCGCAATCGGCGAGCGCCTGGCGGGCGGCGCGAAGTGCCCGGACGAGTTGTGGCAGCGCACGATGGCGGCCGTCGGTGCGAAGGTGTCGCCTGTAGCCGAGTTCAGGCCACGGCGAAACTGGAAGTACGCGGTGACCGCGCTCGCCGCCATGCTTGCGCTGACGATGGCGGGCCTGCTGATCAACTACAACACGACGCAAACCCCCTCGATCCTTGCGATGGAGAAAGGAACAACCGTCGAGATGCTTCAGGCACTGGCGGAATTGGAAGGGCACGAAACCGACGACGTGAACGCGTATTTCAAGGAGCACGGCTTCGACCTTGCGATGACCACCGCGGACGTGCAGATTCCCGGCGACCACCATACCCCGCGCGTGCTGCTCGGAATGCGGCCGGCGAAGAACCGCGGCGAGGACGTCATGGAACTGCTGTTCAACTGCTGCGGACGGCCGCTGAAAGTCGTCGTCGCGAAGAAAGGCGGCGAGACTGCGCGCGAGATTGGCGACGCGATGGCCGAGGGCACCATTCAGGTGTCGCGCCGCGTGGGCGACTACGTGACCGCGCTGGTCGGCCGGCACGAGGCGCTGGGTCTGCTGGACTATCTGACCGAACCGGAAGAATCGGCGTAGTGGTCTGCGTCATTTGAATTTGGCGGTCCCAGTCACGTGGAATACCGCCCGGCACGGAGACCGGGCGCTACAAACATCTACAAAATCGATTGACGGGAACCAGTAGAGCCTGTACAAAGACATCAGGAAGGGATTATCGGGTGGGGCGAGGCTCCGTCCGAGCCGACTTGGGCAACTGGCCCTGACTCTTGGCTCGGACGGAGCCTCGCCCCACCCGTTGCTTCCCCATATGGCGAACCGAATTTGAATCGGGCCCTCCACTGGTAAAAACACGAATTCGGTGTATACTGACCGCCTTGGGCTGCAAGGCCCTTCGAGGCACGTGCTACGGGGAGCGCGGCGCCTGCGTGTCCGTGTGGGACGACGAACATGTGGGTTACCGTAGGAGGAGGGAGTGCCTATGGCGTTGTCAGGTGTGGGAGCGGTTTGCGTCAACCATCCATCAGTCGAGGCGGTGGGGCGGTGCAAGCAGTGCAGCAAACCGTTCTGCAATGCGTGCAAGATTCAGGGGCCGACGGGTTTCTTTTGCAGCGCGGAGTGCAAACAGAAACACGAGGTGTTCGTGAAGCGCGCGCAAGAACTCGATGTGAAGAAGGGCGGATTGGGGCTGGGGTATTTCCTCAGCAGAATACTCGGTTGGGCGGTCGCTATTCTCATTATTGCGGTCGTTCTCGGTGTGGTCGGAACGATATTCAGCATCCCTGTGCTCTCGCCGCTGGTCGAGAGCGTCAGGGGACGCATCGGTCTGTAGGAGGGCGTCATGGATTTAAGTCGTTTGAAGTGGCCGCTGATCATCATCGTCGTGGTTGGCCTGGGGTGGCTGGTGACCGACGGCGGGGTGCGCTTTCTGCGCGGGAAGTTCACCGAGGGGCAGGTCGGGGTCGATCCGAAACAGGACGAATTTAACGAGGCCGGGTTGTCGAACCTCGCGGGTTTCTTGATCAAGACGTTTCGATATTCTTCGGCAGAGATGGTGTTGCGCGACGCAATGGAGCGCTATCCAAATGGGAAGAACTATCTGCATAACCAATACCGGCTGGCGAAATGCAGAGAAAAGCAGGGCGATTACGAGGGGTGCATCGAGTTGTTGGCGAGTTTGCGCGACATGAACGCGCATTCGATGGACGATCGGGTCCCGGAGATCGATGTATTAAACCTCCGAATTGACAAGCTCGCGGAGACGCACGAACTCGGCGAAGTCGGTCAGCGGTGACGTTGCGGGATTGCGATCGTTGCGTGACCGTGTAGTCGGACGTATTCCTGTACTCGAATGCCTGCGCGCCGGAAAGCGACCGGCGCGCAGGCTTTTCCTTTTGCGCAATGCAAAGGACGTTGACGACATCTGCCACGCGGCGCACGGCGTGCCCATCGAAGAATGCGACCGCAACCGGCTCGATCAACTGTCCGGCGGCGTTGTGCATCAGGGCGTCGTGTTGGACGCGGACCCGTTACCGTTGCTGGATTCCGGCGCGTGGGCCAAAGGTGCGTTTCCGGACCAGGCCGTCGTCGTCATTCTCGACGGCGTTGAAGACCCGCACAACTTCGGCGCGATCGTGCGGTCCGCCGCGGCGTGCGGCGCGAACGCGGTCGTGTTCGGCAAGGACCGGTCGGCGCCGCTCTCCCCCGCCGCAATGAAGAGCGCGGCGGGCGCGATGGAATACATCGACCTCGTTCAGGCCACCAATCTCACGCGGGCCATCGACGACTTGAAGAAAGCCGGTTTCTGGATCGCGGGTCTCGATGCCGATGCCGACAAAACGATCTGGGAAGCGGATTTGAAAGGGCGTATCGGACTCGTCGTCGGCAGCGAGGGCAAGGGTATCCGCCGGCTCGTGCGCGAGCATTGCGACTTTCACCTGCGCATACCTCTCTCCGGACCCATTACATCGCTCAATGCGTCGGTCAGCGCGGCCATCGCCATCGCCGAATGCCTGCGCCAACGCCCGCCTCGCGTCTGATTTCGATCCGGTATGCATAATCTCGATGACGTACAACGCGACGAGCGGAGGCGCGGATGGACGTTCGATTCTACAATGATCTGGCCACATTCGACGCGATCGTTCGGCCGTTCCTGCTTCGCAACGAGGCGGAAAACAATGTCATGCTCGGCGTGCTGCGCCGCCGGCTGGCAGCACTGCGGAACGGAGTGCAGCTCGACGTGGAACCGCCGCTGCTGTGTATCATCGCCAATGGCGGCGACGTAGTTGGCGCGGCGATCCAGACTCCGCCGTATGGTCTTAACCTGACACAGTTGTGCCCGGACGCTTCTGACGCGCTGGTGGAGGCGCTTTCGAGCCGATCGGTCATGTTGAATGGCGTCCATGGCCCAAGCGAACTCGCTGCGAGCTTCGCATCGGTTTGGACAACGCGGCACGGTTTGACGATTACGCTGCACAAACCATTATTTCTCTACAAGCTGAATACGCTGCTTCCGTTTGCACTGCCGCCGGGAACCGCGGAACTCGCAACGCCAAAGGAAGCCGATCTGCTCTTGGCGTGGGAGTTGGCCCTCGACGAAGAGTTGGGCCTAATCGTGCGCATCGACAAGACGGACCTTCTCGATAAGGTTGCCGCGGGCACGATATTCGTATGGCGAACGGATGTCGCAGTCGCAACGGCGGGTTTTCGAGCTGCATCCGATACCGCAGCGCGCGTAGTCGGCGTGTACGTCCCGCCGGAGCATCGCCGGAGTGGATACGCCACAGCGCTTGTCGGAGCGATATCGGAACACCTGCTGCAAAGGGGATACCGAGACATCTTCCTCTTTACCGACGCGGAGGATGTTGGCCCAAATATTGTGTATACGCGCCTGGGCTACGAGCGCATGGGCGAGTTCACGGACTTTCGGTTCAGTACCCGCCGCTAGTGTGAAACGTACCTTGCGTGGGCGATTTCCCCGCTGCCGATTGCGCGAATCTGCCCCCGCGCGAGCGAAACGAGCGCAACGGTCTCGCCGTCGAACGTCATGAACTCGACCTCGAACCCCTCGTTTCCGTGGACAAGCACAACCGTTCCGACATCGCCTTTCTCGAGACCGTGTTCGGGCAAGTCAACTTCCAGTATCACCTGATCAAGTTCGTTAATCATGCTCGTGTCCTCGGCAGTGGAAACGCGGTCGCCAGTACTGGGGCAGTCTATCCGTTGCGGACAAACCAGCCGACCCGGACGTTTGGCCTCCGGCCATCCGGCGCGGCTAGCGGGCCGTCAATAGTATATGGAATTCCAAACGATGTTTCCTCGACAATCGTGACATCGTGCTCGCGAGCGTGTCGCTTGATGGCGTGCGCCAAGACCCACCATGCGCTGACCGAGAACCCAAACTGTCCGAAAAACGCCGCTTTGTGCCGCCCGCGTGCGTGAGAACTCGAAAGCAGATATTGCACGACTTTGCGTTCGGGAACGACTGCGTTTTCAACGTTAGGCAGCTTCACTTACCGCGAACCATGCGCAGCCATAGATCCGCCAGATCGACTTGTCAGCAACATGACAGTATGCTGTGGCAAGTCGTAACAATAACTCAGACTTTACAAATCAACACGTGAACATTCTCGGCATAGGGGGATACTCGCACGATTCCGCGGCGGCGCTCGTGTGCGATGGGCAGTTGGTCGCGGCGGTAGCGGAAGAGCGGCTGACGCGCATCAAGCATCAGGGCGGCGTGCCGCGAAGGGCCGTGCAGTTCTGCCTCGATACCGCCGGCATTTCGATTGACGACATTGATCACGTCTGCTGTTACATGCGCCCAGGGCTGCGGCTCGGCAAGCGGATACCGTATCGCCTAACACAAATCTTGAAGTCGCCCACGTATTCGGCCGGGTATATCGCCTACGAGATGCAGCACAACGCGGAATATGTCCTGGGAATGCGCGGCCTCTGCGGCAGACGCGCGGCGCTGCACTTCATGCACCATCATCCCGCGCACGCCGCGTCAGCGTTTCTTGTCAGCCCTTTTGAGGAAGCTGCGCTGCTCTCGATTGATTACGTCGGCGAATGGGACGTGACGTGGGCGGGAGTGGGCCGCGGTACGACAATAACGCCGTTGTTCTCGGAGCACTATCCAAACTCGCTCGGCGTGTTATATACCGGCTTGACCGATTACCTCGGTTTCGCGCGCGCGAGCGACGAGTACAAGGTAATGGGTCTCGCGTCCTACGGCGAGCCGGAGTATGCGGACGAGTTCCGACGGATTGTGCAATTGCTGCCAGGCGGTCGCTATCGCATCGACCTTTCGTGGTTGCAGTGCCATTACCTCGCGGGCAGCCGCTGCGGGTATATGTCGCCAAAGTTCATTCAACGATTTGGCGCGGCGCGAAAGAAGGACGAACCGATCGGACGGAAGCATCAAAACATTGCCGCGTCGCTACAGTGTGTGCTCGAGGAAACCGCGCTGCACGTTGCGCGGCATCTGCACGACGCAACGAAATCGAAGCGGCTGTGCCTCGCGGGGGGCGTGGCCCTGAATTGCTCGATGAACGGCAGGTTGCTGCGGGAGGGGCCGTTCGACGAAATCTTCGTGCAACCCGCCGCGGGCGACGACGGGATCGCCATCGGCGCCGCGCTGCAAAAGCATTACGAACTCACGCGCGCGCCCCGCGGCTTCGAAATGCGGCACGCCTTCTGGGGGCCTGAGCACTCGCACGAATCCATCAAACGCTTCCTCGATCTGGCAAAGCTCCCATACGAACATCCGGCGAACGTCATCGAGCGGACCGCCGATCTGCTCGTGGAGGGAAGGATTGTCGGGTGGTACCAGGGCCGCATGGAGTTCGGCCCGCGCGCGTTGGGCGCGCGCAGCATTCTCGCCGATCCCACGCGCGCGGACATGAAAGACCTGATCAACATGTACGTGAAGCACCGTGAGGAGTTTCGTCCGTTCGCGCCGAGTTGTCTCGCCGAGCGCGCGGGCGAGTACTTCGACGGCTGCACGTCGTCGCCGTTCATGCTGTTCGTGTATCCGGTCAAAAAAGAGTTGCGCGAAAAGGTCCCGGCGATCACGCACGTCGACGGCACCGCGCGCGTGCAGACCGTCACGCGTGACGCCAATCCGAAGTACTACGCGCTCATCGAGGCCTTCGAGCGCCGCCGTGGCGTTCCCATGGTGCTTAACACGTCCTTCAACGTCATGGGCGAACCCATCGTCAATACCCCCGCCGACGCCGCGCGATGTTTCTTCAGCACGGGCATGGATGCACTCGTCTTGGGTGACTTTGTTCTCACGAAATCGCCCTGAGTTTGTGCGACGCGCCTTGGTGCGCGATGCGACGGCATCGCCTTTCTTTGTCATCAATCTTGCTCCTATAATTGCCGCCATGATCGGCGTATACATTCATATTCCCTACTGCCGTACCATCTGCCCGTATTGCGACTTCGTGAAGCGGCCGACGAAGGGCGTAGTACCGGACGAATTCATCCGCGCGTTGTGCGGCGAGATCGCCGCATACGATGGCCCTCGAAACGCGGACTCGGTCTTCTTTGGCGGCGGGACGCCGAGTCTCATCGAGCCGCGCGATCTCGAAACGGTCCTCGCGGCGGTGCGCCGCCATTTTGCCTTGAGCGACAATACCGAGATTACGCTTGAAGCAAACCCCGATGACATCACCGGCGAACTCGTCCGACGTTGGACAAATCTCGGGGTGAATCGCGTGAGCCTTGGTGTGCAGAGCTTCAATGAGGACGCGTTACGCTATCTCGGCCGCCGGCACGATGCGGATGGCGCGCGGCGCGCCTGCGCGATCGTCGGCCGGCATTTCGTGAACTGGAACATCGACCTCATTTTCGGCGCGCCGCCTTACGGCGCGTGGCGCGCCACACTCGAAGAAACCACGCGCATGGGTTCCACGCATGTGTCCGCGTACGGCTTGACATACGAAGCAGGCACACCGTTCGGCAAACGTGCCGAAGAGGCCATCGACGAAGATTTGTACCTCGAACAGTACGCAGTGACTTTGGAAATGCTGAACGGGTTTGATCGCTACGAGGTCTCGAACTACGCCAAGCCCGGACGCGAAAGCGTCCACAACCTCCATTACTGGCGTAACGAAGAATACGCCGGATTCGGCCCTGGCGCGTATTCGTTTGTGAACGGCGTCCGCGCGCGCAACCACGCGAAATTGGAGGATTATCTCGATAAGCCGGGCGAGAAGTCGGAATCGTTGCCGCTATCTGACGAGGAGGTTCGCGTCGAAACCGTCATTCAGCACTTGCGTTTGCGCGAGGGGATATCGCGGAGCGCGTACCGCGCACGGTTTGATCGGGAACTCGATGCCGATTTCGCGGAACCGGTTCGCGCGTTGTCAGCGCGGGACCTGTTGGCCGACGATGGTGAGACGTTGCGCCCGACAAGACGCGGGTTTGAGTTGAACAATGAGATTGGGTTGGCGCTGGTGAGTGCGGGAGTTTTGTGAACGCGGCGAGTGGGCCGTAGGCCAAAGCGGAGCTTTTCAAGAGCGCGTTACCACGCAGAGCTTGGTCACGAGAAACTAAGGGAGCTTGGTCGCGAGAAACGAGGGCTTTCGAGTAATGCTCAGTAGCGCTGTACGGGCCAAGCCGAATCTCTTCACTTCACCGGTCCCATATTTTTGAACAAGTAGAGTCCTTGCTTTCCCGGTGCGACGATATCTTTCCACCCGTTTTTGTCGATGTCTTCTACCCAGAGATAGATGCCGCTGCCGGCGTGGTTGTTGTAATCGCCGTAGTCGAGCGTGTGGCGGACGGGGTTGCCGCCGTTGAGTTCGTAGTAGTAGAGGCCGATGGGATCGCGCGCGCCGGGATCGTTCCAGCCATGCGCGCGGAAGCGTTTGCCGGTGACGAGTTCGAGTTCGTTGTCGTTATCGACGTCGACGAGCTGGATTTCGTGGAACTGCGAGCGGTTCGGCTCGAAGTCGTGTTTCTCCCACGAACGCGCGCCGTCGCCGTCGATCTTTTGTTCCCACCATTGCAGGCCGTAGTCGTGTCCGATGCCGACGACAATGTCCATCTTGCCGTCTTTGTTCACGTCGTGCGCGAGGATCGGGCAACTCGCCATGCCGAATGCGAAGTCCTTGTGTAATTCCCATTTTCCTGAGTAGGGATCCTCCGGCGCTTCGAGCCAGCCGTGACTGAGGATGATATCGGGCCGGCCATCGCCGTTGAGATCGCCGTAGCCGATGCCGTGCCCCGCGCCTTCTTCCATGATCAACGTCTCGCGGAATTGGCCCGTGCCCTTGCCGTTCGCATCGCGGATGAGTTTGAAAATCCACACGCCCTTGGTGTTCGGAATGATCTCGATATCGCCGTCGTTGTCGATGTCGTAGAAGCAGGGACGCTCGACGTTGCCCGTCTTCTTGATTTCGTGTGTCGTCCACTCGACCGGCTGCCCCTTGGGGTTCTCGCGCCACGCGAGCGTCTCGCCAAACCAGCCGCCGGTAATGATGTCCGTATAGCCGTCGCCGTTCACGTCCATGGGATAATTCGAGAAGTCGTCGTAATAATCGTCCACACGCTGGATCGAGCACACCTTGTGCTTCTTCGCGAAGTCCGGCCCTTCCCACCAGTATTCACCGGAGAAAATGTCGATGTTGCCGTCGTTGTTCACGTCGAACGCCGACGCGGACTCGTAGATCGATTCCGCGGATATCTTCGTCCGCTCGAACGTGAGGCACGGCGCGCCTTCCTCCGCGGCAGCGGCGATCACAGACAGTATGAGCAGGCCGTGAAGCATGACGACTTCTCCCGGTTAAATGGCCCGATTCGCAACCCGGCACAATAGTAGCTCATACGATCCGGGGGAACAATGTGCGCGCACTCAGGCCAGATGTCGAACCATCTTTCGCGATTGGTTTCGCAGGAGCTGCCAGAGCTTAGAATCGAGGGCGCGGGGGCCGGCTTCGATGATGACGAAGGTGACGTCGTCGTGCGCGAAGTCCGCGCCGCCGGTATGTTGTGCGAGCCGCGCTTCGACTGTGCGCGCGAGTTCGCCCGCTGAATGGCGCGCGGCGCCATTCAGCGTTTCCAGCAATCGATCGGAGCCGAAGAGCGCATGCGCAGTGTCCGGCGCCTCGAGGATGCCATCGGAGTAGAGAAACAACCGGTCGCCTTCGTTGATAACGCGGGCGCCGGTGTCGAAAGCCGCGGCGTCCGAAACGCCGAGAGGCACGTTGCGCACGCCGGCCGCATCGTCGCTCATGTGCAACACGGCCCATTCCGTTGCCCCGGCGGGCAGCACGAACGCCGGCGGATGGCCCGCGTAACAGAAGCGGAGTTCGCCGGTCATCATGTCGAAGCTGAGGCAGACGGCCGTGGTGAGCGCCTCAAGTCCGAAGACGGACGCGCGTTTGTTCAGCGCGTGAAAAACTTTCGAGGGCTCGTGCTGGCCCATCGTGCTCCGCATGGCGCCACGCAGCCAGTTGCCGACCTGCGCGACCTGTTCCCCGTGGCCCGCAACGTCGGCAAGGCACATGCGCGAGATAACGCCCGCCGCGCAGGCGGACGCGTAGTACACGTCGCCGCCCTTTTTCCCGCCACAGGCCCGCGAGTACAGCACCCCGCGCAGCCCCGGCAACACGAGATCAAGGTTCGCATTGCCGTTGCTGCCCCAGACTTCGCTGCAGATGAGTTCTCGCGTGGGCATGGCGATCATGTATTCATGGGCGCGGCTCAGTAGTGTCACGTGCTCGTGCTTTTGCTCGTCATCGTAGTCGAATCTCGACATTCGATCCGATCGATCCACGATTGCGAAGTCGAGCAGTAGCACGAGCACGAAAGGAAAAATCGAGTGTGCGCGGACTCCCTACGCTAACATCGTATCCACGACCTTGTCCGATGCGGCCGATATCGCCCCCGCGCGGCGGCCACTTTGACCGCCGATTCCGGATAGCCGTGCTATTCCCAGACGCGGCATGCTGCGTACATTGCACTTCACAACCGGAAAGGGGTCGCTATGGAAACGTTTGTACTCATTCATGGAAGCTGGCATGGGGGGTGGTGCTGGCACAAGGTCGTTCCGCGTATAGAAGCCGCCGGACACCGGGTGCTTGCTCCGGACATGCCCGCGCACGGCAAGGACTGGCGCAAACCCGGTGGCGTAACGCTGGACAATTACGTGGCCCGAGTCGGCGAGGCGCTGGACACGATCACCGGACCAGCGGTGCTGGTGGCGCACAGCCGCGGAGGGATCGTCGCATCCCAAGCCGCGGAGCGTTATCCGGACCGCATCGGCGCGCTGGTCTATCTCGCAGCGTTTCTGTTGCCGGATGGGGCGCGCGTGATGGAGTATGGCGGGTCGGACAAGGACTCGATGATTGTCCCGAATTTGGTCGTCAACCCGGAGGAAGGCTGGGACATGCTGAAGCGCGAAGCGTTTCGCCCGGCGCTGTATGCCGATTGCTGCGACGATGACGTGGCGCTGTGCGAAATGCTCCTGACGCCGGAACCACTGCAGCCGACGCTTACGCCGCTGCGCCTGACCGCGGAGCGGTACGGGACCGTGCCGCGCTACTACATCGAGTTGCTCCAGGACCGCGCAGTGTCCGTGACGCTGCAGCGGAGGATGCACACTGCGATGCCGTGTAAGCGCGTCGTGTCGATTGATGCGGGGCATTCAGCCTATTTCTCCAAACCCGATATACTGACGGAACATCTGTTGGCGGTCGCATCGGAACTTCGGGAGGTGCGTGATGAATTCGCCCCGATCGTCGCGGCGTGCGATTGAGACGCCGCCGGATCCGGCGGTCTGGCAGGGCATACTCGAGCGAGACCGGCGGCTCGACGGCTTGGTGTATTACGGCGTGACGTCGACGCGCATTTTCTGCCGGCCCACGTGCCCGAGCCGCAGGCCGCGACCTGACCGTGTCGTGATTTTCACGAATACGGATTCGGCGAAGGCTGCGGGCTTTCGGCCGTGCAAACGGTGCAAACCGGAGGCCGCGACATCGCGCGATGTGGCGCAGAAGATCGTCGCGGCGGCGTGTGC
The DNA here is from genome assembly GCA_013359265.1 of Candidatus Hydrogenedentota bacterium. Classification (NCBI taxonomy): domain Bacteria; kingdom Pseudomonadati; phylum Candidatus Hydrogenedentota; species Candidatus Hydrogenedentota bacterium. Next base: position 250,764 of record JABWCD010000003.1, read on the forward strand.
GGTACTCGACGGCGGCGGCGACACGCGTGTCAGCATTCGCGCGGTCGCGTCAAGCGCGGGTGTAAGCGAACGGCGGCTCCGCGAATTGTTCGACGAGGTGCTCGGCGTATCACCGGCGCGGTTCGCGGACGCCCTGCGCTTTGCCCGTCTGCGGGCCGCATTGCACCGCGAGGGGGACGTAACAACGGCGATCTATGCCGCCGGGTTCGAAGCGCCGAGCCGCGTGTACGAGACGGCGTCGCGTCGCCTCGGCATGTCTCCCGCGCGTTACCTGCGCGGCGCGCAACACCAGCGGCTCAGCTACACGACAGTGCGATGCCCACTGGGATACATCCTCGTCGCGGCCACCGCGAAGGGGCTTTGTCACGTCAGCCTGGGTAACGACGCGCAAACCTTGGAGCGCGACCTGCTGACCGAATTCCCCAAGGCCGTTGTGACGCGCGCGGACGCCGCCGTACGCGACTGGGCCAAGGCCCTCGCGTCATACGTGGAAGGCCGCACGGCATGGCCCCTGCTGCCGGTCGACGTGCGCGGTACAGCATTTCAGGCCAAGGTGTGGGACGTGCTGCGCAGCATTCCCGAAGGCGAGACCGTGACCTACGCGCGCATCGCCGATTTGCTCGGCGTTCCGAAAGCGGCACGCGCCGTAGCGCGCGCCTGCGCGACAAATCGCGTCGCCCTCGCAATTCCGTGCCACCGCGTCGTCCCCGCCGTGGGCGGTGTCGGGGGGTACCGATGGGGTACGCGGCGAAAGGCTGAACTGCTCAAACGCGAACAGCGCGGATAGCGGGTCCCACAATCGAGCTCCGCGCAGTAGTCCCACGTGCTCGTCATCGTAATCGTGGATCGATCGGATCGAAAGACGAGTATCGATTACGATGACGAGCACGAGCACGAGCACGAGCACGAGCACGAATAACACGATAAGTAGTCGAGTGCGCGAGTACAACACGCCGCGCAAGCCCGGCAACACGAGGTCAATGCTCGCATTGCCGTTGCTGCCCCAGACTTCGCTACAAATGAGTTCTTGCGTGGGCATTGCAAGAATGTATTCGCGGGAACGGGAAGAATAGGTCGTATAAGACCTATACGACGTATAGGAAATCCGCTACGCCAACATCCTATCCACGACCTTGCCGGCAACGTCCGTCAAACGGAAATCCCGGCCCTGATAGCGATAGGTGAGTTCCAGATGGTTCAGTCCGAATAGGTGCAGCAAAGTCGCGTGAAGATCGTTGATGTGGATCGGGTCCTTTGTAATGTTCCAGCCGATCTCGTCCGTCTCGCCGATGACTTGGCCGCCCTTGATACCGCCGCCGGCGCACCAGATGGTGAACGCAAAAGGATGGTGATCGCGGCCCGTGTTCGGTTTGCGGAACCCTGCGCGGTTTTCGCCGAGGGGCGTGCGCCCGAATTCGGACGCCCACACGACCAGCGTGGATTCGAACAGCCCGCGCTGTTTGAGGTCTCTTATCAACGCGGCGATAGGCTGGTCGCACATCATGCAGTTGAACGGCAGGCGCTCGCTGATGCCTTCGTGATGGTCCCAGGTCTCGTGGTAGATGCTGATGAATCGCACCCCGCGCTCGACCATGCGCCGCGCCAGCAGGCAATTGAACGCGTAGGTCTGGAACTCGTCCGGCCCGCCGCTGCGGTATTTCTTCCATTCTTCCGGCTCGCGCCGGTTGACGCCGTAGGACTCGAGCGTCGCGGGGGACTCGTCGGAAATGTCGATGAGGTCCGGCGCTTCGGCCTGCATGCGCCCCGCGAGTTCGTACGACGCGATGCGCGACAGAATCTCGGGATCGTTGATCGTCTCGTAGTGCATCTGGTTGAGATCGCGGATCGTATCGAGCCCGAGCCGCTGGCAGTCGTGCGGCAGGTTGCCAGGGTTGCTGAGGTTGAGAATCGGATCGCCCTGGTTGCGCAACAGCACGCCCTGAAACGTCGACGGCAGGAACCCGCTCGACCAGTTCGACGCGCCGCCGCTCGTGCCGCGTCCTGCCGTGAGCACGCAGTAGCCCGGCAGGTTGTCGCTCTCCGAACCAAGGCCGTAGTTGATCCACGCCCCCATCACCGGGCGGCCGAACGTCATCACACCCGTGTTCATCATCAACTGGCCGGGGTGATGGTTGAACGCGTCCGTGTGCATCGACCGAATCCAGCAGATATCGTCCGCCACCGTGCCGAGGTGCGGCAGAAGATCGCTCAGATCGATCCCGCAATCGCCATACTTCTTGAAGGTGCGCTCAGTGCCTTTCAGCACCGCGGTGTCTTTTTGAATGAACGCGAAGCGGACGTCCTTCGTCATGGATTCCGGCATCGGCTGGCCATCAAGTTCGTTTAGCTTCGGTTTCGGGTCCCACAATTCAAGTTGGCTCGGCGCGCCGGCCTGGAACAGGAAAATGCAGGCCTTCGCCTTCGGCGCGAAATGCGGCGATTTCGGTGCGAGGGGGTTCGCGATTTGCGGCGGCTCCGCCGCGTGTGCGAGATACCCCTCCTGCGCCAACAACGACGCCAACGCCAACCCGCCCAACCCGCTCGCCGACGTGGCCAAAAACTCCCGGCGGGACTGGATTACTCTCTCCAAACGCGGATCCATGTCGGAAACCCTCTGCCGTCAACCGATTGCGTTCAACAGGCACAGCTAGACACCGTTATGCTACTTCAATCCTTTTGCCCGCGCAAGGCGTACCCGGGCAGTGACACTACGGCCTGCCCGAGGGAGCCGGCTTTGAGGTTTAGCGGAAGTGTTCGGATGTACAGTCCCGAACTCGTTCGTATGGTGAACGTTGCGGTAGCGCGCCCGGCGGGCAAATTGTTCAAGATTACCTCGCCGCCCTTCTGGGAATCGGTCATAAGGGCGTCCCCTGTTTTGGGATAGCGCAACGATAGGTTTGCATTGAGAAGCTCGTCGTCCGGACAGTCTATCCGGATGATAAGCGCAGCGCACCCCGGCGCGAACACGCAGAGCAGGTTCGCGAATTCGTTCTCGGAGACGATAAGGGGAAACGCGCGAACGCGCTCGAACGGGGCGTTGGGGGGTCTTAAGACTACTCGGGCTATGCCTTGGGACGGAATTACGTGCGGCAGATAGACACTGCCCGTGAGGTCGGTTTTGTATTCCCCGCCGGTCTCGGTCTGTGCACGTTTGTCGTCGAACGTAAGATACACCCTCGCGTCGGACTGCGTGGCATCGCCGCACAGGACGTCGATGTCCAGCAAACCGGTTGGGATGAAGCGGAATTCCACGTTTGTCGCGGCACCGGACACCGGAGTAACCTGCATGGTCGAGCGACCCCATTGATCGTCGAAGGCGGTCAGCGTGACTGGTATCAAGGGCAAGTCGTTGACGGCGAATGTGCCGTCCGGGCTGGTGACTGCGATGGAACGTTGCGATCTGAACGGTGGGAACCACTCCGGACCGGGGCGTGCGTCTGCGACGATTCGCGCGCCGGAGACCGCACTGCCGTCCGGTGCAAGAACACGTCCGTTCACGACGGCTTCCTGGTACATTTTGAAGAACAAGTTTGGCCCGCTGAAACGTTGTGGCTCCAGACTAATCGTGTGAACTTGACTGCTTGTTGCGTAACCCCTGGCAGCGACGCTTACCCGATACGGCGAATACCAGACGGCGTTACTGACCGTGTGCATACCGTCCGCCGTAAACACATTATGACCTCCACCAAAAAGATCTTGCCTAGTGAACCAATCTGAAAGTGGCGTCGATCCGCAGACATAATGTTGGATCGGTATTTGGGTTCTGGCGTCAACAACGAACACCGAAAATGGGTAGCGCGCGCCGCCGTCCATCGTCGGAACTCGCTGAGGTGTGAGCGCGAGCGGCTCCGGGTCCTTAAGAACGAGTGCGACGCGCCGAGCGCCTGTTTCCAGCCGGTAGCCTCTAAAAGCGTGATTGCCGTGACGGATTTCGAGGGGATACGTTCCGGCAGGTAGTTCATTAATCGTGAACCGCCCTCCTGCATCTGTCACTACTGCAGGCCTATTAGCCAGGAAAAACACTCTGGCTTTTTCAACTGGTTCGCCGTCGGAGTCAAAGAGCCTGCCGCGAACTGTTCGTGGACTTACAGAGGGCGTGGGTGGAGCGAGGGATTCGAGACGTGTTCTCTGATGAGAACTTATGGAACCATTCGATGTGCGGGCGAGCGGAAAATCGGCGTCCGCAATCTTGAACCCGATCTTCGCCTCCAGAAAGTGTAACCCACGGAACTTGGGGGCATCGTCAAAACCGTCCGTCGCAGAACGCTTGACGTAATAACGCCCGGGCAGCAGTCGTTTGAACTGGTACTGTCCGTTGGCATCCGTCACGGCATCGTACTCACAGTCACCTGAAATCTCGTCGAGCGTAATGACGACACCGGCAATGCCTGACTCGGTTTCCGTATCAAACACACGTCCGGAAAGCGAGCATGGCGGGCCGACGCGCACAGTGAACGTAGTCTTTCCTGCACGCGATGGGAACCAGCACAGGTGTGGCGGATTTTGCTCCGTGACGAGGCCGGATTCGAGCGATTCGACCGACATCAATTCCTCACCCGAATACAACATGCGGTACTCACCGTTTTGATCGGTTACCGCCGCTTTCCACTTCGCGCGCTCGGCGTCGGTCACATACTCCGGCAAGCTCGGACGGCCTTCCATCCAGCGGAAACGGAGATGTGGAACTGGATTGTTCGTATGTACATTGACGAACCGAATTGTTGTCGGTATGTCGACAACAAACGCTTGATCGGCGCTGAGGGCGCCAATCGCCGCGAAATGGGCAATCACAATCGCCACGATACGACACACAACAGGTCTCCCAAATTACTGCAAATTAGTCCAGCGGTAGGGGACGGACGGCCCTTTCGAAGTGCGATTCGAGTTCGGGAACGCCTTACTACTCGGCGATTGCGAAGTGCAACGAAGACACCGTGCGAAGTATGCTACTTCAATGTGTATGGTGGCGCAAGCGGTTCGCGGATACGGCGAGGGGCCAGTTCACGAACGACGATGGAGGGCAGCACAGTGATCACACCGCGTATCGCATTGGGCTTGCTTGGCCTTGTGCTGCTCTCACCGGCCGGCGACCATTCCAAAGAACTGCACCCGATTGTGGTCTTGACGGGATCGGCCAGCGGAATTGAAAAGCCGGAGAATCTTCGGCTTACATCGCAGGACGAATGGGAGCCGGTATGGAAACGGCACAGGGCGAATCAAACCAAGCCGGGAACAGTTTTCGATTCCGAACAAACGCCGGTCATTGATTTCGCAAACTACATGCTCATCGCGGTCTTTCTCGGCGCGACGTGGAACATGGAGGGAATCAAAGTGGTAGATGCGACAGACAGTGAAAGTGAAACTACAATTAGACTTGACTTGCTCACCTACCAGACCGGACCATCGGGCGACAGGGTGAGTCCATACGTCTTCATCGTCATGCCGCTCTCGCGAAAGCCGATCGTCCTGCAACGGGATGCACGGACCCTGCCACAGCGGGCAGTTGGTCCCCCGCCAATCTGGGAAGAATTCCATCGATTCGATGCATTGCCAGAATCACGGTAGGGAATCTAGGCATCAGCGAGGATTCACGCTGCGGTCAGCGTCGAAAAGCGACTGCGGCGACTTCGCATCGTATGTAAACGCGCTACAGCGCTACGCTCCAAGCTCCGCGACATTTGGTGCCGTGACTCGCTGTTGCAGAGAAACGTACACGAACTCCAAGGGCGCTAGTCGCAGATACCGTCCCCATCCGCATCCGGGAAGGGCAGGACAAGTATCTGCGCACAATTCTTGCCCGAATACGTCCTCACCGGTTTGCCGTCGTTGTCGAAGGTAGGGATGGGGCGGGAGTTGCTGAAGACGGCGCCGTTGTAGTGATAGGTGGTCGAGTTTCCGCTTGGGGCGCCAACGCGCGAGCCGTCCATCGCGAACTCGTGGCTGCGGCTATTCCGCGGCGGCTTTTTGTTCCTTTTTTTCCTGCAACTGCGCGACGACCACGCGTTGCAGCAGGAGTTCCAGCAGCCGCAGGAACAGGTTGGGCTGCACCTCGAACGCGGGCGCGGGCGTGACACTTATCCGGCGGATGTGCTTCATGGCGTGACTCCCGAAATGGCCCCGGCGGCACGGAAAAGGCAAGAATGGTGGAGCGGAAGGGAGTCGAACCCTCGGCCTCTGCATTGCGAACGCAGCGCTCTCCCAACTGAGCTACCGCCCCACGAAAACAGGTCGAAACAGTGCGATAGGCTAGCAAACGGCGCCGCCGGAAGTCAACCAATCGTGGCTGTTTGGATGCCAGGGCGCTGCCAAGTCCCAGGCCGTGAACGGGCAAGCGGAACAGTTAACGCTTCACATCTGGGCAATAATATGCTAATGTCGCGCCGGGGTGCGAGCTAATCTAAGCCACGAGTGTAGACACGGGGGTGCTGTCCCTCGCCGCTTCTGTTGGCACGGGTCAGATGCCGAATGATAGACAAAGACCTGCTTCTCGGACTTCTCGCGGCACCGCTTCGGCGCATCTTGCAGAGAAAATCTTCAGCGTGAGAGGTTTCGTGAATAACCTTCGTTTGAATCTGACGCCTTTTTGAATGCCACGCTCTTTATGGGGTGATTGCTTGCTGGGGCATGTCCCATTTCACAAGAAGGAGAAGACAATGAACATCGGGAATGACAAAGAAGTTCGCGGCTCGACGCTGGTTGGCATGATTCGGCGCGAGTTCTTCAAGCGAGCCGCTATCGTAGCCGCGGGCACGGCAGGTGTTGCCGTTCGATCGGAAGGAGCGGAACCCACTCCCGAGTGGAAAGGTATGTACGATCGATCGATGGCCGTCTACGGGAACATCAAGCTCAAGGACCTTTTTACGAAAAGGCTGAGCGCGCTACAGCCGGAACTCCAAGCCAATATCGACGCTGCAACGACGGCCGGCACGCTAACCGGCCCGCAGGCATCGGCAATTTCCGAAGTCCTGCAGGGCATCATTGACCAAGTGTCGAAGGCGACGGTCAAGAAGTTATTCACGCAAAAGATCGAGGTTGACCTGGAGCTTGCCGGCAAGATATTCGATGTTAACGCGAATACGATTTGGTTGGCGTTCTGTCTTCAGAAATCATCGACATGGAACGGTGCGAAAGATGCACTGGACGAAGACACAAGCAAGACCGACACGTTGGTGCATGGAAATCATTGTGGAAAGGACACACTGAAAGACCTCTATACAAAGACTGCCGGCGATCTTTCCGCAAAGCATGTACTCGCCGTCACGAAAGGAAAAAAGGGGGGGATTTTTGGGCCGCATCCGCTGATGTACGCGACCCGGGCCGAGTTCGCAGTGAACCAGTTGAATTTGAGCGGTTCCAGCAAACCCAATGATTTGGTCTGCGAAAGCGGCACGTGCGAGCCGTGTGACGAATTCTTCTGCACGATTGTTGAAGGGGGTGGTTGCAGCGTCATGAGCGACCCCGGACCGTGCGCACTTCTTGAACCGTAATTCGATTCGTGCGAGCGATTGGCGGCGCTAGAGCGACTCGTGCAGGCAAAAAGCAGGCGACTCGGTTTTTCCATATCCGTCGCCGCCGCACTTGTCGCGCGCGGAAATCCGGGACCTGACACATGCCCGATGGTCGAACGCTAACTCGTGGCGCGTTCGTGCGGCGCATCTTGCCGATCGCGCTGCTCGTTCTCGCCGCGTTGGCTCTCCTTCGACCGTATTTTTCGCCGACGAGTCGCACGGCAAGCCCACTGCATCCCAGCAGAATTCAGAAGACCTACACCGACGCGGAAGCCGACACGATATGGCGCGGCATGCTTCAGCCTTGGAAGATCGTGCGCGTCATCGATATGCCTTCGCCGGGTCGGCTCGTGATTCTGGCCGACGTGAACGACGACGGCGTCATCGACGTGAGCGATACGGCCGCGCGGTCGCGCGGCGCGCGCGAAATCGTTCGTGTGAACGATGCGATTGCGAACGGGCGCAGCCGCGTGTATGACCGCTCGCCGCTGCTCGACGACGACCTTCAACTCCTGACGATTCAACTGCCGCAATTGAGTGACGAGTCCGATGTGCTCGTGGTGAGATCGAACCTTCGCCCGCAAGACTCCCTCGCGGTCTACAAGGACGACAAGATGTCCGGGGAGGCGCTGCTGCGGGGCGACGCAAGAATCGGCGATCTTCCGCACCGCGACAGGGATGAACGCCGCGTCTTCGTGTGGATTCGATTGAATGCACCGATAGTGAACGACGCCGAATGCGCGGTCACCGTCACGTTGCAGCGCGACGGGAAAACGCTCACGGAAGACACTTTGAATATTCTCCCCGTGGGCGGGCTCGGCGATCCGAATTACTTTTCCGCCGCGCTCGATTACCTCGTGGAACCTGACCGCATCACGGGAAAGCCCGCGAAGCTTTTCCTCGACGAAGCGCGCTGCGAATCTATTGTGAACGACGGCTCGTATGAGACGTTTCAAATCGTCGTCGTGCGGCACGCCCTCACGGAAATGAACGTGCTCGAAACCTACTACGCCAACAACGATCGCGTGCGTGGCCGAATCAAGAACATCTTCGAGGCGATCGATCGCAACCCGGACGAAGACATCTTCATCAACGGCAACTTCTTCCTGTTGGAGCACGGCGCGGACAACCACGGCAAACGCGCGTTGGGCGCGCTCGTCCATAGTCACGAACTCAGCAAGGCGTCGGGCCCCCACCGATGGCAGGTTTCTTATCAGGATGCGGGAATCGGCACGACGCCGGATTGGCAGTTCAAGAGCTACTGCCTCACCCAGCGTGAACACAAGCCCGGCCAAATCGAACTAATCGAGGAGCCGTTGAGCGCGGAGGGACCGTTCGTTCCCGCGTCCACCGAAGGAAGCAACCAAAAGTATCCTTACATGGCGCTGGGCGGACTCCACCAGGTCCACAACTTTGTCCACAACCCGGGATTCCCCAAGGCGTGCATGGGAATCGTCGATTCGCCACCGCAGCCCGGCGCCGAACACCTCACCGGGCGCCGACTCATTTGGCTGGCCGCCACCAACGGCGATCGCTCGACTAGCCGCTACGGCGGCGAAGCGTTTCGCCATAAGCTGCGCGATTCCGGACTCGTCATCGAGGAGGGCGACCCGGAGAACGGCGTAGCTCCTGGCCGTTGCGACCTCGTCTACTTCGACAGCGCCAATTCCGTTGCCCTCTCCTACAAGATCGATGGAACCTTCGAAACCCCGACCGTCGGCGGCCGGCACCTTCCCGGCGCCAATAACACCTTCTGCAATAACTACTTGATGCTTTCCGTGACCGATAATCTGGACCCGCCCGGATGCGTCGCAACGAACCCAGCCGCTGAACCCTGACCCCCTCCCTCTTGATACACCTAGAACTTCAAGGTATACTCCCCGCATACCAAGGAGTTCAAGGTATGAACCCGTCCAAAGAACTCATCGGCGCGTCCACCAACCTCCTCGTGCTGTCCGTCCTCGCGCGCGACCCCAGTTACGGCTATCAGATCATCAAGAAGATCAACGCCGAAGCCGACGGCCTGTTCACGTGGCAGGAGGGGACGATCTATCCCATCCTGCATAAGCTGGAACAGGAGGGGAAGGTGCGCGCGCAGTGGCAGGACGCGGACACGGGCCGCCGCCGCAAGTACTACTACATCACCGCCACGGGGCGTACCGCCCTAGAGTCGGGGACGAAGGAGTGGTCGACCCTCCACGGGATGCTGCTGAAATTGGGGGAAGTAGAAAATGGATAAGCCGCTCTCGCGCGAAACTCAGTCCCAAATTCGCGACCTCTGCGAAACCATCGCGCAGCGCGATCAACTCGGCGAGGACGTCCAGGAAGAACTGCGCGGTCACATCGAGGACAAGGTGCTCGGCTATCTCGGCGGCGAAGAGCGCGTCTCCGAAGATGATGCGTTTGTCCTCGCGCGCGAGCATTTCGGCGATGCGTTCACGGTCAAAACGTTGCTGCAAACCGCGCACCCCAAGCGAATGTTTGTCAGTCTCGGGCGGCGCATTGCAGTGGTATTGCTGCTGACGCTCGCCGCGCACGTGGCATTTCGGTGCGTCATGTCCGCGATGGTCCTGCTTCAGGTGCCGAGGCTCATTGGATATCAGGGCTACCTTCTACAACGCGGTTCGCTTGAGGCGTTGGGTGTCCCGCTCTTGATGTACGTCGTACTCCGTTCGACACGAAACTCACCAACCAACGGGATCGTGGGCCCGTTCGCGACAGGGAGTCTTCGCACATACCGGCTCACGACCATTCTCGTGTTTCTGCTGTGGTTCATGTTGCCGGGCATCACCTTCGTCCCGACCAATTACACGCAGATCAATCAGACGCTTCCCATAATACAGAACCTGTTGGTAGCCCTCGCGATTACTCTCGGCATTGCTAACCAGGCCGCGACGTGTCTGGTTTGGATTTGGTGGTGCGATCAGGCGCCGCGCACGCGGGCAAACGTACGCGCGGCCGTGCTGTCGTGGGCGGCATTCATCACCTTGTCGTTAATGATCTTGATGATGAATCCCTCCGGAAGTCTACTACTCACCGCGGAGAACTCGCTCCATTACCACCCGAATTATTTCGCATTCGATCTGAACAAGCTCTTAAGCGTCGTGGTCCAGAGCAACGTCTTTCTCATTGTCGTAGTCGCGCCACTGCTCATCGGATTGCTCACGGGCTTCATGTATGTGAAGTATCACCGCATACCGTCGTCAGGCAACATAGCCGGGGAATGACCGCGCATTGTCTTCTGCAGCGCCTACTTCGTAGCTGGCTTTAGCGCGTGCGTCGCCTCCGCGATCTCTTCGCGATACTGAATGAACGCCTGCGCATCCCACCACGTGTGCTGAATCTGGCGATCGCCCTGTTTTAGAAAGTCCCGGCTTTCGACGTAGGCCTCGTCGGCCATTTCCATGACGCTCGAACGCACGCGGCGCAGCACGTCCTCCGCGTTCGTGATCGCCCGTGCGCGCGGACTTGCGGCGCGCGCTTTCTCGATCGCGTCTTCCAACACGCGCATCGCGCCGACGTCTTCGATGCCGTCACGCGCGGCTTCCCACCGCACGCTCGACACCGGCAGCGGGCCGGGATACACCAGCGCGTACTCGTCGTTCTTCGTCGTGTCCGCAATCCACGGGTCGACCTGCGTGGTGCTGTGCGTCCAGAACCCGATGCCGTCGATGCCAAAATGGTCCGCGCGCCACGCGTTCGCGCGGTTGTACCGAAGCGGCGACAGCGACCGCACCTGCGACACACATTCGTAGGACCACACGGGTTTGCCGCTGTCGCGTATCGCGGTCATGCGCGCGTCGTTCACAAGCAGGCCGGACACGAGCCGCATGTTCGGACACCACACGTCCACGTATGGCGCGATGCGCTCATAGTCGCGCTGCGAAAGGCCCGGCACCGGATCAGTGTAGATGCGCATCTTCGGGTCCGCCGCGCGGAACAGTTCGCCCGCTTCGACCTGGCGCTGCGCGTTGCCGCCGTAGTCCAGCCCCGGCTCGTCCACGGGATACAGCGCCCACGTCTCGTAACCCCACCCTTTCGCAAACAGGTAATCGCGCAACGCCAACAGATATTCGATTTGCATCGGCCGCGGGTCGGCGGGCGCGTGCGCGCCGAAATCGATCGGAGGCGCCGCCACCTGCAACAGCAACGTGCCGCGCCCGTGAATGCGCGCGAGTTCGTCGTCGAGGTTCGAGCAATCGATGATCAGGCGCTGTCCGTCGTACGTTGCTTTCGGCACGGTCGTGCGCGGAAAGATGTTTACGTCGTGCCGCTGCATGTCTTCCAACACGGCCTGTGTGTTTTCCGGAAACCACTTGTTCGGCACGTAGTCCCACGTGCACATCGTGAGCGGTTGCGGCGGCAGGCGCAGCGAGTCGACCGCGATCGTTACCGGCACCGTCAGTGAACGCGGGCCGCCATAGTCAAAGCGAATCGTTGCTCCGCTTTCGTACACGCCCGGCGCCGCGCCGTGCGCATCAGCCTGCACCCATACTTTTAGCGATTCGCCCGCCGCAATATCCACGGCGTTTTCCGCAACAGGAACGAGCGCATCCGCGATTTCCTCGCCATTCAGCGTGGGCACAACCTTTAATTGGAGCAGCGCAATACTGCCGGTGAATCGTTCGCGCACGGCCCGCGTCGGAACGTCGAGTTCGATGCGGGCGTCAATCGGTTTCGGGCCGCCGTTCTGGATCACGAACGCACCCTGATCGATTTCGTCGAGGTAGAGCGGGCCGATCCGTACTGCTTGGTTTGATGCAGCCTCGTGCTCGGCGCGCGCATCGAGCGGCGCGTAGGCAGGTGTCGCCCACACGCGGACACGGTCGTCCTTCCGCGCGCCGGTATCACGCGCTTTCACGGATACCGTTCGTTGCAGCAACGTCGATCCGTCCGCATCGGTAACGTTGACCGAGAACTTCGCGTTGTTTGATGTCAGGCGTGCGCGCAGTCCATCCGGTATTCGCGCGACGATCGGGTCCGCGGACGACAGACGCGAAAAGAGATGCGTGCCGTCCCGATCGGTCGTCGAAACGTTTACGCGCGCGAACCGCGCCGACGGATTGTCCAGCACGATTGCATCGAGAGCGCCGTCGCCGGGCGCGGTTGGTTGTTGCACGAATATCCGCCCGCGCCGATCGGGTTCGCCGCCGTACGTTGCGCGCGCGGGCGCGGGAGAAAAGCGATGCGCTTGAAGTGTCGTCGATACGACGATGATATCGTTGCCGCCGCGCGAGTTTGGAACGGCAACTGGCGACGCGTTTACCGATCCCGCAACACGCACGTCGTCGATGCAGGCGCCGCCGCGGTCAAACGCGTAGACATGCTGGTTGTACGCGGCGATAACGAGGTCCGTGTCGCCGTCGCCATCCGCGTCCGCAATCAACGGGCGCGCGCGGTTCTTCGATCGGAAGTGGTGCCGCCAAACAATCTTTCCGTCAACATCGAGCGCAATCGCATCGCCCCATAATCCCGTGCACACGATGAGTGGCTTGGCTTTATCAGGCCAGTACGTGGTGCTCGCGTCGGTCTCTCCGCCGATATTCGTGCGCCACATTTCTTTGCCGTCCATCGAGAGCGCGACTACGTCGCCGAGCGAATTCGCGCAGACGATCTGCCTCCCGTTTCGGGTCGGTACAACTTCCGGCTTCGCGAGTTGTTCGCCGCCAAGGCGGTACGACCACAAGACCGTACCGGTGGAATCGAGGGCATTCACACGCGCTCCAGCGGCGACTATCACGCGGCCTGTATCCCTGTGCGCGTCGATCGTTACATACGTGCGAATCGGGGTATCGAGCGTTCGTATCCATTTTGTCTGACCGAACATGTCCAAACACGTGACCGCGCCCGATTGGTCCCCGATGACCAGGTGCGGACGTCCGTTTGCCATCATGATCGCGGGAACGGCCCGCGACCATTGCGTTTTTCCGCGAAGCTGGTATGTCCACAACGGCCCAAAAGATTCGCCAAGGCACGCGAGCAAGCCGTCTGTATTCCCGAACACGACTCTGAATGTGCCGGGCGCGGCAACAACGACCGGCGCGGACGACCATTCCCCCTTCGGCAATTCCGCCACGGTACCGTCCTGCCCTGCGCCGTAATTCGTGCCGTCTGCGTTCCACACCATCACCTGCCCGCCGACGTTTACGGTCAACAACTCAACTGAGCCGTCGCCATCGATGTCGATTATTACCGGCGTCGCTTCGCACCGGTACTGGCCCGTCCCCCGCGACCACACAAGGTCCATTGCGTACGTAGAATGTGCCGCGACGATCGCCAGTGCGGCAAAGTGGATCGGAGTGAAACGGCACATAATGGCGATACCTTTCATTCTTACTTTGGATGATTCCTTTGGGTAGCGCGGATACCGTTCCCCGTGCACCCCGTGCTCCCCGTGGTGGAAAGCTTCTCTTGCTTAGCGGCGCGTGAATCGCAGCTTCGTGCCCACGTTCGCGTCGGGCGCGAGCGGTTGGTCCGTCGGCTGCCACGCACCGCCCGCCACCACGGTGTAATCGCTTCCGGGCGCCCCGCTGCTTTCCACAATCGTCACAACGAATTCGGAATGCGTCGCCTTCACATCGAGCACCAAATTGCGATACCGAATGCGCGTCACCGTCAGTTCCGGCCAATCGCCCGGCAGTCGCGGATTCAGCGCGAACCCGTGCGGTCTCGCTTCAAAGCCGAGCAAACCCGCGATAAAAATCTGCGGTGTTAGATCGCTTTCGAAGAATTCCTGGTCGAGTCCCAACCCGCCCGCCGTGCCACCGCCTTGCAGGGTCCCCTCGCGCGAACCGTCGTAGTACTTGCGGTAACCGCCCGCTGCCGTCACCTCGTCGAACCACGCGGCGATCTCTTTCAACCGCGGCGCAACGCTGTCCGGCCCGCGCACTTTCAGACGCGCCATGAGATCGTAATACGACCAGCCCATCACCGCGCCGCCGTCCTGCACCTGCCCGCCCCACGGAATCCCCTCCGGGTTTGACCACGCCCAGAGGTAATAGTCTTCGTTTCGCTTCGTCGTCGAGCGCGGCCCGAAACGCCAATGGTAAATGTCCGCGCCCTGCGAGGTGTCGCCCTCGACGATGCGATCGCCGCAAATCCAATCCATGATCGCCTTTGCATGTTCTTCGTTCGCAAAACCGAAGTGGATCGCTTCGAGATTCAGGAATGTGAACCCGTAGTCGTACCCCACGCCGTTCTTGTCGATCGCGCAGTAAAAGCGTTGCGTCGCGGGGTTCCAAAAGGTCTCGTTCCCCTTTTCCTTCACGCGCGCGGCGCGCGCCTCGAGTTCCTCCGGCGTGAACGCAAGCGCGCCACCGGCGATTTGCCATTCGGGATGTTCCGCGATCGCGCGCTCCATCCGCGCCATCGACAACAGCGCGTCGTAATACTGGTACGTGGCGTAACAATCTTTGTATCCCATCGGCAACAAGTCCCAATAGTTGTTGCCGATGCCGCGCCCGGCGTGCAGCACTTTCGCGCCATCGGGTTTGCGCTCGATGCCGCTCGTGCCCTCGTGCCCGACCCACGTCGTCAGCACAAGGTCTTCCCGGTCCGCATGAAACTCCGTCATCACGTAGCGCAACGCGGTTCGCATGCGGCCGATCTGTTCGCGCAGAAACGCGAGGTCGCCGGTATAGCTGAAATAGTTGATGCACCCCCGCACGAAATTCTGGTTGTTGATGTTGTGCCGCGTGTCGTACTGCGTGAACAACGCCTGCACGCCTACCGTTCCGCCCGGCGCTTCGTTGCCGAACTGCACGCGCAGGCCGGTGATCGTGCCGCGCCATTCCGGGTGCGTATACACCGGGACCATCGTGTACGTGAAACCGTCGCCCACCGCGGCGGCGAAATGCATGCGGCGCTCCGGCGCGTAGTCCGGCGCATCGGCACGCGTCCATTCGAGGTACGGCTCTGCCGCGCCAAGTTCCTGCGCGCGCCAGCGCAGTTGGATAAACGGCGCGTTGTACGGATCGATCTGCATCGCCGGCGCGGTGACGCTCGCATGCGGTTCCGTCAATTTCACGTGCCACGCCTGATCGCGAATCGTGTCGTCGGTGCAGCCCGCGAGTTGCCAACCCTCCTGCGTTTTGACGTCCGTGCCGGTCCACGCGCGCGAAATGCCATCAAGATTGAAGTGCCAGCCCCAACCGCCCTTGCCCTGCGTCCAGAACGGGAACGGCCAACCGAGTTGGTGCGCGATCGAGGTGTGCTGGTGCGTCGCCACGTAGCCGTCTGCGTCCATGATCCGCCCGGCCAGCGCCGCCCGCCACTGCGCCCGCATCGACTCCGAAAGATTGTCCGTCGCGACGCCCGGCCACAACCCCGGCGCGCTCAACCACTCGTCCCACAACGTCGCCTTCGGCCCCGCCCCGGGATAGTGCAGCCAATGCATGCGGCGGAAACTCTCCGCGACCTGCTCATTCCCCGGAGCGATGAATCGCGGGAAATCTGCGGGGACATCTTGCGCGTGAACGCCGCTGGGCGTGCAGAGGCAGGCAATTACGATTACTCCAACACAGGCGACAGCACGCATTAACCCCTCCTACTCGTTCCCGAGCTCCGCTTCTCAACCCCCGCGCCAGTCATAAGACGTTAACGCACCTGCCACGTGGGTGAATTCTACCGCCCTAGTATGTCTCGCCGGCGCTCAAGTTCGGCAACAAGCTCTGGGGCGCCTTTCAGATCGGCGAGGGGCCTCAACTGATCGAATACATATGCCCAATCGAGTTTCCCGCGTTGCCGTAGAATTATCCCTTCAACATCCGCCCAGTCCTTTGTACGCCCGGCGAAGGATTTCATGACGATTAGATCTTCGGCCGAACACGTGCGAATGCGCCCGGTGGGGAAATCGTAGTAGCTGGATCGCGCAACCATTGACTCTTCAAACGGTAGCGCGCCCAACGCGACATCCAACCCGACTCCGGACTTCGTGCGCAACAGCACAACGCGGTTCGCCAGTGCGAACTGCAGTGGATCGGGCACGCGCGCATCAAAGTGCCGCAGCAGTTCCTCTACGAACTTGGTTTCATCGCCGAACCCGGTTAGCAGCGTCAGATCAACGTCCACCGTCTCGCGCGGCTCGCCCCATCGAACTAACGCCACACCGCCAATCACACACGATTTCCAGTCCTGCCGGTCAAAGACGCTTTGGGCCTCGATCGCTGCCCGCAAGACCTCAGTCACGACCGGCGGCTTTCTTGAACCAGTATTGCTGTTCGACCAGCCCCGAGTACGGTTTTGGCGCGCGGGGTTCGACCGTGTAGTCGTAGTCGCCGCAGAGCATCTCGATAGCGCGGTAGCCGTCGAGCTTCTGCAATTCCTCGGCGCGCAGTTTTTCCATCGCCTCGCCCGCGCGCTTCCACGCCTCTACCCACTGCTTGCCTTGTTCGATCTGCTCGGGCGTCCAGCCCGCAAGCGGAGATTCGTTACGGTCGTTACCGAGGTCTGACGGCGAATGTGTATTGGACATAGGAACATTATAGCGAGTCGCTTACGACCGTTCGACCGCCAAGGCCTGCTACGCGTATACGGACGCGACGCGGAGCATCACCCGAAGTCGATGCGAATTGGGGCGAAAGCGTGCTCGTGCTCCTGCTTCGTCATTCGTAATCGATTGTCGAGGACCGAGCCACGAGTACGATGACGACTCACGAAGAGTCGGTCGAGTGGGGAGATGCAGAGTAGCACGAAAGTGTGGGTACGCGGTACTTCAACCTAAGCTACGCATTCTCCGGAAGATGGTAGGCCAGCTTGCCGCCCTCGACTTTTACGATGCCCTGTTTCTGCAATGCATCCATCAAATCGTCAAGTTCCTGTTCGGCGAGTTCCTTTTTGAAGTGGGCTAGGATCGAGCTGCGGAGGGTTTTTAACGTGCGCGGCTTCGACGTTTTCCGGCGCGTGAGGTCCTTGATGACGCGGTCAATCGGATTGCCAGCGGCAGGGGCATGGCTCTGCTTGCGCACAGTAATGTCTGTGATGCCCGCGTAGCGTTTCACCGATACCTTCTTCGCTTTCAAATGTTGGATGAGCGGGTCGAACCCCGTGTCCTTCGAGATGATGTGGAACTGCGCCGTCGGATCGTGGTGCGACAACGCGCCGAGGTAATACGCGATGGAAAAATCGAGCGCGTTCTTGCCCGACTTCTCCAGCTTGATGTATTCGACCCCGCTGCCCAGCGCCTGCAGCGCCGACGCCATCTCGAGCGGAATCTTCGTCTGTTGCGGACCAACAAAGACGAGTACGCGGAAGGCGCCGTCCTTCAACCGATCAACCTGCTTCGGCTGGACGTTCTCGAAATCGATCAGGACGTAGTTCGTGTTCATTTGCCCTCTCACCTGCCTTTACGACAGCGTTGCCAACGGCCAATGTGGCCCCTCTGGTCGCTGTGCCTATGGCTACATATCGGTTCAATCTGCGCCATTTCCATTGCATTGTCAATTGAATATGGCCCAATTCGCGCCGGAGATATGAAGAATTCAGTGCAACACGATGGGCGAAGTAAGTAGAAGTGGTCAACGGAGATTCTGCCGGCGGCCAACGATTGGTAAAGTCACTGCTGCGTTGCTTCGGTTCGATTTCATAGTGTCTCCGATTACGAATATACTGGTCGAACGGGGCGGCGGCGCGCATTTCAGCTTTGGCGTGTTGTTGCGAGCGCGGATGGGGGTGCATGATGAATCGGGCATTTTGTACGGCTTTGTGTACGCTGGTCCTGCACGTTTGCTCGCTTCACGCAACAGCGAGCGAACCGGCGATACAGGCAGAACTCAATGGCCTTCGCATCGCAATCGACCCCGATTCCGGCGGCCTTCGCGAACTCGCGTACAACGGGATGACGTTTCTGAAGGCCGCACCCGCAAACGCATCCCTGATTGACGCGGCGTATCCCGGTACCGCATTCGATCCCCTACGCGTTGGCACGCGTCATTCCCGCGGCGCGCGCGTCGATGTCTCGAACGAGGGCGTTGTTATTGCGTGGGACGCACTCGGCGCGAGCCGCGAATTCAGCACGAACGGACCTGTCGCGGCGACAGTCACCATCAAGCCTGCCGCCGACGGTCGATCCATCAACTTATCCGCCACCGTCAGCAACCAGTCCGCGTTGCCCATTCCACAAGTGTTGTTTCCCGATCTCGATGGCCTGCAACCCTTCGCGGGGGAAGACGGGACCGAACTGCGCACGTGCGGGTTCGCAAAAAAGCCCTTCCTCGAGTTGAAAATGGCCGAAGACGACGGGCGCTGGTACGCGTCGCGCCGAAACTGGCTCGATTTGCAGTCGGGCGCATACGACAAGTCGATGGCCGCGCGCTGGCTGGACCTCGGGAGTCTTCAAGGCGGGTTCAGTCTGTTCCCGAGGCTGTGGAGTTGGGGGCCGCTCAACGACGCGGGCGAACCGGCGACAAACCATGTGTTGCTGCATTTGTCGCAACTCGACGGATCGCTGCGACTCATGTGCGAGCACAGGGTCACCATCGACCCGGGCGAAACGTGGACCAGCCCCGACTACGTGCTCACGCCGCATCGCCAGGGCTGGGCGAAGGGGATCGAGCCGTTCCGCGCGTGGATCGCGGAAAACGTCCAACGGCCCTATCCCCTTCCGGATCAACTGCGCGAAACACTCGGCTTTCGCACCGTCTGGATGGCGCAGCAATACGCAAACGCCGACCCCGCCGATCCGACGGTTGTCTGGCGTTTCAATGACCTGCCCGAACTGGCCGGGGAATGCCGCGATCATGGGCTGAACGAAATGGTCCTCTGGTTATGGCAACCGTGGGAGGTTCCCGATCGGCACTCGCCCGAACTCGGCACCGCCGAAGAGTTCGTCCGCGCGCGCGACGAGTGCCGTGCAAATGGCGTCAATGTTTCTCTGTTCGTCTCCGTAATGACCATGCTCGATCCCATCCCCGCGAAGTATGGTTGGACCGACGCCGCCGAGTTTTGGGGATACCACACCGACTACGTGCCGATGCTGCGCCCATACTATGGAAAGGCGTCACGCGGTTCGTTCGCGGACCAGTCGCACCCGGGATGGCAAAGCGACGTCACAGGAAGCTTGCTCAAACTCGTCGAAAACGATTGGACGTCGATCACCTGGGACCAGGCGCGTTACGCGCCAAACGAGCCAAACATCGAGACGATATTCCGTAAAGTGCGCACCGCTGCCAAGGCCCGAAACCCTGAATCGACTTTCGCCGCGGAAGACCTCAACAACCTCGACCTCGACAGCCGCTGGCTCGACTACACCTGGAACTGGGCGCTGTTTTCGGAAGACCTCGACTGGCGCGCGCTCGTCAACGCCTACCCCGCTCCGCGCTTCAACGTTAACGTGGGCACGTCACCGCGCGCCGTAAAGCGGCTGTTCATGGACCATCTCTTCCTGAACGTGATGCCGTCGAAACCCGAGGGCATCAACGGCTCCGCCCGCATCGCGGACTTTCCGGAACTCAGCCGCGCCCTCAAGACCTGCGCGACACTTCACGAAAAGTTCCGCAACCATTTCGAGAACGGTCTGCCCATTGGCGACTGTATCTTGTCCGAACCCTGCGCCAACGCGCGAGTCAACGCGTATGTGCTCCCCGAAAGCGTGTTGGTTATCGTAATGAATACCGGCGCGAAGAAAAGTGCGGTCACGCTTTCCATGGACGTGAGATCGTGGCTCGCATCCCAACCGGAACACTGCACAGTAACGACGTTCGACGAATCAGGAAGTCAACGGTCCGAACGCAACCGGCATGGTACCTCGTGGCGAGAGTCCATATCCGGCTTGCAGCGCGGCGAATTCGCGCTGCTGACTATCGATCCCCGGATGTAGGGACCGCGCTGGTTGTGACTCTCATTGTTGGGATGGGAAGGCAGACGTGAATCCAGTGCAATCGAGCAGAATCGGCGACATGTGCTACGATAAATGCCAAGAGATTCTGGAGTCTGCCAGATGCCGTACAAAGGCCATGTCGAAAATGGTGTCATCGTCCTGGACGAACCTACGCCCTTAAAAGAGGGTGAACGCGTCCGTGTCGATCCGGCCGATCCTGACACCGCGACGTCCGAGCAGCCCGGCGCGCCGCTCGCGACACGGTTGGCGAAAGTCATTGGCAAGGCGCGCGACTTGCCTGCGGATTGGGCAGAGAACCACGACAAGTACCTTCGGGATGCCCAGTGAGACAGGTATTTGCGGATACGTCATTCTATCAGGCGTTACTCAATCCCGCAGATTCATGGCATAGCCACGCGGTTCATTTTAGCGAACAGTTTTCCGAGACGATTGTTACAACCGAGCAGGTGCTGACAGAGCTTGGCGCACTCATGTCTCGCGGTCACTGGCGCCAAGTGTACGTCGATCTTATTCTGGAATTGCGCGCCGATCCTTTGACACGAATCGTTCCCGCGGCCAGTGAACATTTTTCCCGAGGGTTCGAATTATTCACCAAACGTCCCGACAAATATTGGTCAATAACGGACTGCATTTCCTTTTCCATCATGCACCAAATGAAGATTGACACCGCATTAACGTGTGACAAACACTTCGAGCAAGCCGGTTTTCAAAACGTGCTGATGGACTGAATCTTCAATTCACTTGGACAGTCCCGTAGACGCGCCGACGTGTCGGTGGCTGTCAACCCCCGGTTCATTGAATCGCTACCGGGCGGCGAGTAGGATCGCGTACGCACGCCAGCCGGCGTGTTGTGCGCACCCTTTACCGCAGGAGATCCGCCCGTGGCCGTTTCCATTTCCGCCGCCGACAGCGCCGTTGCCGCGTACCTTGCCAAGACCGATCCAGACCGTGTTCATCCCGGGTTCCTGGCGTACATCGCGAACCTGCAGCAGGTTGCGGGCGTCGCGCCGGAAATCGCGCGCGGCATCGTGCAGGAGTTGGCCGACCAGCGCGCCTACCTGAAACTAATCGCGAGCGAGAACTACTGCTCGCTGGCGACGCAGGCGGCGATGGGCAACCTCCTCACCGACAAGTATGCCGAAGGCTTCCCCGGCACGCGCTTCTACGAAGGCTGCGACAACATCGACACGATCGAGTCCTACGCGTGCGCGCAGGCCTGCAAACTGTTCGGCTGCGACCACGCCTACGTGCAGGCGCACAGCGGCGCAGACGCGAACATGGTTGCGTTTTGGGCGATTGTGCAGGCGCGCGTGACCGTGCCGAAACTGGCCGAACTTAACGTGAAAGATCCCGGCGCGCTGTCGCACGAGGACTGGGAACGCATCCGCCAGGCGATGGGCAATCAGCGCCTGCTCGGGCTCAACCTCGCCGCGGGCGGGCACCTCACCCACGGCTACCGGCACAACGTGTCGGGGAAGATGTTCGAGGCGTTCAGTTATGGCGTGCACCCCGAGACACACCTGCTCGATTACGACGCCATCGAAAAGCAGGCGCGCGAGGTGAAACCGCTCATCCTGCTCGCGGGCTACAGCGCGTATCCGCGCGTGATCGATTTCAAGCGCATGCGCGCGATCGCCGACGCGGTCGGCGCGGTACTCATGGTGGACATGGCGCACTTTGCCGGCCTTGTCGCGGGCGGTGTGTTCACCGGCGACTACAGCCCCTTCCCGCACGCGCACATCGTTACCTCTACGACACACAAGACGTTGCGCGGGCCGCGCGGCGGTGTGGTCCTGTCCACGAAGGAGTTTGCGGAGTACGTAGACAAAGGGTGCCCGATGGTGCTTGGCGGTCCCCTCTCGCACATCATGGCCGCGAAGGGCATCGCGTTCACCGAAGCGAATACGCCCGCGTTCAAGACCTATGCGCACAAGATTGTCGAGAACGCGAAGACACTCGCGGAATCGTGCGTCCGCGAAGGCATGAAAGTCATCTCCGGCGGCACGGACAACCACCTGCTGTTAATCGATGTCGCTTCGACGTTCGGGCTTACCGGGCGCCAGGCCGCGGGCGCGTTGCGCGAGTGCGGGATCACGCTGAACAAGAACACCATCCCCTTCGATCAGAACACACCGCTCGTCACGAGCGGGCTACGCCTCGGCACGCCCGCCGTCACTACGCTTGGCATGGGCAAAGACGAGATGAAAGAAATCGCGGCAATCATCAAACTCGCGCTCGCAAATACGAAAGCCGGTGTTGTCGAATCGGGCGCGAACGCGGGCAAACCGAGCAAGATCAATTACTCGATCGAGTCGAAAGCGCTCGACGCCGCGAAGGCGCGCGTAAAGGAATTGCTCGACCGCTATCCCGTGTACCCGGAACTCGATCTCGCATTCTTGCAGGAACACTTCGTATAAAAAGATTGTGGGCGGTCCCGGCGCAGTCTTGGGAGGGAACTGAATGCGCGCACTGTGTCTCGCCGTCATCACGCTTTTTTCATTCGGCGCCGCCATCGCCGACGAATGGTGGAACGCCGACTGGAGAGTCCGCCACCGCATCGACATCAACGCCGATCTCATCACCTCCGATCTCGAGAACTTTCCCGTTCGCATCGCCTTACTCGCGCCGGACTGCAAGCACGATCCCTCCACCGAAGGACGCGACGTGCGCGTGGTGGACAGCAACGGCAATCTGATCGACATCGAGATTGCGAGTTGGACCGCGGACGGCATCGAACTGTACGTGCGCGTTCCGGCGATTAAGGCGGGCCAACCGAAACAACGCCTTTACCTTTATTACGGCAATCCCAATGCGCCCGCACTTCCCGCTGCCGGAGTGTGGGACGATTCGTACCGCGCCGTGCTTCACCTGCGCAACGATGCGAATGACGCATCCGGGAAGAACGCGGTCGTCACCGCGGAAGGCAGCGTCGCACTCGAACAGAGCGGCGCCCAATTCACTGAACAGCCCGGCTATTTGAACGTGGCGCCCGAAGCATTGGCAGGTATCGGCGAGCAACTCACGATCGCCATGCGCTTCCGCATGGTCGAAAACCCCGGCCTGCAAAATCTCGCGTCGGGGCGCAAAACGGAAGGCCCCGAGGAGTGGTTTAACTTCGGCATCAAGACGCCGAACATCGTCCACACCAACGCCACCAGCGAGGGCAAGCGCGCCGCGGAAATGAATTCCTCGGGCATCGCGCCAGGCGAATGGCACTCCGCCGTCATCCGCTACGACGCGCGCGTTCGGTCGCGCACGATTTGCATCGACGGCACGGTGTTCGAGCGCGACGAAGCGCTCACGGGCCCGCTCCGAATTAACGAACTCCGCATCGGCCGGGGCGTGCTCCACTTCGAGCCGTGGCAATTCCACGGCACGATAGACGAGGTGCGCATCGCCGCTGTCGCGCGATCGGATTCGTGGTTGAAGGCGGAGGCTGGCAGCCTCGCGGAGTCTAACGTCTTGGCGCCTGTCGGAGAGGCCCAGCGTTACGGAGAAGCCGAGCCGCCGCCGGCGGCATTTCGCCTGGTAGGGCCCCAAGACGGCACGGAATGGCGAAAACGTGGGCCGATCGTCTTATCGTGGTCACCGAGTGTTGGCGCGGAGTCCTACACGCTACGACTCACCTCGAACCGAAATGGCGAATCGAGAACGGACTCGTATACCGGGCTGCGTGGGACCTCCTTCATACTGCATCGCGGGATTGAACCCTCTAGCGGAAAACAGAGCCTTGCCGAAGGCTACTTGAACTCCTCCAACGTCACGGAGCTTGGTTGGTCCGTCGAGGCGATCGGCAACGGCGGATCGACGAAGTCCAGCGAGAGTCGCCGCCTCGCGGTGTACGCGTGGAAAGACGCTCTTGGCACGCATCCACCGGCCGATGCGGCGCAACCGGCGCTCAAACGAGCAACGGCGACGGAGTACGACTTGCGCGGTTATCTTCGCACACGCATCGACAACGCCATCGATGAATACCTCATCAGCACGCCGACGACAAGTCCGGCAATCCTCCAGGTCTTGCGCGACCGCGACAAGGCGCCCTTGCGCGAACCCCTTGTGCCATGGGCGGGTGAGTTCGCGGGCAAGTACCTTACCGCCGCGCAACTCACGTGGCGGCTCACGCGCGACGAAGAATTGAAGGCGGTTATCGATCGATTTGTGAAAGATTTGGTCGCCTGTCAACAAGAGGACGGCTATCTCGGTCCATTTCCGAAGTCCTCTCGCATCACCGGCGGCAACTGGGACGTGTGGGGGCACTACCATTGCATGCTCGGCCTGATGCTCTACTACGAAGACACGCAGTACGAGCCCGCGCTTGACGCGTGCGAGAAGGCCGCGGATCTGTTATTCGAAACCTTCGGCCCCGGCGGGCCTTCGCTCATTAACGACGGCGGTGGCGGACAGATGAACATGGCCGTGTGCCACGGACTGGTCCTGCTCTACAAGAAAACCGGCGTCGACCGCTATCTCGAGTTGGCGAAGTACATCGTGCACGAAGCGTGGAACGACGCGGGCGCGGGGCGCTACCTCGAATCGGCGCTTGCGGGCAAACCGATCACGGAGTTTCCGCAACACCGGTGGGAGGCGATCCACGATTGGCAGGCGCTGCCCGAGTTGTACTGGCTTACTGGCGACGAGCAGTACAAGAAAGCTTTCGAGCACATGTGGTGGAGCGCGGTGAAGGGCGACCGGCACAATACCGGCGGTCTAACCTCCGGCGAGGGATTTGTCGGCTCGCCGTTCAATACCGGCGCGATCGAAACGTGCTGCACCGTTGCGTGGCTCGCGATGTCCATCGACATGCTGCGGCTCACCGGCGATTCGCGCGTCGCCGATGAGATCGAACTCAGCACGCTGAACAGCGCGCTCGGCGCGATTCCCTACGGCGGGCGCAGTTGCGCGTATAACGTGCCCATGAACGGCACACGCCTCTTCGGTGTCGAACTCCACTGGCAAGCGCCGAAGGGCGGCCCCGATCTCAATTGCTGTTCCGTCAACGCCAACCGCCCGCTCGGCATGATCTCGGAGTGGGCGCTGATGGAGAAGGACGGCGGCCTCGCGATCAACTTCTACGGCCCATGCACAATGAAGGCAACTCTTGCATCCGGTAACCGCGTTACCATCGAGCAGGACACGCAGTATCCCGCGGACGGCAAGGTCACGCTCAAACTGACGCTCGACAGACCGGAATCGTTTCCGCTGGCGGTGCGCGTGCCGCGTTGGTCGAAGCATTTCTCGATGATCGTGAACAATGAACCAACCCGCCGGATTTACAACCCAGGGCAATATTCCGGCGAAGTCCGCGAATGGAAATCCGGTGACGTCATCGAGCTCGAGTTCGATTTCACGCCACACTTCTGGGCGGGGCAGGAATCGTTTGCGAATACCGTCTCGTTCTATCGCGGTCCGATTCTCTATGCCTACGACGCGCGGTACAACACGCTCAATCCGAGCGAACTGCCCAAGATCGATCCCGCGACGGCACAATTTACGCCCGGCACGTTTGACGGCGACGCCATCCCGCCGTGGATTTACGGCACGATCAACGCGGCTGACGGCACGCCGATTCACGTTGTCGATCTATCGAGCGCCGGCCAGACCGGCAACCAATACGTTACATGGCTACGCGCGACCGCGCCGCCGGTTAGCGAAGTGATACCGTACTCCGCAGACGCGCAATAGGGTCGCGCATCGAGTACGTTAACGAAGAAAGGTTGTCCTACCATGCCAAAAGCTGCATTGCTGGTGATGGGTGTTTGTATTGCTTTTGTGTCGTTCGCAGAACCCGCGAAAGAAATGAACGGACTTCCGCTCGTATTCTCCGAAGACTTCGAGAAGGGCGCGGATAGATGGACGCAGACCGATCCCGCCGCGTGGAAGATCGTCGAAGAAGACGGTAAGCACGTCTACTCACAGCACCAGCAGAGCAATTACAAACCGGAAGTGCGTTCGCCGGTGAACATCGCGCGCGTGAAAGACCTCGACGTAAGCGATTTCGTCGTCGAAGCGCGCATGAAGCAAACCGGCAGGGAATACGGCCACCGCGACATGTGCATCTTCTTCGGCTACCAGGACGCCAGCCATTTCTACTACGTCCATCTCGCAACGAAGGCCGACGAGCATGCGAACTCGATCTTCCTCGTGAACGGCGCGCCACGCGTGTCCATCGCGCAGGAACGCACGCAGGGCACCGACTGGGGAACGGACTACCAGACCGTTCGCATCGTGCGCGACACCAAGGAAGGCACCATTCTCGTATATTTCAATGACATGACCAAACCCGTCATGAAGGCGACCGACAAGACCTTTATCCACGGCGGCATCGGTTTCGGCACCTTCGACGATACGGGCAGCATCGACGACGTGCGCGTCTGGGGCAAGGCGACCGAGAAGTCTCCGAAATAGCCGGCAGGGCGGTATTGGACTCGGGCGATTGCTCGCATCCGCGAGTGATCCGGCGGATTCCGTACTGCACGGATTTGACGCGAGATGCGCCAGAATCGTGATATTATTTGCCCATTCGACCGTGGAACAGAGGAGCTTCCCCCATGCTTACCGCGAGCCAGTTGGCGCAGTTCAATGAAGACGGGTACGTGATCGTCAATCAGTTGTTCGACGCGGAGGAGACGGAACTGTTGCGGACGGCCGCGCGGCAGGACCCGGCGATCGCGCAGAAGGCGCTCGAGCGCGAGGACGGCGAGGGCGGCAGGAGCAAAATCACCCTGTGGAACGACGAGAACGAGGGCGTGCTCAGCATGTACTCGAGGTGCGAGCGGATGGCGACTTCCGCGGAACAGATTCTCGGCGGCGAGGTGTATCACTGGCACTCGAAGATGATGCAGAAGGAGCCGTTCGTCGGCGGCGCGTGGATATGGCACCAGGACTACGGGTACTGGTACAACGACACGTGCCTGTTTCCGCTGCTGGTGAGCTGCTTCATCGCGATCGACCCGTCCACAATGGAGAACGGGTGTTTGCAGGTGCTGAAAGGATCGCACCACCTCGGGCGCATCGATCACATCCGCGTGGGGCAGCAGACCGGCGCGGACCCGGAACGGTGCAGCGCGGCGGAAAAGGTGTGCCCGCTCGAATTCGTGACGATGGAGCCGGGCGACGCCCTGTGGTTCCACTCGAACCTGCTCCACCGGTCCGATCAGAACACGTCGCCGAACCCGCGCTGGGCCCTTATCTGCTGTTACAACGCCAAGCGCAACAGCCCCTACGGCAAGTCCAGCCACCCCGCCTACACGCCGATGAAGCGCGTCCGCGACTCCGCGATAAAGGAGACCGGGCTGAAATGGCTGGGCGCGGCGACGGATTTCCTGAAGTAGGGGCCAAGGGCCTCGCGATCATGGTTCGATTGCGCAAAACAGGAGAGGCGCCGGGGCCTATGGGGTACAGGCATAGGGCCAGCGCCTCTCGTAACCTTCGATAGAATGCGCTACGCGGCGGGAACGACCTCCATGTGCTTCTCGTTGCGCGCGTTTGTCCGGCGGTACAACTCGCCAAACGCCGCGTCGGCGCAGGTCGGGCAGTAGCCATGGCTGATGGCCGTCTCGTGCGGATCGACCGGCTTCGCCAGAACGAACCAGTGGCCGTCCGCGCGGACCTTATCGCATACACAACATTGAACAATCATCGTCACATCCTCCCGGGTTCCGTCCCGAGTTCTGCTGGGTAGAAGCATGGCGCATGCCAAAATCCCCGCAAAATCCGCAGATTGATGTAAATGACTGATATGATAAAGCTTGGCCACGTGGATATTCTTGCCACGGTATACTGGAATCGCCGTTTTGTTGCGCACGTGCGGTATTTATTGCCGGGCGGCGAGCCAATCCGACGCCAAACTTTATTCAGGGTGACGGGAATTTGGCGATTGCTGAACGCCAAGGCATTACAGATTTAGCAGTTAGACGCGACAGGGGTTGACACAAATTGCGCGGAAGTGCCCGAATGCGTTAGGCTAAGGGCGAAGGAGCCTCCCTTGATCGAAGTCGGCGGATTGACAAAGGTTTACGGCAGCATTACGGCTGTTCGTGACCTGTCGTTCCGTGTCGAACTGGGGGAGATTATCGGCTTCCTGGGGCCGAACGGCGCCGGCAAGAGCACAACGATGCGGATTCTGACCGGGTTCACCCCGGCCACGAGCGGCGTCGCGAAGGTCGCCGGCTTTCATATCGAAGACCACCCCATCGAGGTGAAGCGCCGGGTCGGATACATGCCGGAAAACGTCCCCGCCTACGGCGAGATGCTGGTGAATTCGTTCTTGCGGTACGTGGCGACGGTGAAGGCGGTGCCGCGCGGCGAAGTGCAGAAGGAAGTCGAGCGCGTGATGGAGCGCGCGGGGCTGCGCGACATGGCGAACCGGATCGTGCGCAACCTCTCGAAGGGCTATCGGCAACGGCTGGGTCTCGCACAGGCGCTCATCGGCAATCCGCCGGTACTGATTCTCGACGAACCGACGTCGGGGCTCGATCCGAAACAGATCGTCGATATACGCGCGCTGATCAAAGGGCTCGCGCC
This sequence comes from Candidatus Hydrogenedentota bacterium, assembly GCA_013359265.1. Classification (NCBI taxonomy): domain Bacteria; kingdom Pseudomonadati; phylum Candidatus Hydrogenedentota; species Candidatus Hydrogenedentota bacterium. The sequence goes on from JABWCD010000003.1 coordinate 279,630, forward strand.
GGAGCACACGGTTCTGTTGAGCACGCACATCCTCCCGGAAGTGAGCATGGTGTGCGAGCGCGTGATCATCATTAACCGCGGGCAGATCGTCGCGCAGGACACGATGCACAACCTCACCGGTGGCGACGTGGAATCGCTCGAGGTCGAGGCGCTCGGCGTGACGGAAACGATCGTTGCGCGGCTCAAGGGCGTCGACGGAATTTCGTCTGTCGAAACGCTTGGCGGCGGACGGTACCGCGTATTGTCGCCGCGTGGAAAGGACGTGCGCGGCGCAATTGTGCAGGCGCTCGCGGACGCGGAGTGTTCGCTCGTGGGCGTGCAGCGGAAAGGGCGGACGCTCGAAGACGTGTTCGTCGAGGCCGTCGCGGCGGACCGAGGTAGCGTCGAATGAGAAGCACGTTTGCCGTATGCCGCCGCGAACTGTCGAGCTTCTTCACGACGCCGGTGGGATACGTTATCCTCGGCACTTTCACGGCAATCTCCGGAATGGCCTTCGCGGCGACGTTCATCCTGTTTTGCCGCATCACGGTGTCGCCGACCGAATACGCGTACGAAGGCATACCGAAACTCGAAGAGTTGATGCTCAGCCCCTACCTCGTCTTTTGCGGCCAATTGATCATGTTCATCGGTCCGCTCATCACGATGCGCTTGCTCGCGGAGGAGCGCAGCCGCGGCACGATGGAGTTGCTGCTCACCTATCCCCTGCGCGACCGCGAGATCATTCTCGGAAAGTATTTCGCGGCATTGGGAATCGTCATTACGCTGATCGCCGTCGTCGGCGCGCACATGGCGATGGTGGCGTACTACACCGACGTCGAGCCGGCGGTACTCGTCTTCGGTCTAATCTCGTTGTTCCTGATGAGCGCGGCGTTCATGAGCCTTGGGTTATTCGTCTCCGCATTGGCGCGATCCCCGGTGACGGCGGGCGTGCTGACTTTCGCGCTCTGGTTCATTTCGTACGTGCTCGGCACTTACGGCAAAGACCTGCCGGCGACGTTGAACGCGCCGTGGGGCGAAACTGCCACGCGGGGCGTGAACTTCTTCTGGGGCATCTTCCGCCAGCTCGTCATTGAATTGCCGCTCGACCGGCATTGCGAACAAATGGCGCAGGGCATCGTACGCCCGCAGGACATCGCGTACTACATCCTGTTCGTTGCGTTCTTCCTGTTCCTGACCTTCCGCGCGCTCGAATCGCGCCGGTGGAGGGCCTAGGCATGGGAAAGGTACGCGCGATAACCGGCGTTGGCGCGCTCCTGCTGTTCATCCTTGCGATGAATGTCGTCGCGATCCGGCGCGACGCGTTTACGGCCGCCGTGCTGTGGCCGCTGGCCGGCGCGGTCGTGCTGGGCCTGCTGAGTCTCGCTCTCGCCCTTGTGGACCGCGCGGGCAAGGGCGCGGCGGAGCGAAAAACGTCGAGCCTCGGCGGTGTGTTCGCGTCGTTCACGTTCCTCGGCATCTGCATTGTGCTATATGCCTTTGTCAGCCGATGGGACCAGGCGTGGGACCTGACGGAGGAGGGCCGCGTGGACCTTGCGCCGCAGACCGTGCAGGTCTTGCAGGGGTTGACACAAGACGTTACCGCCTACGGGTTGTTTAACACCGATATCCCTTCCGATCAGCGCGAACTCGAGGTGGCGCGCGAAAAGGCGCGGCTGTTTCTCGACAAGTGCGCGAAGCTGACGCCGCATTTGTCCGTCGAGTTCATCGATCCGCAGGTCGAGCGCGCGCGGTTGCAGGCGTTGGGTATGACCTACGCGGACCCGCGCGGAACCGTTGCGCTGAAAGCGGGGTCGCGCACGCGCACGATACCGCTCGGCGGCGGCAAAGCGCAGCCGCGTCTCGAAGAGCGCGACTTCACGAACACGCTGATCAACATCATGCAAGAGGCCCAACCGAAGATCGGATTCCTCGCGGGGCACGGCGAAGCCGACATCACAAGGCCCGAGATGAAAGGGCTTTCGCAGTTCCTGGCCGGTGAAGGCTACGTCGCGGAGAGCTTGGCGATTCGTCCCGGCGAAGGCGGGATTGAAGGCGACTACGATCTCGTTGTGATTAATGGATTGAACGCCGAAGTGGGTGGCGATCTGACGCTCGACGAATTGGCCGCGCTGGATGCCTTCGTCATGAGTGGCGGGCGCGTGATGGTGCTGGCCGATCCGCAGTTCGCCGATGTGCCGGGCACTCCTCGAAAACGGATATTGGACTGGTTACAGCAGCGGTTCGGAATTGTCGTCGGCGACGATCTGATCGTATCGCGCGTTGACGATCGCCTTGGGAGAGTCTCGCTGATGTCCGATGCGGACGCGACGAGCGTGTTCCGGCAGGTCCCGGTGCCGGACGTGGACTTCGCCGGATGTTATGAACAGAGCAATCCAATTACCCGCAATTTTAACAAGATGATTCAGCTTGAAGCCGCGCGCTCCGTGACATTGGCCGATACGCTCCCCGATCGAGTGACCGGCAACGTGATCGCGCGCACGCTGCCATACTGCTTCGCGGAAACGAATCTGTTGGCGTTGAAGCAAGGAGCGGCGCCTACGCTCGATCCACATGAAAAATCGGGGTCCATCGGCGTGGCTGCCGCGGTGACGCTGCAGACGGAAATACCTATCGGCGACTCGGGACAGATGAAGGCGGCGCGTGCCGTTGTTGTGGGCGATACGGATTTCATCAAAGGCGATTCCCTGGTGTTGGGAGGTCACCTGAATTTCATCATGAACGCGATCGCGTGGCTGACCGAGCGCGAACAACTAATCGCCATGCGGCCCACCGGAAAAGAAAACCAGCCGATTCCGCTGACGCCGGCGGACGAGACCGCCATCGCGTGGATCGCGGGCATGGGCGTCGTGCAAATCGTCCTGATCGCGTCGCTCGTCGTGTATTTCATGCGGAGGCGCTACGCGTGAAGATGCGTACGAACATCGTCCTGCTTGCAGTGTTGCTCGCATTGTGCGCGGGCTACTGGTTCATGGTGCGTAGCGGGGAAGAGCGCAAGGCCGCGGTGATCGAGGCCAAGAAGCTCTTTTCGTTTGCGCCCGCCGACGTAACGAGCATCACAATCCAGCGGGAAGCCGAGCGCGCAACCACCGGCGCGCGTGGCGAGGGCGGAGCGTGGCGCGTGACGGCCCCGCTCGAAGTACCGGCGAACGCGATGATCTGGGAACGCGTCGCGAAGAACATCGCCGAGTTGTCGAACCAGCGTCCCGTCGAGGACGAGCCGAAAGACCTCGCTGTATACAAGTTGAGCGAACCGCGCCTGAAAGTGACCGCCGAAATCAAGGGCGGCGAGAAGATTGGCGTGCGGTTCGGCGAGATGGACCCCACGCAAAAATTTCGGTACGCGCAACTCGGCGACGGCGCAGTGTTTCTCGTCAGCCCGGACCAGTTCTTCGAACTCGACCGGGACCTGACGTGGCTGCGTGACGTCGAACTGTTTAACGAAGGCGACGCGGGAATCACCTATGTCGAGTTCACCCCCATGCGCGTGAAGCCCGGAACGCAAGGCGAGAACGCGGAGGTGCAGACGGCGATCTCCGTCATTGCCGAGAAGGACGCCGCGGGAACGTGGTCGATTGTTGCGCCGCACCCGGGCACGGCCGATCAGGCGATGCTCAGCCAACTCGCGACCGACCTGCAGTTCGCGCGCGGGCGCGATTACATCGACGCGCCGGAAAGCCTGAAGGACTACAAGCTCGATCCACCCATGGCGCGCGTGCGCGTGCGCAGCGGGCCTGCCGGCGAGATGCAAACGGCGCTCTTCGGCGGGTTCGAGCCGTCGAGCAAAGAAAACGCGGGCGTGTACGTGATGCAGGAGGGGCGTCCGTCGGTGTTTGTTGTCGATGCGCACATCGTGAACGGGTTCCCGCAATCGGGCCCGGACGCGTGGCGCGAGAAGCGGCTCATTACGAAACAGGGCAGCGATATTACATCGATCAAGTATCAGGCGGGCCCGCAGCAGTTCCTGCTTGTGAAAGAAGAGGAAGGCGGGTGGAAACTGAAGGAGCCGCAGGAAGAGGCGACGGACCAGGCCGCGGTATCTCGGTTCATCGGCGACATGCTCGAGATGAAAGGCAGCTCGACGTTCGCAGAGCGAAAGCCGGATTTCGGTTTCGACGTGCCGGCAATACGAATCGGGCTGACGTACAAAGACGTCGATACGCCCGCGGAGATTCTTGTCGGCGCGGCAATGCCGAACTCGGATCGGTATTACGTCACGCAGGATTCGGGCGTGGCGACTACGCTCGATAATCTTTCCGCGGAGAAGTTGGCGAAAGCGCCGAAGGACTTCATGGCGCGCGGGCTGATGTCGTTCAAGAAGAACGCGGTGCGCGAGATGCGATTGACCTTGGACGACGTGTCGTACGTGTTCGTGCGCGGCGAGCAGGCGTGGAAAATTCTCGAGCCCGCGGGCAAGGTCTGGGAAAGCCAGGACGATATGCAGGGCCTGATCGACGTGTTTTCGAACTTCAGCGCGGAATCCGTCGACGCCGCGGCAGCGCCGGAAGACCTGTCGGTGTTCGGGCTGGATAAGCCGACGCTTACGGTGTCGGCGACGGCCCAGGAGGAAGGTGCGAGCGAGCCGGCGACGATTGGGCCGGTATCGATCGGAAAACTGTGCCCGGACGACGACCACTTGCGGTACGCAATGGTTTCGGGACGCCCGCAGGTGTACCGTGTGAAGCAATTGCCTGTGAGCGCAGTGCGGAGTGCACTGCGCGGGGTCGTGGGTCAGTAGCCGCGCAGTTTCTTGATGGGAGCAATGGGAGATATGGGAGCAATGGGAATTGTTTGGGTTACCGGGCATGTCTAAACGCAAACCATTGCTGGGCGTCATCGGCGGGAGCGGAGTATACGACTTCGCCGAGCTCGAAGACCGCCATTGGGTGAAGGTCGAGTCGCCGTTCGGCGAGCCGTCGGACGAACTCTTGTTTGGCGTGTTCGAGGGCGAACAGCTTGTATTCTTACCGCGGCACGGGCGCGGCCACCGCATCCCGCCATCGGAAATAAATTTCCGCGCAAACATCGACGCGCTCAAGCGTGCGGGCGTGACGCAGGTCCTTTCGATCAGCGCCGTGGGATCGCTGAGGGAGAACCTGCACCCCGGTGATTTCGTGATCGTCGACCAATTCATTGATCGCACCTTCGCGCGGAACAAGTCGTTTTTCGGCACGGGCATGGTCGCGCACGTATCGATGGCGCATCCTGTGTGCGGCCACCTCGGCGACTGTGTCGAGGACGCGGCGAAAGCATTGGCGGTGAAAGTCGAACGCGGCGGAACGTACATGGTCATGGAGGGTCCGCAGTTCTCGTCAATGGCGGAGTCGCACCTGTATCGTTCGTGGAACTGCGACGTGATCGGCATGACGAACATGCCGGAGGCAAAGCTCGCGCGGGAAGCGGAGATGTGCTACGCAACCGTCGCCATGGTGACGGATTACGATTGCTGGCACCCGGACCACGATCATGTGACGGTCGATCAAATCGTCAAGATTCTGCACGCCAACGCGGACAACGCGCGAGACCTCATCAAGAAACTTATTCCGGTTCTGAAGCGTCCGGGGTGCGTTTGCACGAAGGGGTGCCAGACGGCGCTCGAGTTTGCGCTTATCACCGCGCCGGATGCGCGCGATCCGCAAATACTGAAAAAGCTCGACGCCGTCGCGGGGCGCGTGATCGGGAAATGAACGCGCGCCGTGTTCGCGGCGCTACTTCGTTGTTTCCGGCTCCGCAACCGGCTCTGGGGAATCTTCGCTCGAGACGCCGGCAGACTTGTTGTCGGGCTGGGTATCGGCAGAAGCTGCGGGTTTCTCTTCGTCCGCCGGCTTGGTATCCGTAGTGGATTCATGAGTTGTCGCAATTGAATCCGCCTCCGCATCGGCGACGGCCGCTTCCCACGGGCCGCCCATGACAACTTCAAGATCGGCGGCGGCAATCTGTACGTCGCGCGCGGCGCGGGCCTTCTCGAGATCGAAGTCGAGCAGCGTTTGCGCGCTCATCAACAGGTCGAGGAAGTCCGCGTTGATGTCGCCGCTCGAATAAGTCACCTGCACGGCCTCGTAGGTCTTCTCCGCCTGGGGAATGAGGCTTTCCTCGTAAAGTTTGAGGCGCCGCGCGCCGTCCTGGTAGGCGAAGAGCGCCATCTTCGCTTCCGCGTTCAGCATTTGAGTGCGCTTTTGTTTGTCGTGTTGGGAAGCGGCGTGCATGTGCCGCGCCTCTTCGATCGCCGCCTTGATGCGCTTGCGGTATATGGGAAGGTTGAACTCGAGTGTCACGCCGACCTGGTCTTTCATCTTGATGTTGTCGAACGCGTTCTCGAGCATGACAAGATCGTTCAGGTTCATCGTGCCGCCAATCGACCGTTCGAAGGCTTCCGTGCGGAACGTGCGCACACCGTCGACTGCGCCGACGATACGCTCGACCGGCGTCGCGTTCGGGTCGGGAAGCGAGGGCAGCGCGACACGGGCGGGCATGGACAATTCGCGTGATGCCTCGACCGCGTCGAGAAACGGGCCGGGCCGGGACATATTGCGCACGTCCGTCATGTCCATATACTCGATGCCGAGTTTGGCGTCGGGGAACCGCTTCTTCCTGGCGAGTTCGATTTCGATTTCGCTGCTCTCAATCTTCAGGTCGGCTTCGTTCAGCGTCGGGTTCGCGACGCGCATGCGCGCCAGAATGATCGGCGCGGGCGGCGGAGGCGCCGGCAGGTCCGCCGCCTGCGGCCACGGAAGGTCTTCGCCGGGCTCGCGACCGATCATGGCGCACAGGCGCGCAGATAGGGCCGGGCGGTACTGGTTGTACTCGTCGTAGCGGTCTTGCAGTTTGGTTTGTTCGATCTGAACGCGCAGCAAATCCTCCTGCGGACTGATGCCCAGCGAATACCGCGAGCGCACGATGTCCTCGGTGAATTTCAATACCTCGACCTGCGCCTCGACGACGCGAACGCTTTCGGCGAGGTACGCGTAGTCGAAGTACGCCTTCTTCACCTCGCCGAACACCATGTTACGCGCGGTACAAAACCGTGCGAGCGCGGCGTCCGCTTCGACGGCGGCCTTCTCGCCGCGCTTGCGCAGCGTGCCGAACCACGGAAACATCTGCGACAGCATGGCGGAGTAGCGGCCCCATCCCGCGGGCGCTTGCAGAATGTAGGTGAACCCAAACATCGGATCGTCGAGCGACTTTGCTTGCGGGATACGCTCGAGCGCAGCCAGCCACTCTTCGTGGAGCGCGCGCAACTCCGGATGGTTCTCGCCCGCTTCGAGCAAGTACGCGCGAAGTTCCTCGTTGGGCGCGTAGAATTGCGCGGCCTCCGGCTCGGCGGCCGCGAGAATCAGGAACAGGCTAACGGCGATCACGACTGGTCGTGCTCCTCTTGTGGCGCGCTTATCGCATCGTCCGCCGCGTGCGCGTATCGGCCGATCGGCCAGCGGAATCTCGCGGCCCGGGCCAAATAGTACGCGGCGGACACATTTGGCGCTGTAAGCGGCGCGATACGCGTTCCTCCCCACGACGATACCGCTCTCGGAATCATGATATCGGAATTGCGGCTGAAAGGCGCTAACGCCGGCGTCGCGAGCGTCGTGCCGTCGCCGGCGCACCCGTCCGCGGTGGGACCGTAACGAACTACTGGTGGTACGTAACGCATGACATTCGACCTCTGCGTTGCTGGAACTGCGGCGCATGCAGTTCGGCCCTAAGGCAATTCGATTGAATCAAGAAGCGCACGGCGGTACGCGCGGCGCACGCCTCGTCGCGCTTAGCAGCGCAGGGCGCAGGTCTGTGGTGCGACAGGGGGGCTGGGGTACGCGCCCGCACCGGCAATGATCGGCGAGTGCACAGCGACTGAATTGCTGTGCGCAGCGAAACACGCCGGACCGTACTGCGCGGGGATTTGTTTGGACTTCGGCTCGTACGTTCGGTCATTGAGGTCACGCAACATCAACGCGATCTCGGGGTGGGCTCCGGTACACGCGCAGCCGCTTTCGCAGTTTGATGCGCTTTCCTGACCCGGTGCTTCGGCCGGCCCGCAGCAGCATGCCGCGTCCGACTTTTCGCAGCAGCTACCATCGCCGTAACAACACGAGGCGTTGGCGTCTTGCCCGGATCGCGCTGCGCACGCACACGCAGGCATGAGGACCGCGCCGAATGCCATCGCCGTCGCAACGGCGAATGCAAACCATTTCTGCAATCTGCACTTGCGCATAGTAAGGGGCAGAATATACGAAGTTTCCGCGTTAGTAAAGGCGGACCGTCAGAAGCGGGTCCGTCGCGCGCGCAATCGAATCCACGCCCCGGCAAACGCGACAACACCGGCGAGCAGCGCAAGCGCGATGACCGATGCCGCAGGCAAGACTGCTTCCGAGGGAACAAACACGTCCACATAATTGGTCGCGCCGTGACCTTGCACGATGCCTCCCGCCGGCGCGAGGATGCCGCCCGTAATGGGCACGGCGGCGAGACCGTGCCGTGGCACTGCCATTGCTGTGTTGTTTTCCCACGTATCGGTCTTAACGTCGTAGACTTCGTTCACGCTGTGGAGAACCGGGGTTTCGCCTCCCGCGACGAATATGCGGCGGCCGTCGTACGATCCCGCGAACATGGCCGCGCGCGCAGTAGGCATGCTCGCCTGTACGCGCCATCGATCGTTGCGGGGGTTGTAGCGTTCGTTCGCCGTGGTGGGCACGCCCGACGCGCGGCCGCCGATGACGTAGATGTGCGTGTTCAGCGCGACCGCGGTGAGATGTTCCCGCGGCGTGGGCATATCGGCGAGTTGTTCCCACTCGCCGGTTAACGGATCGAAGCGGTACGCCGACGCGAGCGCGACGCGGGCGGTGCTGATCCCGCCGAATACGTATATCTTGTCCTCGAAACCCACTGCCCAACACGATGCGAGCGGAAGAGGGAGCGGCGTTGATTCGCGCCACATGTCCGGCCCGGGCGAGTACACGTAAACGGTATCGGTTGGCTCGCGAGCGGCATTGAAGCCGCCGACGCAGTATACCTCGCTGCGCGCAGCCGCACAGCCCGTGTGATCGCGGCCTTCCGGCAAGGGCGCGACGAAGTCCCATTGGTCGAGCGTCGTATCGTAGCGCTCGACCGTCGAGGTATTTACCGACGGCGGGCCGGAGATAATCCCGCCCACGACGTACACATTGGTCCCGACACGCGCCGCGCCGATCTCTTGCCGCGCCAGATTCATCGGCGCGACGGGCACCCAGGCGCCGGGGTCCACGCTTTTCGCGCCATCGGCACTGGCCGCAACGGCCCAGATCAGGTGCGCCAACATGAATCTGTTCACGAAAGCCTCGCCGAGTTCCGCGGCCACGTTTGTAAGTCTTCTGCGCAAGTGTACACGATGCCAATATGGCGTCCGGCCACCGGGCATAACATTCACCCGGCGTTGGTTATGCCTCGGTAACGCCCGATTTCATTGGCCTACCTTTTCGTATTAGGATTACGCTTTCTATCCTGAAGGGAGGCTGCGATGATACCCATGTTGCTCGCATTGTTTGGCACGGCGCTGCAAACACCGAATGTGATTTGGGCCGACGCGTTCGAGGCGCGCGAGAGCGGGATTCTCCTCGGCGCGGCGCAGACGTACCAGGTGTGGGCGTGGGCCGAGCTGAAAGACGCCTCGGAGATCACGCTGGGCACCGTGACGCTTTCGCTCGCCGCCGACCCTGCGCAGAGCGGCTACCAATGGAAACGCGCCGGGACCGCAACTCTCCCGCAGGGGAAGATCGGCGTGGCACTTTCGAGCAATGTCGCCGCCATTGCGCTCACAACGCTCGATGCATTCGACCCTGCAAAAGCCGCCGCGGACATGCGTGTGAACGATCAGCCCAACGCCATCGGAGATGGGCGCGCATCCATCGATCGCGATACAAACACGCTCTACACGATGACCGATTTCAGGTCGAAGGAGGATTGGGAGCGGTTTGCCGCGCCGTTGCGCGAAAAGTTCTTGATTTCCTGCGGTCTCATACCGCTGCCGGATCGCACGCCATTGAACGCGAAGATCGAAGACGTCGCAAAGCATCCGGATTATATCGTCGAGAAAGTCTCGTTCGAGGCCTATCCCGGTTTCCTCGTCACGGGTAACTTGTATCGGCCCGTGGGTAACGGCCCGTACCCCGGCGTGATTTGTCCGCACGGACATTGGGCAACCGGCCGCTTCGAGAATACGGAGACGTGCTCGGTGTCCGCACGTTGCATCACGTTTGCGCGCATGGGCATGGCCGCGTTCAGCTACGACATGGTCGGCTACAACGACAGCCACCAGTTCCCGAAGGGGTGGGGGCATTCCGGCGGCAATGTGAGCGAAGAAACGCGGCGGCTCGAGGGGCTTTGGGGCATTCATCCCTTCGCGATGCAATTGTGGTCCGCCGTGCGCGCACTCGATTTCATGGAATCGCTGCCGTACGTGAACAAAGAAAAGCTCGCGTGCACCGGCGCGTCCGGCGGCGGCACGCAGACGTTTGCGTTGTGTGCTATTGACGATCGCGTGAAGGTCTCCGCGCCCGTCAATATGATCTCGCATTCGATGCAGGGCGGTTGCCCCTGCGAGAACGCGCCCATCATCCGGTTCAACGCGTCAAACATGGAGGTCGGCAGCCTCATGGCGCCGCGACCGATGATGATGATCGCCGCGACCGGCGATTGGACGCGCGATACGCCAACGGTCGAGTTTCCTGCGATCAAGAGTGTCTACGCGCTCTATGGCGCGGCGGACAACGTCGAAAGTATTCAGATCGACGCGGGCCACAATTACAACAAGGACAGCCGCGAAGGAGTCTATCGTTTCTTCGGAAAGCACCTCCTCGGCGGCGACAACTGGGGGAACTTCACCGAACCTCCGTTTGAAATGGAGGCGGTCGACACGCTGAAGGTTTTCCCCGGCGAGGCTGCGCCGGAGGGATATCCGGCCTACGAGCAGATCGTCGCGCGGATCAAGGATTCGCGGCGCGCAAAGTGGGCCGCAACGCTTCCAAAGGACGCCGCAGGACTCGAAACGTTCCGGCGCGTTGCGCAACCCGCGCTCGTGAATGCGATGGGGCTGACATTGCCGAACGTGGGCGAACTGAATGTGCGCCCGGTCGGCAAGGAAGAGCGCGGCGACTACACGCTCGTCCGCCTCCGTATCGGCGCGAATGCGCGCAAGGAGGCGCTGCCGGTTCTGCTGTATGTGCCCGCAAGCAAGGCCATGAAGGGCACCGTCGTGATCGCGCATGGCGCGGGCAAGGCCGCACTGGCCGATCTCGAAAACGGAGGTCCGGGCCCGCTCGTGAAGGCGTTGCTCGCCGATGGCCGCGCCGTGCTTGCGTTCGATGCGTTCCTCACCGGCGAACATCACGCGCCGGGCAAGCGCACCGACCGGCTCAAGAAGAGTTTTCCCGATACGTTCCTTCCCACCGACACGGCCTACTGCGTGCAGGACACGCTAACTGCGATTGCGTATGCGCGCGGCGGCGAGTATGCGCGTGGTCCTGTCGATCTGATCGGCATTGGCAACGGCGGTTTGTGGTGCGCGTTCGCGGCGGCCGTGGACAGCGAGGTGCGCGCAATTGTTGTGGATGCAAACCGCTTTGCTGCGGACGACGACGCGGCGTGGGCCGCGGGCCCGTACATTCCGAGCATTCGATCGCTTGGCGATATCGCGACGGCCTTGACGTTGGCGGCGCCGCGCGCGCTGGCGGTGTTCAACGCAACGGAGGCATGGCTCGCCGCGGCGCAGCCGTACGCAACGATCACCGGCAAGGCCGCGGATGCCGTGGTGGTCTCCGGCGAAACGACGCCGGAGTCCATCGTGGCCGCACTTCAATAAGAGTTCGTGGTGCCAGGAGGCAATTCGGATATTCGCGACGCGCTATTGCACGTGGCAGACCTGCACTTCTGGCACGTCACTGCCAATCCGCTGCGCCTGCTCAACAAGCGCGCACTCGGTAATCTTAATGTTTGGTGGCGGCGGCGCCATCAGTTTGTCATGGGTAACGCGCTGCCGTTCGTCGACGCGCTCGATGCAGCCGGCCCGCGCACGCTCCTGCTCACCGGCGATTCCGCGTCTACGTCGCTCGACGAAGAATTCGTGCGCGCGCGCCACTTCGTCAATGCGTTGCGCGATCGGGGATTCGCGATCCATCTCTTACCCGGCAACCACGACGTGTACACCTTCGAGTCGGTGCGCAAGCGCCGCTTCGAGAAATACTTTTCAGAGTGGCTTCCGGGAGAAAGCTTTCCCGCGCGCGTCACGCTGCCCGGCGGGACCCCGCTCGTGCTTGTGCCCACCGTCTGCCCAAACCTCGTCTCGTCGCGCGGGCGCATCGGCGACCGCGAAGTCGCCCAAGTGAAAGCGCTTCTGGCTGATGCCCCGGAACCAATCGTGGTCGCGGGCCACTATCCGGTACTCGATAAGACACCGACGTACGAAACGAACCCCGACCGTCGCCTCCGCAACGCCGATGCCCTGCGCCGCGCCCTCGGCGAATCCGGCAAACGCATCCTGTATATCGCCGGCCATGTCCATCGGTTCAGCTACGTCGTTGACGCCGTCTACCCCACGCTCACCCACCTCACCACCGGCACCTTCTTCGGCCGCAACCCCCGCGAAAACATCGACGGCGAGTTTTCGGAGCTTCATGTGTCTGAAAGCAGTTTCGCACTCTTCCGCCATACCCACGCCCAGACCTGGCATCGCCGCGAGATCAATTGCGGCTAACGGTGTCTTCACGTCGTTTTTCCTCTTGCTTCCTGACGACCAAACCTTCTCGCCTATCAACTTCTTCCATCCATGCGTCCGCACCGCAAAATGTGGTAGCATAGCCGCATGCCGGAATCGCGAGCGGCCCGCAAAGCGCGTCTTATCTTGCACATGGACAAGGACCGGGTAGGTCTGTTTTCAGGCGCGTTTTTCGGATTGATCGTTCTAGCGGCGTGTGTGTTTTGGTCGTACGCGGACATTTACGAAATCGTGTTCCGGGTCGGACTGACGTTTGCCGTCGCCTATCTGGCGGCATTCTTCTTGGTCTACGTGTTTCAACAGGTTGCGGGGCCGGAGCTGACGCCGAAACGCTCCATCCGTCCGCTTGGTCCAATGGGGTTGGACGAAACCCCCGGACCGGAACAGCCTCCAGGAGAGCATCAGGAATGATTCGCACTGTGGTTTTCGCGCTGCTGGCCGGCGCGTGGATAGCGTTGGCACAGGCGCCCGATTTGTCGAAGATGGACATCGTCCTCAAGTCCGTGCCGGACGGTCCGGTCGCTGTCGTAAATGGAAGCCCCATTCCGGCGGAGATGTTCAAGGACGTGTACATGCGAGACGTGTTGGGCTGGGCGCAGCTCAACGGCCGCAACGTCCCCGACGACGAGCGCTTGGGTATCGCGATTAACTCCCTGCGCATGCTCGTCGAGCGGGAAGTCCTGTATCAGGAAGCGGTGCGCCGGAAATTGACCGTAACGGATGCGGAATTACAGGCCCTATGGGCCGAGCAACTCGAAGACTTGAAAAAGCGGGTCACCAAGGAGGGAGACCCGCCGCTGAGCGAGGCGCAAATTCTCGAGAAGGCGCATACAACCCGTGAAGAAGCGCTTACCGAACTCCGGCAGGCCATGATGGTGGATAAAGTTCGTGACGCCATCATCGAGGAGAAGGGTATCACCGTCTCCGATCAGGAAGTGACGGAGTGGTTTGAGAAGAACAAGAACCTGACGCGGCGGCCGGACATGCTCCGTATCCAGCAGATTTATTTTAGGCCTGACACGTCCCGCTCGGACAAACAACAGTCGGTCGCGAAACAGAAGGCCACGGAGGCCTACAACAAGATCAAGTCGGGCCAAAGCTTCGAGGGCGTTGCCCGCCAAATGTCCGAAGGGCAGTACAAGGACAAAGGCGGCGAGTGGCCTGTCCTTCCCGCCGACCAGTTCCCGCCCTTTGTTCAGGCCGCTGTCGCCAAGATGAAGGCCGGCGACATCAGCGAGCCAATCGAAAGTAAGGACGGCTGGCATATCCTCAAACTGGTCGAGGCTATCCCCGGCGAAGAAGGGACCCTCGATAAGGCCCGCGACAGAATCCATCAGATGCTGCTCGCCCAAAAGGGCGCGCGCGCTATCAACGATTTTTGCAGCATCGTCACCGGCGACCCAGCCAAGGTGCAGGTCTACCTCGACCTCGAAACCCAGCTCAGACTCCGGCCTGACCTGGTGCAGCGCCTCGGGAACGAAACCCAGGCGTCCGCCACGCCCCCCTCTGAGAATCGCCGCAACCGCGAGAATTAAGTCGGGCTGATCGCTTTTTTCGCGAACGAGATCCTACATGATCGCGAATTCATTTTCGGTACGAACGGTCGTACTGTCCACCAATGCATTGCCGCCAATCAACTTGCGGACTCGAACGAGCGTTCGCAGCAGGCTCCCCAGCAGTGCGCAGCTAAGCGTTTCATCCTGTCGCGGGCGCGAGCAGAGTGTTGTGTTCAGCACCACCCGGTTGCTGTTCGGCTGCGGCACAGTATCAAGTCGGCGATTCAAAATCGACCACGGACAAATTTGAACGGCAACTCCCGCATCCCGGAAGGGGACGGCGAAGAACGGCGCGGCGCGCCTCTGGTTCGCACATTTCCGAACAGTTTCTGTTCTTCGCAGAATTCGCCCATTCTCACGATGCGTTCAGAGGGTCCATCCGCGTGATCTCGAGTCCAGAACGCCGGCCCACGCGGAGGGATTGCTGGAAATGGCTTGGCATCCCTACTGCTTCGTAATGATGCAGGCTCGCAACTTCAAGCACAACGCGTTTGGCTGAAGTCGCGGAAGTGGTGTTGCAGATTCGGCAGCCACCCGTGGCGCCGCGTCAACCGGGAGGGGGTCACGTAGCTGTTTCACTCGATCCGTGTGCCCGTTCAACTTTGGCGACGCGCAGTTCGAACCGGCTGTACCAAATTCGTTTGCCCGAATCTTGCGCGGCGCGGTGCTCGGCGTTGCGCTTCCACGCGGCGATGGCTTCGAGCGATTCCCAGTATGAGACCGAGATGCCGAAGCCATCCGCGCCGCGTGCACTTTCGATTCCCAGGTAGCCGGGTTGTTGTTTCGCCAGCTCGACCATGCGCGCGGCCATCGCTTCGTAGCCGTTGTCCCCGTCCGTCCGCTGCGACGGAAATATGACGGCGTAGTACGGCGGCTCGGGCAGAATGGCAAACGGAGATTCGCTCATGGTTTGTCCTCCTCCAGCAAATGCGATGGTACAGTTTACATGACGCCATCCTCTTGATGTTTCATCTGCAGGCCGGTATCCTTCCGGCATGTCTCGCAACACGCCGCTGCGCAACCGGGTCAAAGAACTCCGCGAACGATTGAACGTCCGCCAGTCCGAGCTGGCGCGCGAGGCCGGGGTCACGCGCCAGACGATCATTGCGATCGAAAAGGGCCGATTGAACCCTTCTATTCTGATCTCCCTGAAGATCGCGAAGCTGCTGCGTGAGCCGGTGGACTATATTTTTTACTTGCAGCCCGGGTTCGACTATGAGCAGGAGGCCCGCGAAAACGCGAACCGGCCCAAGCGTGGACGCAAGAAGCGGGCGCCTGCTGCGCCGGTCGGCGAGCCGAGCGTGGCAGCGGCCCCGCCGGTTGCAGAACCGGCCCGCGTCGCGCCCTCGGTGGAAAAGACCCAACCCTCACCCGAACCGGCCTTGCCCAAGGAACCTTCGCGCATAGAACCCGCGCCAGCGCCGGCGAAAAAGTCAGCGAGCGCACCCACCGTCGATAAAGACGCTCAAAAGGGCGACGACGCGAAGACCGGTCAGGCGATCTGGGATTTCTTCTAATACAACGCCGCAACAACGGTTGCGCAGTCGGAGTTGATCATCGGCATGGAGCAGTGGCACGCAACAACCGTCATTGGCGTTCGGCGAGACGGCAAGGTCGCCCTCGGCGGCGACGGACAAGTGACCGTCGGCAACACGGTGATGAAGAAGAACGCAACCAAGATTCGCCGGCTTGCGGAAGGCAAGGTCTTGGCAGGGTTCGCGGGCGCCGTGTCGGACGCGTTTACGCTCTTCGACCGGTTCGAGGGAAAGCTCAACGAGTTTAACAAGAACCTCGTGCGCGCGGCGGTCGAGCTGGGCAAGGAATGGCGTACGGACAAGTACCTGCGCAATCTCGAGGCGCTGCTCGCGGTGTGCGATTCGGAGACCTCGCTGGTCGTCGCCGGCAGCGGCGAAGTCATCGAGCCGGAGGACGGCATCATGGCGATTGGATCGGGTGGGCCGTTCGCGCTCGCGGCGGCGCGTGCGCTGC
Organism: Candidatus Hydrogenedentota bacterium; assembly: GCA_013359265.1. Classification (NCBI taxonomy): domain Bacteria; kingdom Pseudomonadati; phylum Candidatus Hydrogenedentota; species Candidatus Hydrogenedentota bacterium. Next base: position 295,911 of record JABWCD010000003.1, read on the forward strand.
TCAAGCACACCGACTTGCCCGCGGACGCGATCGTGCGCGAAGCGTTGTCGACCGCCGCGGACATCTGCATCTACACGAATACCAACATCACCGTCGAGATGTTGTAGCGCGAGCGCAGCGGATGCGGCAGACCGATCGAATGCGTTGCGCCGCGGGAACTCTCGCGTTCAGTGCACTGTTTCTCCTTGCGGGCTGCGGGGGTGGCCAACCCGCGCCGACCCCAACTCCACCAAAACCGCCCGATCTCGCCGCGCAATCCGAACTGTTTCGCAAAGGTGTCGAGAAGGTTGCCGACGGAATCTATGTCGCAATCGGATTCGGGCTTGCCAATTCGATCCTGATCGAAGGTGACGACGGGGTCATCGTCGTCGACACGCTCGAAGGCCGCCCGCAGGCGGAAGCGGTGAAAGCCGCATTCGATGGAATCACCTCGAAACCGGTGAAGGCCGTCATCCTCACGCACAATCACGCCGACCATGTGTTTGGCGGTGCGGTGTTCACCGGCGGCGATCCGAACGTCCCCGTGATCGCGCACGAGTCCACCGCATCGCACATCGACCGCATCATCAACGTCGTCCGTGACGACATCTACGTGCGCAGCATGCGGATGTTCGGACAGTTGTTGCCGCCCGTAGACGAAGCGAACAGCGGCATCGGCATGCGGCTCGACTATCGGCCCGAGAACATCGCGCTTGCGCGGCCTACGCAGACATTCTCGGACACGCTCGACATCACGATCGCCGGCGTCCGCTTCCATCTCGTTCACGCGCCCGGCGAGACGCCCGACCAAATCGTCGTGTGGCTGCCGGACAAGAAAGTGCTGCTGCCCGCGGACAACGTGTACCAGGCGTTCCCGAACCTGTACACGATTCGCGGGACATCGTACCGCGACGTGATGGAGTGGGTGGACAGCATCGACCGGATGCGCGACTTCGACGCGGAGTTCCTCGTGCCGTCGCATACGCGGCCGGTCGCCGGTAAAGAAGCCGTAGCGGACGTGCTCACTGCGTACCGCGACGCGATTCAGTATGTTCACGATCAGACGGTCCGCGGGCTCAACCAAGGCAAGACGCCGGATGAACTGGTTGCGACCGTCAAACTGCCAGCGAACCTCGCGAACCACCCGTGGCTCGGTCAGTATTATGGAACCGTCGCGTGGTCCGTACGCGGCATCTACGATGGATATCTCGGCTGGTTCAACGGAGATGCGACAACGCTAAATCCATCGGAACCAACCGAACGCGCGCGAAAACTTGCCGACGCGCTGGCGCTGGGAAAGCCAATCTCGGAACAGGCGAAGAGTGCCCTCGCCGCGAAGGACTACCAGTGGGCCGCGGAGCTTGCACGGGAATGGACGCGCGTGGAGCCGGATTCCGTCGAGGCGCGCGACACGCTCGCGGATTGTTTCCGTGCGCTGGGAGCGGCGCAATCGAACGCAAACGCGCGCAATTATTACCTGACGCAAGCGCTCGAGTGGCGCGGCGATCTCGAAGTCGAGCCGAACGATCCCTCGAGCGTGCCCGATTCGTTCATTGACGAACTGCCCATTGACGGATTTATGCGCGGCCTAGCCGTTCGGCTGAATCCCGAAGCGGCGAAGGACGCCAACACACTCGTTCAATTCTCGTTCACGGACATCGCGACGGATTACACCGTACACGTGCGCAACTGCGTCGCGGAAGTCCGCAAGCGCACTGTCGCGAACCCAGCGATGAAGATCACGACGACGGCGAAGACGTGGAAACGGATTGCGAGCAAGAAGACGAACCCTGCAGGCGCGTATGCGTCGGGCGAAATTCAGGTCGATGGCGGCGTCGCGAATGTGATCGCGTTTCTACGCTACTTCGAGCGGTAACACAACCATTCAACACGGCGTATGGAGTGCGGCAGCAAAGTCCGCTTCGGACGGCGCTGCCGCTTTGGCTTCCGGCGGAGCCGGATCCCTGGCAAATGACGCAGGTTCACGTCGAAACGTCGTGCTGTGTGAGCCAAAGCGGTAGCGCCCCTACTGCACCTCCCAAACGGCGTCCCTGTGCGTGCCGGGTATACCTATAGCTGCTTGTACCCCTCCGTAAACAACCGATCCGCGGCGCGGAAATCGCCGGATTCAAACCCCTCCCTAAACCAACGAATGCGTTGCGCGGACGTTCCGTGCGTGAACGAATCGGGCACCACAGTTCCCTGGCTTTGTTGCTGCAAACGATCGTCGCCGATTGCGTTTGCCGCATCGAGCGCTTCTTCGATGTCGCCAGGCTCGAGCACCTGCTTCGTCTTTTGAATGTGGTGCGCCCACACGCCCGCGAGATAGTCCGCCTGCAACTCCAACCGCACGGAAAGCCGGTTCCCTTCCACTTCGTCCAGGCGCTGTTGTTCCGTGTGGACTTCGTCGCTCGTGCCGATGAGTTTCTGCACGTGGTGCCCAATCTCGTGCGCAATGACATACGCCTGCGCGAAATCGCCCGCCGCGCCAAATCGTTGGTGCAACTCGTCAAAGAATTGAAGATCGAGATAGACCTGCTGGTCGGCTGGACAATAGAATGGCCCCACCGCCGCGCTCGCGCCGCCGCAACCGGACTGCACGCGCCCGCGAAACAGAACGAGTCGTGGTTCAATGTAGTCGTCGCCCGCCTGCTGGAACAGCGCGTGCCACACGTCTTCCGTGTCCGCAAGCACGACCTTCACAAACTCCGCGCGTTCGTCGTCCTGCGGACTGACCGGCCCGTCGAGAATCTGCCCACCCCCGAGTTGCTCCTCGAGCAGGCCCGACTCGAGCAACACCGTCGGGTCGCCGCCGCTCATGTACAGCATCAGCCCGATGATAACCAGCGTGCCGATGCCGCCGCCCGCCAGCCCCGGCCCCCGCATCGACCGCCGGTCCTCGACATTCGCGCTCGCGCGCCGTCCTTTCCAACGCATGGCGGGCCTCCAAACCTACTTGCGGACGGACTTCCTACTCTCTCTTCGCTGCACCGATGCCAACGGCACGCGCGGTTCATTCTTGCGTTGCTCTACGTGGAGACTGTCGTAGAAACCTTCCCATAATGCGCCATGCCGCTTGAGGTCGATAATGACGCCGATGCGGCGGCCTCCGGCGTCAACAAATGTAGGAAATTCCCTTCACCTCTCCTGTCTCCAAGGGCACAGCCATTCGCACGAAAGCAGCGATCCGATTGTAACACACCCGACAAAGCCGCAGGCCGACGGTTGCGAGTGTGCTATCATTAAACCATGACAACGATTCAAGCCAACTTGCCCGACGAACTGGTGCAGCAAGCTCGTGAGTTTGTAGATGAAGGGTGGGCGGGTGACTTTGACGCCGTACTTACAGAGGCGCTTCGCCGATTTCTCGATTCTCACGGGCCGCGAATCGCCGAGGAGCATGTACGCGACGATATAGAGTGGGGTATGCGCGGGAGTGAGTAATGTCGCACCGGTCGTCGTTATATGCGACGCGGGGCCGTTGATTCACCTCGACGAGTTGAACGCGCTGGATTTGTTAGCCGATTTTGATCGGATATTGGCGCCAAATTCATTTTGCAGCGAAGTCCGTCGCCACCGTCCGACTGTCTTTACACAGAAATCTGTATCGATACGTTGTGTAGCACCTCCCGAATCTGCGGCAAGCGCTGCCGTCAGACTGGGCCGTCTCCTGTCTTTGCATCAGGGCGAAATAGATGCACTTGCACTCGCAAAATCGACGGAGAATTCGCTGTTGCTCACGGACGATAACGCAGCGCGACTAGCGGCCACCAACCTGAGCATCCGCGTGCACGGGACACTTGGAGTACTGTTGCGCGCCGTTCGACGCGGGCAGCGCAGCCGATCAGCGGCAGTAGAATTGCTTCATGATATTCCCTTCCGCACCACGCTTCACATCAAGCGCGACCTCCTATTGGACGCAATTAAAGCTCTCGAATAGGAAGCCAGCAAGGCATACCAATGTGCAACAAAACCGAAGCGTGTTCGGCAACTACTCGCACAACTCAAACACGCCCGCCGCGCCCATCCCGCCGCCGATGCACATGGTGACGACGCCGTACTTCACACCGCGTTTGCGCATTTCGTCGATGATTTGGACGGAGAGCTTCGCGCCGGAGCAGCCGAGCGGGTGCCCGAGCGCGATTGCGCCGCCGTTGACGTTGACCTTCTCCGGATCGAGCTTGAGTTCGCGCACGACCAACTTCACTACGGACGCAAAGGCTTCGTTAATCTCGAAGAGGCCGACCTCGCTGAGTTTGATACCCGCGATCTCGATGGCTTTTGGGATTGCAGTCAATTGCGCGGGGCCGAGGTACTTCGGCGAACCGGCAGCGACGTTGTAGCCGATGAGCTTTGCGAGCGGTTTCGCGCCGGTTTCTTTCAGACCCTTCTCGCTCATGAGCACGCAGGCCGCCGCGCCGTCGCTCATCTGACTCGAATTGCCGGCGGTGTGAAAACCGAGTTCCGGCGACGCCGCAAATGCGGGCTTCAACGCGAGCAACCCCTCCATCGTCGTATCGCGGCGCGGGCCTTCGTCAGTGTCAAACGTGATCGTTTTCCCGTTCACCGGCACTTGCAGCGGAACGATCTGGTCCTTGAACTTGCCGAGGTCGATTGCCGCGACGGCGCGCTGGTTGCTCATCAGCGCCCACTCGTCGAGTTCCTGGCGCGTCATCCTGAAATCGCGCGCGACGTTGTCGCCCGCGTTGCCCATCGCGATGTAAATCTCGGGATAGTTCTTCGTGAGGTAGGGATTCGGCGCAGGCCGGGCGCCGGGGCCGTGCACCATGCTCATGCTCTCCGCGCCGCCGCCGATCGCGATGTCGAACAGCCCGCTGCTGATTTTCGCCGCGGCGATGACCATCGCTTCGAGCCCGGACGAACAGAAGCGGTTAATGGTCAACGCGCTCGTCGTGTCCGGCATCCCCGCGCGCAACGCCGCGATCCGCGCCATGTTCATGCCCTGCGCCTGCTCCGGGATCGCGCAGCCGAGCACGACATCCTGCACCTGCTCCGGCTTGATGCCCGCGCGCTCGACCGCCGCCTTAATGACCTCCGCCGCCATATCGTCCGGACGGTAATTCACCAGCGTCCCGCGGTTCGCCTTGCCCACCGCCGTCCGCGCACCGGATACCACGTATACATCGTTCATCGCCATCACCTCCAAGATTTAGCCACGGAGACACGGAAAACACGGAGTAAAACCTGCCACCGAAATCGCCGATCGCTTCAAATTGAGATTCGCTTCACGCCGTCCTTTAACAGCTTTTCATTAAGATTCAGCAGAAATCCTCGTTTGATACCCAAAAGCTTCAAGTAAGTAATCACCTGCGCCATATGAATATCATTAAGTTCCTCTACGGCTTTGAGTTCGAGAAGCAACTGCCCGTCCACAATGATATCCGCCTTAAAGCCGATTCCAAGGTCCCTGCCCTTGTAAACGACGTTAATCGGTACCTGGTTCTTCGCTGAAACACCCCGCTCTTCCAGTTCAATGAGCAGTGCGTGTTCATATATTGTCTCGAAAAGCCCAGGCCCAAGCTCGGCGTGCGCGGCAATGGCTGCGCCGAGTACTCGTTCGATCAATTCATCGGACGCTTCAACTAGCGGTTGCTGCGTTTCCCTTTCCTTTCTGCATTTGAAGAAGTTCGTAGTGTTGTATCGCCTCCGTGCTCTCCGTGTCTCCGTGGTTCAATTTCTTAGCGGCTTGCCTGTTGTCAGCATGGCCTGAATCCGTTGCTGCGTTTTTTCCGTGCCGACCAGGCTCAGGAATGCTTCGCGTTCAAGATCGAGAACATCCTGTTCGGTGATTTTCGTTCCCGGGGCGCGGTCGCCGCCGGTGAGGATGTGCGCGATCTTCTCGGCGATGAGTACATCGTGGTCGCTCGCAAAGCCGCCGAGTTTGAATCCGTAGAGCGCCACGCGGAAGGCCGCGCGCATGGGTTCGCCGAAGGCGACGAGCGACGCAGGCTTCGGCGGGCGGTAACCCATCTTGTTCAGGCCGAGGCACACGTCCTTCGCGCGCTTGATTTGCTGGTCGAAACTCGCAACGATCGGGTTGTCGTCGGTCAGGTAGCCCAACTCGACGTATTCGCCGCCGCTCGTGCTCACCTTCGCGGTCGCAATGTTCTCGAACGCGCGGCGCAGGTACGGCAGCGGATCGGTGTCCTCGACTCCCGCGGGTAAATACGCCAGCGCGCGCCGCAGCATTTCCTTGCACCCGCCGCCGCCGGGCACCAGCCCAACGCCGACCTCCACCAGCCCGCCGTAGGTCTCGCCCGCGATGACCGCCTTCGCCGTGTGTTGGCAGATTTCCGTGCCGCCGCCGAGCGTGTAGTGGTGCGGCGCGGACACGACCGGCTTGCGGCAGAACCGCATCGCCTGGTTGATCTGCTGGAACCCGTTCACCGCCTCGTCGATCGCTTTCCAGTTTTCCTGCATCGCTTCGCCGAGCACCACGAAGATGTTCGCGCCCGCGCAGAAATGCGGCCCCTGGTTCCCAACAACCATGCCCTCGAACGTGCCCTCGTTCAACAGGTTCACGCCGTCCTGCAATATCAATCCGAGGTCCGTGTCGATCGCGTTCATCTTGGTATGAAACTCGGCGCAGAGGATGCCGTCGCCGAGATCGATGAGGCTCGCGCTCTCGTTTTCCTTCACCACGCCACCGGAGGCTTTCACGCTCGCGAGCGAAATCTCGTTCGGATTCCTCGGCACCGATTTGTACGACTTCGACGCGAGATCGAAATAGAGCTGTTTGCCGTTCTCACGTTTGTAGAACGACTTCGCGCCGGCGGACTTCATCGCCGCGACGATCGGCGGCAACTTCAGGCCGTCCTTCTCCATGCGCGCGCAGACCTCGTCGAAGCCGAGCACGTCCCACGACTCGAAAATGCCGATCTCCCACGCGAAGCCCCACCTCACGGCGTTATCGATATTCACGATGTCGTCCGCAATCTCGGGAATGCGGTTCGCCGCGTAGATGGCAGTGTTCGCAAAACACTTCCAGGCAAATACGGCGCCCTTGTCCGTGCCGTTGTTCATAATCTTGATCTTCTCTTCGATCGTCTCCGCGTTGCGCACCGCGCCGGTGCACTCAAAACGCGGCTTGATTGGCGCGCGGTATTCGAGCGTGTTCAGGTCGAGGCCAAGAATAATGCGCTTGCCCTTCTCGTCCTTCTCCTTCGTCGCCTTGTAGAACCCGCTGCCGGACTTCGCGCCCAGCAGGCCCTTCTCGACCATCTTCTTCAACCACTCCGGCGCCACCATCAGGTCGAGCCGCTCGTCATTAGGACAATTGTTCGCGACGTTTCCCAGCACGTTGAGATAGGTGTCGAGTCCCACGAGATCGAAGGTGCGGAACGTCGCCGACGACGCGTGCCCCACCGCCGGGCCCGTGACCGCGTCGACTTCCTCAACGGAAAGCCCGTCCTTCGTCATCTCGTGCACAATGTACTGGCAGCCAAACGTGAGGATGCGGTTCGCAATGAAATTCGGCGTGTCCTTCGCGTACACCACGCCCTTGCCCAGTACGTTTTCAAAGAAATCCGCCATGAACGCGATGACCGCTTTGTCCGTGCCCGGATGCGGAATGATCTCGAGCAGCTTCAGGTACCGCGGCGGATTGAAAAAGTGAGTGCCGAAGAAATGCTTCTTGAAATCGTCGTCCATCCCGTCAAGCATCGAGGCAATCGGAATGCCGCTTGTGTTCGTTGTAGTGATCGTCCCCGGCCTGCGGTGCTTCTTCACCTGCTCGAAGACCTTCTTCTTGATGGCCAGGTCTTCCTTCACCACCTCGATGATCCAGTCCGCCTCCGCCACGCGGTGCATGTCGTCCTCGAAGTTTCCCGTCTCGATGAGTTCGAGCACGCCCTTCGAATAAATCGGCGACGGCTTGATCTTCAGCAGATTCGCCTTGCTCCCGTCCGCAATCGAGTTCCGCTTCTTTCGATTCGCCTTGTCTTTTTCATCGAGGTTCGGCGGCACGATATCCAGCATCACGCTCGGAATCCCGCAATTCGCCAGGTGCGCCGAAATCGCGCCCCCCATCACCCCCGACCCCAACACCGCGACCCGCCGTATGTCCCTCATATACACCTCCAACCGCTGCACGCGTTCGCGCACCCCGCGCGAACACGCCAAACGCACACAAATATCCCTAACACATAAATATACCCGATCGCCCGGTCTCGCAGACCTACCGATAGGTATAGTCAAACTCGACCACTAAAGCAAATCTGCCATTCGAGTGATCCAGTACCATCGGATCATGATGGGAGGTCTGTAGGGACTGCGTCTCGCCCTTCCAAACCACCGATTGAACGGCACTGGACACCCTTGCCTTCTGGAATTACAACAATCTCTGATCGGCTCTTCCCTAATTGGCCATCTATGAGACAAAATTGCGCTGAGGAGCATAAGCTATGCGATCATTCAAATGGGTTCTGGTTTTTGTATCCATATTCGTCTCGGCGGTGGCGCAGGAACCAGCGACAAGATTTCCGCTTAAATTAATCCTCGTAAGTAACCTCGATTCAAAGCGTACGCCCGAGTACTTGGATTTTCTGTCGCAACAATTTTTAAGCGTAGAGTCGATCGGTCGGCATGCATTCAAGTTGTCCGATGCCAAGCGCGCGGATGTCGTTCTCCTGGACTGGCCACAAGGGGAAGAAGAATTTCCTCCCGAATACTCGCCGCTAGGTAAACATGGCGAAATATCCGTACCGGTAGTGCTCTTGGGTAGTGCAAGTCTTCAACATGCGGTCGCCGCGGATACACTTGGCGGCTACGGTTGCACATGTTTATATCCGTTTGCGTTTCATATGCGCGACCACGACGTCTTTAAGACACCGCTTCCGATCGACATGTCAAAGATGGAAACGATACCTCTATACGAAGATTGGAAGGGACAGGAGAAAGATTTGGGGGATTTACTTAAGCCAGACGGCACCATTGCTGTACTCAAACTTGCTCAGGAAAATACAGCTGGGGCCAGGCCGGTTCGCCGCGGTATTCCCGGGCCAGGCGTCACGATTCAACGCCCGGATGGACAACCCTCGGTCAATTCTTATGAAGCCGGTTGGTGTACCGCGCCCTATCAGTTTGAACAGGCGCCTGATGTGGAAGTGATGTCCGGCGGTATTAACAGTAAAACGCCCTATCATGGTGCCCTTTGGCGTCAGGGCAATCTAATGCATTTCGGATTTCATCAGACTCCGCCGCAGCTCAATGACGCCGGAAAGGCATTACTCATAAACTCGATTGTTTATATTAGTGGCTTTACCGAAGACCGCCCCATAGCGATTGCTTCCTCAATTTTCAAAGACGATCAAGCCCCGCAACTGCGTCAACGCGTGGCATCGATACTTCGCATGCCTGAACTCGACACAAAACAATGCTTGGAAATATTTCACGAATCACTTAGTCCCGCGCTTGCATCAATGGACAAACCGGCCCTAGTGGCGTGGTACGAAGCGAACCGGCCATTTCTTTATGCAGAAATAGACGGCCATCTTGCACTCGATAATAATGCGCAAGAGCTAGGCGTACCCATTGATTCAATGGAATTCATTCCGCGAAACATAGACGCAATTAAAGTGGGAGCAGACGGCGAGCAACGTGCACGACAACTTCTGGCCCACTATGTACACAATGCACTGGATGCATCTGCAACCGCGGCTCAATGGGCCTCGTGGTGGGAAACAAACCGAGATTTTGTTTTCTTTAGTGACTGCGGTGGATACCAGTGGTACATCGATTCGCTCGCGTCAAAGAGAAATGTTCCGACCGCAACGCTCCGTGGATCATTGCGTGCGTCACGGCCTGCGCCCGGCACGACTAAGCAATGATTCGCTACTATTTACTACTGTCTGGAATGATTTGCACTAGTTTGCTGACCGGTTGTGCAGCTCTACAAGGCGAAACCCCAAAATCAGACGCTGCGAATCAGCGAGTCCGTATCGACTCAATTGAAATAATCCCATCGCCAATAAACATTTCAAATGACTTTAGCGTGACAGTCAAACTTGTACTCGCTCCGGGACTGAAAATTAGTGTCGATACGTCCGAACCAATTTCCACTACCGCAAATTCGGGGATTAACGGCCTTGAATTGGAAAACGCTACGGCTACAAGCGCAGTCATTATAGAACGCGATGAAGATGAGCCTCAGACGGTTTCATTTCGGCAATCATTCAGGCTAGACGGACAAATCGACCGCGAAGTTCGCGATCTTGCCGTGCACGTCAAGTGTCAGGTCTGCAGTTTTGATATTTGTTATCCGTCAGTGGAATTAGTCCAGCGCAAACAAGTTCGCATTGTGCGACCCAACTGAGTTCCACTACTTCTTTTCTCGTCCAATGTCGGCGGCGCTGAAGCCCTAGCGGCGAATCACATCACCGGAAGCCAAGCATCGCAGCCCAATAATCGCATATAAGGGCCTCGTGCCGCGGTACGCACACCCGTGACGGTCACGATTCAAAAGAAATTCCGACCATGCTATCCTTAGACCAGCAGGCATATCGAGGAAATGACATGATCAAGTTGCCGTATTCACTCGTAATTGAAGCCACGGATGAGGACGATTTCTTTGGTTTCTATTCGCCCGATCTTGAAGGCTTCGCGGGCATAGGCCACTCCATAGAAGATTGTGTATTTCGCGCCCGGGCGGGAATGGCCGAACACGTACAAATTATGCGCGAGCAGGGACAGCAAGTGCCCGATCAAAATTCAAATCCAACGATTTTGATTCAGAACCAACCCGCGATGGCACTCCATTAATAACGCTCATAATGAGGTGATTATAGATGAAAACGAAGAGACTTGATTGCGTAGAAATGAAACGCGAAGGCTCAAAGCGCATCTATGACGCCCTGAAGGGCAAATCACGGGACGAGCAGGTCGAGTACTGGCGCAAGAAAAACATCAAACTGCGCCCACGAAAATCGTCGGCGCAGTTGCAGGATACCGATCCCAAATAGGATTCGAGTTATATCAACTCAACGATGTACACAGGCCGTTATTTGTGAGGTACAGGAGTCTGATGAATTATCCTCAAGAAAGGCTGGTCAAGCGGTCCGTAACCTATACTTTGCACCATCGGGGCTGTTTTTACATCGTCGAGAATGTGCCTGCGCGCGTAGACGTGGAGACGGGCGAGGAATATTTCGCGCCCGAAACAGTGGAACGACTTCAAGAAGCCATTCTGAGCGGTATGCCGCCGCACCATACCGTCGAGACCCCTGTTTACCAGTTCGATGAGCAGTCCATGGCGCACGCGGCGGGTTCGGTGTCGTCATAGGTTTTTCCCCGCGAAAATGAAACGCCAGCAGTCCCCTCGGCCGAAGCCTTTGGCGAGCACTGGCTGGTAAGTTGACTAAATTGTATCGTGAATTTCTTGTCCTGTCACAGACAATCGCCTACTAGTTCTTCTCATCCAAATTCGCCTTCATCTCCTCATCCGTCGGCGTCGTTGTCACGACGCCCTCCGCCGGCACATCCAACTTCGCCGTCCAGACGATCGCGTTAAGTACAATCTTGCGGAAGTTGTCGTCTTTCCAGTTGCGGTGGAAGTGGGCTCCGGTGAAGCCGAAGCCGCGGCCGCCATTGGGTCGCTCGATGGCCCAGGCCACGTGCTGAGGTTCCTTGTTCTCGATGGCCTTGCGCACGTGTGGGTTGCCGCTGTGCGGGCCGTCGGGCCGCGTAAGCGTGTCGGGGCCGGGCAACGCGGTGAGGATGGGCGTGACGTTCTTCATGCCCTCGGGGAAGCGCATGTGGTAGTACCACTCGTCGTTGATCGTGAACGGCGCGACGCCCGTGCAGATCGGGTGGTCCGGGAATTTGTCGAAGGTGGCCGTCCAATGCGGGTTCACGGACCAGTCCTTCTCGAAGTATCCACCGATCCACTCGACAAACTTCTTGCCGCTCGGGTCCGCCGGCACTTCGACGGCGTAGTGAATGCACACCACGCCCACGCCCTTGTCCACGAGGCCTTGCACGAAGTCCAGATGCGGGTTCACGTAATGCCCGTCCCCGCCGTCGCAATACATCACCACCGACGACGCGCCATCGAAAATCTTCGCATCCTTCGGCCAGCCGTACCAGGTCACCTGCGCGTCCACGCTTGGCATGGCTTCCATCAGCTTCTTCGCCAGCAACATGCAGCCCGCGCGGTGTTCGTGGTCACCGGGGGCGTGGCTCGGGTTGCCGGCGATGAACAGGATTTTGGTCTTGCCTTCCGCGGCGCCGGCCGCAACAACGAGCGTGGTGGCAAGTCCGAGTGAAGTCAGCAGTCGCAGTATCATGGTGTGTCCCTCGCGTCAGGTGCGCTGTCCTACGAAATGGTGCGATAGCCTGGCCCAAGCAGGCCGTGCTATCTTAGGGATGCGGCGGCGCACACGTCAATGTGGGGTGCGGACGCGTTGGCCGCCGGCCCGGCGCATGTCAGGAACCACATTTTGCTTCGGATCGGTATCGGCCGTAATGGGAGCGTCATCGCCATGAAACGCACACTTGTATTGATCTCATTTGCCGTCGTCATTGGTTGCGGTCCCGCTTGGGCCGATCCGGCGAAAGGGCAGGAAGGCCCCCTTGCCTTCAAGGAACGCATTTACCTCGCCGACATGCTCGACCGTTTCGTCATCAAGGGCCAGGCCATGTGCAAGCTGAACGTGCCCACCGACCAGACGCCCTTCGTCACGTACAACATGCCGGACAACGCGTACATGACCGGCATCTACCTCGGCGCGCTGTCGCTGAAATACGCGGTTACGCAGGACGCCGACACCCGCAAACAGGCGGGAGACGCGCTCAAAGCACTCGACCTGCTCTGCAACGTCACCGGCATCGAGGGCCTGCTCGCGCGAGCGGCGGTAAAGCTGCCCGCGGCAATTCAGGACGATGGCGAATGGAGCCTGTCGCCGGACAACCAATACGTCTGGCGCGGCAACGTCAGCAGCGATCAGATGGATGGCGTGTTTTTCGGCTTCGCCCTCGCGTACGACCACGTCGCGGACAACGACCAGAAGCGGAAGATTCGGAAGAACGTAGAGAACCTAATCGATTACCTCGTCGCGTGCGATCTGAGCATCATCGATATCGACGGCGAACCGACCACCTGGGGCCACTACGAACCTGAATACGTGATGAACTACGAGAACATGAACGCGCTGCTGCTCTTGCAGCACCTCAAGATCGCCGAACACGTCACCGGCAAGAAGAAATACCGCAAACTCTACAAAAAGTACGCGATCAAGAAAGGCTACGCGGATATCGCGATCACCGCCCGCGTCATGGGCGATCCGATTGAGGACGTGAACCACTCCGACGACGTGCTGCAGTTCCTTGCCTACTACCCGCTACTTAAGCTCGAGACCGATCCCGCGCTTCGCGCGAAATACATCGCAAGCCTTCAACGCTCGTGGGACGGCGCGGACGGATTCGCCGGCCTGAGCGAAAAGCAGTGTCCCCTCTACGCGGCAACGGCAGACGTCTTCCTCGACGACACGAGCGGCAATATGGACGCAGTGAACACGCTCAACTGGTTCCCCTTCGGCATCAAGTGGTCCGCGGCAACCATCGAGGACTACGAAGACCAATTCGGGTTCACCGACGACCCCTCCGTACAAAGCCCCGAACCGGGCCCCGGCGAAGTCGTCCCCATCGACCGACGCGCCAACACCTGGTCCACGTGGGTCCAAAATCCCTACGAGGCCGGCGAGCGCAACCCCAACCCCGGCCAGGAATACAATGGCCACGACTACCTAATCGGCTACTGGCTGCTGCGGTACGAGGGAATCGTCGGGGGGGACGAGTAAGTATCGTCCATTTCAATCCCTCGTTGGGTGAACGTCGCGGTTCGTCCGTACGTTGCCCACCGCAACGGTTGCTCACATTTCAAACGGGGCGATGCGCGCGGCCCATTCGTTGTTTCGCACATACTCGACGTGCCCATCGACGAAAAGTACATTGCGCCCAGCCAGCGTATCGCCGGTGACGGGCGCGTCGTACTGCCCCGCCACCAGCGGAGTAATGCTGCGGAGATAGCTCTCGCTGAGTTCGCTCAGAGGATTGTTTGGTGTCAGCCGGCCGCTATCAATAAGGCGCGCGGTTATGTCCACTCGGCGTCCACCGCTGGCTCCGGTGTGGCAGACAGGTCTGAATCGGGATTTGTCGATTCCCGCGCCAGCGCGGGTAAGGCCGCGGGTGGAACGGGTTCCGGCGTCCGTCCCACCAGAAACCACGCGGCGAGTACGAAGGGGACTACCAAACCTGCCGCAACGGCCCCGATCATTCGAACCATTGCTGACACCTCCGCATGCAATTCCCTCGTCCGCAATACATCCGCGAGTACATGAGCTACTTGAGCGTACTTGATCGCGTGCATCGTTTGCTCAACGATTTTCGCGGGGCGGGCATGCCTCGCCCACAAGATTCTCCGATTTACTTACCTCACCCCGCCATCTGTCATATAAATCACCCTCGTTCCCCGAATCGACCAACAAGTATTCGTAAAGTTGTCAATCAAACGGGGGTCGCTTCGCATGCGGCGCCAAGTCCCTTTTTTGGACTCCTTCTGATCTTCCGCGGCCAATTGAATTCGCATTCCCGCGATCCCCATCCGCGTGATCCGCGAGATCCGTAGTTCCGCGTTTCGCACTCGCGAATGCAACGCCGTGGGCTATGAAGTAAGAAGTGTTGCTACGCGTTGCCCCGGTTGTACAAATCGCCGCGCCACACGTTATACCAACAGAACGCGGTAAGGGCCGGCGAATGGACAGGCAGAATCCAGACCAGGCGGCGTGGGTGCGGGAAACGTTGGACCGCTACGAGCGGCCGCTCGTGCGTTACGCCCTGCGTTACGCCGGGGACCTCGAGTCCGCGCGGGACGCCGTGCAGGACACGTTCCTGAAACTCTGCCTGGCGGACCCGGCGGCGCTGAACGGCAAACTAGCCGGCTGGCTGTTCACCGTCTGCCGGAACCGCGCCCTCGATATGCGGCGCAAGGCCCGCCGCAGCGTACCGCTCGACCCGGCCGTCGAGCGGCACATCGAGAGTCCCATGCCGCCGCCCGGCGCCGCGCTTGAGGCCGACGAATCGCGTTCGTTGGTGTACGACGAAATCAACCGCCTGCCCGCGAACGAACGCGAAACGATTTTGCTGAAGTTTCACGACGGGCTGACCTACCGCGAGATCAGCCAAATCACCGGCACGCCCGTCGCCACGATCAACTACCGAATGCACGCGCTACTTACGCGCATTGCCGAACGGCTGCGTGCGCACAGCGCCGCGCCGTGAACGAGGACACGAACATGAGTTTCGACAACAACGACCCGCGCCTCACCGCGTATGTGCTCGATGAGATGGACGACCCGAACGAGCGCGCGGCGATGGATGCGGCATTGGAAAACGACGCTGCATTACGCGCGGCGATGGATGAATTGGCGAACGCGTCTCGCACGCTGGAACACACATTGAAGAATGCGAGCGCGGTGGACGACTGTTTGGTGCCGGAGCAGCGGGCAGACGTCGAGTTGCGCGCGGCGGTGGCACGACCGCGGCGCGCGCGCGTGCGCCGAAGACTCGTGTACGCCACGCTTGCTGTTGCCGCGTCACTGACGATTGTCACTGCGCTCACGGTGCCGGGCGTTATCGAACGTGCCAAAGTCGGCCAGGACCTGCGCGTCGCGGGCGCAAAGCCGGCGCGCTTTCCGGCTGCCTCTCCCGCTCCGCGAGCTTCCGAACCTTCATCTCTGGGACTGCTCAGATCACCGGCGAGCGGACCTGCCGATGCTCCGGCGGCGACTCCCAATGATGCGCTGGGGAGTTTAGATGAGTTTCAATTAAGTGCAAGCGGCAGCAGCGCCAGTGGAGGGCGCGATGGCCTGTCCGTGGAAACAGAAAGTCTGGAAACACGAGTAGGACAACTAGAGGAGCCACAGGCACAGCCGCGAATTGCCAAAGGGAACCTTCAGAATGTCCAGGTAGGAGGGTCTAGTCGGATTCGGGGGAGCTACTACTCGAATCTTACCCCAGACGCAAAAACAGACGCGAACGGACAATTCGATCCGAGCGTTACCGCGAACGGACGGCCAGGCGGCGCTGCTCCTGCCCCGGGAAACGAAGCAAACCTCTTCGGGAAACCAAGCGTTGGTGCTGTAAGCGAAGCGGTCGACAGCCTGGGCGGTGGTGGGTACGGCGGGACGACGAACGCCGGTGTCGCGGCGGGGAGTCTGGGTGCCAACGCCAACAAGACGGAAAGCGGCTGGGCCTACGACAGTTCCGGCGCGCGAGCGCTGGGGCTCGAGGAGATGAGCAAGCTTGAATCGCTTGGCTATTTCGGCGATAGAAACGAAGCGGAGTCACGAAATCTCCACCGTAAGATTACCGGCTATGCCGTGACGGATCTGGACGGAGATGGGATAAATGAAAGAGTGGAGCTCTATGTGAACCCGCCTGAAACTCTTTCGTTCTTGGCGCGGCAGGACGCCAATAGGCAAAGCGAGAGCTACGCGCCAATCGTCGAGAACCAGTTCATCCAGGTTTCTCAGCTACCGTTGTCGACGTTTGGGCTCGATGTCGATACCGCCTCGTACGCGAACGTGCGGCGGTTCTTGAACGACGGGCAGTTGCCGCCGCCGAATGCGGTGCGCGTTGAAGAATTTGTGAACGCGTTCCAGTACGAGTATCCAACGCCGACGGATGGGCACTCGGTTGCGGTGCGCGGCGAAATCGCGGGGTGCCCGTGGAATCCCGAGCACCGGCTCGCGCGCATTGCGGTAAAAGCGAGGGAAATTCCGTTCGAGTCGCAGCCGCCGCTGCGCTTGACCTTTCTCATCGACGTGTCCGGATCGATGCAGGACAACAACAAGCTGCCGCTGTTGCGCGAGTCGATGAAGGCGCTCACGCGGAAGCTGCGTCCCTCCGACCAAATCGCAATTGTCACCTACCGCGACATGGCGCAGCGCGTGATGAGTCCCACGCCGTGCAGCAGCGCGGAGAGCATCTGCGCGACGATCGATTCGCTGTGTGCGGAAGGATCGACTAATGGCGCGGGCGGTATCGAACTCGCCTACGCCGCCGCGAAGGAACAGTTCAACGTGGAAGGCTTGAACCGCGTCATCCTCGCGACGGACGGCGATTTCAATGTCGGCGAAACGGAGAACGCGGAATTGATCCGCCGCATCGAAGAACACGCCAAGAGCGGTGTGTTCCTCACCGTGTTGGGGTTCGGAATCGACAATCTCAAGGACGACCGTCTCGAAGGGCTCGCCAACAAGGGCAATGGCAACTACTACTACATCGATTCGTTCGCGGAGGCGAACAAGGTGCTCGTCGATCGCATGGCGGGCACCATTTCCGTCGCCGCGAAAGATGCGAAGATTCAGGTCGAGTTCAATCCCGCGAAGATCGGTGCGTACCGGTTGCTTGGCTACGAGAATCGCGCGCTCGCCGCGCAGGATTTCAACGACGACCGAAAGGACGCCGGCGACCTCGGCGCGGGGCATACCGTCACCGCGCTGTACGAACTCGTTCCCGTAGGCGTGTCCATTGGCGCGCCGGGCGTAGACGATCTGAAATATCAGCCCACGCCCGTGCCGCCCACGAACGACAATCCCGAAACAATGACCGTGAAGTTGCGCTACAAAGAACCCAACGCCAACGAAAGCAAACGCATCGATCTGCCGCTCACGGACACCGGTTTACAGTTCGAGAACACGCCGGGCGATTTCCAGTTCGCGTCCGCCGCTGCGGCCTTCGCCATGCTCCTCCGCAACTCGCAGTATGCAGGAAGCGCAACACTTGACATGGTGCAACAGATCGCCGAAGCGTCGGCCTCTGGCACGGCGGACCGCACGGAATTCGTTTCGCTCGTCGTCGCCGCGAAGCCCCTAATATCGCGACAGTTGTCGCAGCTTTCCAAGTCTACGCCGAGCTATCGATCGTTGGTGCGCGAAAACCCATTTAGTATCTACGGATCTGTTGGAAGCGACAACTACAGTCTATCGACTGATGTGACTTTGGATAACATCATTAAGTGGTCCGACGGCGCATATCGTGCGGAAATAACGACGAAGCTTACGGGAAAATCGAAGCGATACAAAGAAGGTGAAGTATTCGAGAACTTTAAGCTGATGTCGATAGACCCAGCGAACAGGTCAGTTACGATATATTCCAGCGCGCACGACAAGTCATTCGAACTCAAGGTGCGGTAGCGTTCCGCCAAACGCAATAAGAAAGCATTGGTGCCATTTTGGAGTGCGGCAGCAGAGTCTTCGGCGCTGCCGCTTTGGCTCTCACGGCGCTGCGTCGGGTAGCTTGCCGGCGGCTATCGCCAAGGACTCCGGCTCCGCGGGAAGCCAAAGCGGTAGCGCCGTCCGAAGCGGACTCTGCTACCGCACTCCAAATTGACTTCGTATGCTCGCTGCTTTGCCGCGTACAGCAGATCGCACGCCGGCCGCCGTGCGATTCCTGCTACAATGTCTGGGCCTACCGGGGGAGCCAACATGAACCGCCGTACCTTTCTGCGCGCCGCACTCGCAACGGCATCTGTCGCTACGTCTTCGCATGCTGCTGAGAATCCGGCGGCGGAAGTCACCCCGTCGAAGCTGCCCCGCTGGCGCGGGTTTAACCTGCTCGAGAAGTTTGTGGCGGAGACGAAACAACCCTTCGTCGAACGCGATTTCGCATGGATCAAGGAATGGGGGTTCGACTTCGTCCGTCTCCCGTTGGATTACCGCTGTTGGGCCCGGCAGGATGATTGGCTCACCATCGACGACGCGGAACTGAAACAGATCGACGATGCGGTCGCGCTTGGCGAAAAGTACGGCGTGCACGTGAACGTCGCGTTTCACCGCGCGCCGGGCTACTCGGTGAACAAGGCCGCGCCGGAAACGCTATCGCTGTGGCACGACGAACCCGCGCAGGCGGCGTTCGCGCACCATTGGCGGGCCTTCGCGAAGCGTTACGCCGGCGTGCCGAACGCCCGCGTCAGTTTCAACCTTGTCAACGAACCCGACCTCATTGCGGAGGACAAATGCGTGCGACCGCTGCTCCGTGCCATCGAGGCGATTCGCGAAGAGGACGCCACGCGCCTGATCATCGCCGACGGGCGTCAGTGGGCGCGTGTGCCCATTCCGTCGCTCGCGAACCACGACGTGGCCCAGAGCACGCGCGGCTACGAGCCGATGCGCATCTCGCACTACAAGGCGAGCTGGATCAATGGCGCGGACAAGTGGCCCGTGCCCACGTGGCCGTTCCCCGCGGAAAGCGGCGAGTGGAACAAAGACCGCCTGCGGAAGTTCCACGTCGATCCGTGGAAGAAGATCGAGGCGCAGGGCGTCGGTGTACACGTTGGCGAGTTCGGCGCGTTCAACCAGACGCCGCACGCCGTCACGCTCGCATGGATGCGCGACTTCCTCGACCTGTGGAAAGAGGCTGGCTGGGGCTGGGCCATGTGGAACCTGCGCGGCAGCATGGGCATCGTCGATTCCGAGCGCGCCGACGTGACCTACGAGGACTTTCAAGGGCACAAACTCGACCGCGCCATGCTCCAACTGCTGCAAACGAATTAGGGACTACTTCTCGTTACCTGGTTTCCATTAGGTAACGCGCTCGTGAAACGGCTTCTCGTTACCTAGTTTCCACTAGGTAACGCGCTCTTGAAAAGCTCCGCTTTGCTCTTACAGGTCGTTTCGCGCGGGGAACGCCCGGCTCCGTGATCTCCGTGTCTCCGCGGTTGATTGCCAGCGCAACACGGTAGCAACAGTGAAGGACGCTGATTCCACAGGCGCGCCTACGTTGCCTCCCGCCCGGCCCGATACTTCGCATAGAGGTCGAACAGGATGAATTCGTTGTTTCGGAACGCCAGCCGGCCGCGGTCAATGTCCTCCAGCCTCCGCCACCGCACCGCCGCCACGTCGTCCGCCGGCGCCGGCTCGCCCTCGACAATCCGTCCCAGAAACGGAATGTTTAGCGTCGCCACTTCCTCGTGGTCGTAGCGGTCCATGACGAACCCCAGAAACGCCTCGACCTCGATCTGGACGCCCAGTTCTTCTTCGACCTCGCGGTGAATCGCATCGAGCGGATGCTCCGCCCACTCGAGGAACCCGCCCGGCAGATCGAGCTTGCCCTTGTCCGGCGCGTGTGCGCGCTCGCACAACAGCACCTCGCCCCGGTCGTTCTCCAACACCACGCACGCGCACGGCTTCGAGTTCTGCCAGAAGATGTACCCGCACGCATCGCTCGTGCACACCGGCGCCACCTGCCCACCAACCTCCCGCTCCTCCGACTCCGCGCCGCACCGCGGACAATAGCGAAACGTAAACTTCACGCTGATTTCCTTCGCTCACGCACAGTCCAGCCTGTCCGACGATTCCAGCTCGTCCGACATGTCCAAGACGCCCAACATCCAATCCGCCGAGTGTGGCAATCCGCCCGCGCCAATGCAACACGGTGGGCAATAGGGTGAGGAGGAAGACCGCACGACGCCACGGACACGAATTCAGTGGGTACGACGCCGATCCGTTCTCGGCCCGGAGGCCGTTGAGGAGGGCTATCCCCCGGTGGCCGGATCGTTTCGCATCGCGGCGTGTTCGTCGTAAAGAGCGTGCGCGTCGCGTACGATTTCGGAAAGCGGTACCTCCAGGTCCGCGCAGGCGGTCAGCGCTTCGCGGAGTTGCGCCATCGCCTCCGATCGTTTGGCTTCGCGGGCCGTTTCGCCGCCCCGGTCAGCGACGAAGGTGCCAAGGCCCTGTTTGCGGTAGATGATGCCTTCGCGTTCGAGTTCTTCGTAGGCGCGTTTGACGGTGATGACACTGACGAGGAGGTCCTCGGCGAGGGCGCGGAACGAGGGCAGCGCGGCGCCGGGAAGAAGGCGGCCCTCGGCGACCTCGCGTTTTACGCCGTCCACGACCTGCTCGTACAGGGTGCCCGGCGCAGCGGAGGAAATCGGCGGTAGTAGAAGTTTTTGGTTGTTCTGCAATTGCATTATCTGTATATATAAGGTATATACAGTAAATTGTCAACATATTCGTCACAAGCTAACCCGTCATACGCGAACCGTGGCGATGAACGGAGTGGTGTTGGCGCTGTTCACTGGAGAAACCGCGTGCTGTTGGTGCGTAAGTCAGGCGCCCGATTACGATTACGGTTACGATGACGATCGTGAGAACGAGCACGAAATCGCAGGATCGCAGGCGGCTCCGGCATCGGATTGCTCAAAAGGGTCTTGTCCCTTTGACAATTTTGGCGTGCGGAGACTACAATCCTGTGTTTCCCGCCTTAATTCCACCGTGCGGAGAGGTGGCCGAGTGGTTGAAGGCGCGCGCTTGGAAAGCGTGTGTACGCTGAAAGGTGTACCGCGGGTTCGAATCCCGCCCTCTCCGCCATACTGTTTTCCCCGTCGTTAAGCCAATCCCGATAGTTCTGCATGTGCGTCCCTGCCTGATATCTCGGGTGGCCCGCTCCGCCGGATGTAAGAGTCGGCCCGTGTTTCCCGTCTATTCCAGTGCAGGTAGAGTTTTGTCCCGTCCGAGCGGCGGGGCGGCCCCTATGTTGCTTGCGGAGAGATAGGGGGTTACGCCAGCGATTCTGGCGATTTTGGAGAGCGTGTTACGCAGGCGATCGGCGGCACACCGGTTGACTGAGCATCGTAGTGGGATGAGAGGGAATACGGATATGAAACCAGGCAGGGCTGGCGGGCGGCGTACTAAACCCGCGATGGCATCGAGCGTTGACGATGTGTTCTCGATTCTGTTCAACATTGTCGATTTGTTGACGCGGGTGTTCAGTTTGGTGGGGGTCGTTACGAACCTGTTTCCGGATGTGGGCACCATTTTGGATTTCTTGCAGAGATTTCAGCCCGACACTACGAACTAAGCGCGAATTCCTTTCGATTGACCAGTGACTCTGGGGGTAGGGCCGGCTTGGCCGGCCAAGTCAGCGGTACCGGCACACCGTGCTTTCCCACGAACACTGACGAGAAGCAGCGTCAGCAAAGGTGAAGCCCGTTGATGCTTAGTTCGAGTTGGATATTGTCGGCGCTGCCGGTCCTCGCGCTATCTCTGGCATGTGCGTTGTTGTTGCGGCGCCGCGCGGAATTGAAGCGATTCAGCGACAGCGTCCGCGAGCTTTCGATCGCGAAGGAACACGGCAGCCACGCCGCGCGTCTGCAACATCCCAATATCGATTTGTCGAAATGCATTGGCTGCGGTCTGTGTGTCGCCGCATGTCCGGAAGACGGCGTGCTGGACATTGTGTATGGACAGGCGGTCGTTGTTCATGGAGCTCGGTGCGTGGGCCACGCGCGTTGCGCCGAGGCCTGCCCGGCCGCAGCCATTGCTGTGACGCTGGGGGACCTGTCCAAGCGGCGTGACCTGCCCGCGGTGCAGGCTGACTTCGAGGCGGTGGGCGTGCCGGGGCTGTTTCTGGCCGGCGAAATTACCGGCTTTGCCTTGGTGCGGACAGCAGTGACGCAAGGGGTTGCGGTTGCGGACGCTGTCGCAAGACGTCTGGCGGCGCGGCCCAACACAAATGGAAAGTCGGCCGCGCCGCTCGACTTGCTGATCGTCGGTTCGGGTCCCGCGGGGGTGGCGTGCGCGCTGCGCGCCAAGGAACTCGGCATACCCTATCAAATGATCGATCAGGCGGAGCGCCTTGGCGGGACGGTGGCGTGTTATCCGCGGCGCAAGATGGTGATGACGCAACCCGTGGATTTGCCGCTTCATGGGCGCCTGCCACGCCTTACGTACCAGAAGGAAGAGCTAATCGACCTTTGGTACCAGCTCAAGGACAAACACGGTCTGCCCATTGAGACGGGCGTGCGAGTCGCCGGTGTCGCACGGCGCGCCGACGGTCTCCTCGCCGCGTCGACATCGATTGGAAACATCGTCGCGAAGAATATTTGTCTTGCGCTGGGACGCCGCGGGACCCCCAGGAAGCTTGGAATACCCGGTGAAGAACTACCCAAGGTCTCGTACAGCCTGTTGGATGTCGAGTCGTATCGGGACCTCAACATTCTCGTTGTGGGGGGCGGCGACAGCGCGGTTGAAGCGGCGGTGGGGCTTTCGAGCCAACCGGGCAATCGCGTAACGCTTTCGTACCGGAAGAAAGCGTTCTTTCGCCTCAAGTCGCGCAATATCGTGGCCATCGAGAATGCGATTCAACGCGGCCAACTGGACTGCATTTTCGAGAGCGAACCGACGGAGATTCGGGAAGACGCTGTCGTGCTCGCGGTGGGCGAAGGCGAGCGCGCAAGGACGATTTCCATTCCGAACGGCGAGGTGTTCATTTTCGCGGGAGGGATACCGCCGTTCGAACTACTCGAGAAAGCGGGAGTCTCGTTCGACCCAGCCGATCGCCCCGCCGTCGTAGAGACGGTCGACAAGGGGACGGGGCTCCTCGTGCCATTGTGCCTGGCGCTCGCCTGCGCAATTGGGATGATGGTGTGGACGCACTGGTACGGCAGCTACTACGAGCTCGGAGCGTACTTGCGCGCCATGTCGCCGATGCATGATTACCTGCGGCCCGCGGGACCGTTCGGGCTCGTGTTGGCGTGCCTTGCGTGTGCACTGTTCATTTGGAACCTGCTGTACCTGGTACGGCGATCGTTGCGCTGGGGATCGTTCCTCGGCGGGTCGCTCAAGGTATGGATGGGCTCGCACGTTTTCACCGGGCTTTTTGCCTTGTTGTGCGTGCTCGCGCACTCCGGGTTCACCATCAAGAACACGAGCGGCGGCCATGCCTTGATTGCATTGTTCATTGTGGTCATCGCGGGGAGTATCGGCCGGTACCTGTACGCGTTTGTGCCGCGCGCGGTCAACGGCGCCGAAGCCAATCTCGATACACTGCGATCCGAACTGGCCGCGCTATCCGCGGATTGGGACCGAAGCGGCCGCAATTTCGGCGTTCAAGTCCGGCGGGAAATCGATCGGCTTGCCGGTTCCGCGCGATGGCGCGGCAGTTTCTTCGAGCGCATTTACGCGCTGATCAATGGGCAATTTCGGTTGCGGCGATTGGTTCGCGAATTGCGCGAAGAAGCGCGGCGCGAGAGCGTGCCGGACGACGAAGCGAGGCACTTCCTCGATCTCGCGCGAAATACGTATCGGCTTACCTTGCAGACAAGTCACTTCGAGGACATCCGCGCGATCCTCGCGACGTGGCGCTATTACCACCGGTGGTTGGCAGTGCTCATGGTCCTTCTCGCGCTCATACACATTTACGTGGCGCTGCGCTTTGCGGACCTTGCCTGGCTCGGACACGTGACACGGTGAGATGACAGCGTGAGTCACGAGAAGAAGAAACACTGGCGCACACGAGACAAAGTTCTCGGTGTAATTGTGGGCGGGCTCTCGTTCGCGGCGGTCGTGTTGGTCGCCTGGTGGGAATCACAGGAGCGGATTTCGCCAGGCGACATTCATCCGAGCCATATCGGCATCGCACGGCTTCGGGGCAACGATGGATGCATTCAATGCCACGGTGACGAGCACGTTTCGATGGATCACGCGTGCAACGCCTGCCACAAGGACATCGAAGAGCAGCGCGCGCGTACAGTCGGGCTGCACGGACGATTGGCGCCGGAGCAATTGCGCGAATGCAAGGCGTGTCACGTGGAGCACACGGGCGGCGAGGTCGCTCTTGTCACGACCGAGAGCTTTACAGAAGCCGGCGCGACCTCTTCCGGGTCGTTTGACCATTCACGCTTAGCGTCGTACGTACTAACGGGCGCGCATGCGACGTTGGCGTGCGGCAAGTGCCACTCGCTTTCCGGGGCGCCGGAGCTGAAGGAAGGCGAGAAGCGCTATCTCGGGCTTTCGCAGGCCTGCACGGCGTGTCACGAGGACGTTCATAAGGGCACGTTCAGCGCGGACTGCGCGTCGTGTCACGGTCAGGAAAAGGCATTCGACATCGTCGCGGCCTTTGATCATACGAAAGCCTTCCCGCTGGCGGGAGGCCATGCCGGCTTGAAATGTTCCGAGTGCCACGAGGCGGATGGGGACCGGTCCGTTGCGGCACTCATGGCGGTGCAAGGAGGCGTAGCGCGCGGGTGCGGCGAGTGCCACGAATCGCCGCACCGTCCATCGTTCATCGCGGCCATTGCGGCGGAACGGCGTTCAAGCGAAGCGGAAACGTGCGCGGCATGCCATAACGCGGAACACCAGACGTTTCTCGCTCCGTCGGCAACGTTGACAGTAGTACAACACGCCGCGACCGGATTCTCGCTTGCGGCGCCCCACGAGAAGGTGGAATGCGCCGCGTGCCATAAGTCCTACGGTCAACGCGAGGCGCCGGACGCAGCGGCGGATGCCAGGCAGCGCTTCTTGGAAATCTACCCCGGGCGCGCCCAAAGGGATTGTCGGCAGTGCCATGAAGACCCGCACAAGGGCGGGTTTAACGCGGGCTTTTCGAAGGGCGAATGCGCGCAGTGCCACGAACTCACGCACTTTGTGCCGTCCGGTATGACGCCGGCGGTTCACGCGAAGACGCGATTCGCGTTGAGTGGCGCTCACGGACGCATCGCGTGCGATGCATGTCACGACACCGCGCGCGGCATCGATCGCTTTATCCCAACGCCCACCGAATGCAGGGCATGCCACGACGACATTCACAAGGGCCGGTTCGGCGCCGCGGGTCCGGCAGCGGATTGTGCGAAGTGTCACACAACGGAACGCTTCGATGCGGTGAAATGGAGCGCCGCCGATCACGTTGCGTGGACAGGGTACGCGCTGGAAGGCGGACACGGTACGGCGTCGTGCGCGGACTGTCACAAACCCGGCCAACCGTATGCGGAGAAGTTTGCATCCACGCCAAAGGAGTGCGCGGCGTGTCACGACGACGTGCATCGCGGCATATTCGCTGCTGCAAAAGCGGCGACAGGAAAGAGCGACTGTGCGCGGTGCCACACCACGGCCGATTTCGCCGGCGTGAGATGGACGCAGCAGGACCATGCAACGTGGACAGGATATGCGCTGGAAGGCGGGCATGCGCGGGTGGACTGTGCGCAGTGCCACCCACCGTCCACAACAACGGGATTCGCGAACCGGAGATTTGGCGTCGCCTCGAAGGCGTGCGCGACGTGCCACAGAGACGTGCACGCCGGCCAGTTCGCTGTGGACGGCACGAACGACTGCGCGCGGTGTCACTCGATCGCTCAACCGTTCCGCAAGTCCATTTTCAACCACGAACAAGACTCTCGATTCCCACTCGATGCCCAGCATGGAAAGCTCGACTGCGGGGAATGCCATCAGCCGTTCCGGCTGGACGATGGAGGTTCGGCAATCCGGTACAGGCCCCTCGGCTTCAAATGCCAGGACTGCCACAACTTCACCGAACCGGTGGGAGGCGCGCCGAAATGACGCGAATGTCCTTGAGCATTTTTTTAATGGCCGCATTGGCGGTGCAGGGGTCGGCCGAAGATACGACGGCGCAAGTAACCGTTACCGCTGTTTCGGGCAAGAGCGTATTTGTCGATCGCGGACGCAACGACGGAATACGGCCTGGTCAGGTTGCGCGGTTTTTCCCTGCGGGCGCGGGTGAGGTCGAAGGTGTCGTGCGCGGGGCGTTGCCGGATACGGCGCGTGTCGAGGTTTGGGACGACATCGCCATCCCGATTGGCACGCAGGGTGAAATAGGCGTCCCAGAGGGTACGCCCACCAAACCGAAGGAAGCGACGAAACCGGGCGTACCGAGCCACGCGCCATGGACGCGGCAAATGGAACCGCAAGATCCCAATGTGCCGCTGTTGTCGCCGGTGCAACGGCAGAAAGCGTCGGACCGGCCGCCGGAGATCGATGGCCGCGCGTACACGCAGTTCGACTATACGTGGGACCGCGGCGACGACCGGCTCGCGGAGTATTACTACGCGCGCATGGGCGTGACCATGTCCGCGACGAACCAATTGGGCTGGGGCGAACGGTTTCAGCTTTCGACACAAGCGTCGGTCCGCGGATACGACCAGGAAGGGGATGAAGAATCCGGCGGCGGAAGCGAAACGGATCGGCGCTGGCGGCTTGACCGCCTTTCGTTGATGCTTGGCGGTTACGAGTATTCGCCGTACCGGCTCGAACTCGGACGCTTCTATCCCGCCGACGTACCCGAAATCGGTTTACTCGATGGCGCCGAAGCGGCCGTGTTGTATCCAAACGGACTGCGCATCGGCGGATCGATGGGCTTCCTGCCGCTACCGTCGGGCGAACGCAAGACGGGCGACGACTTCAGCGTCAACGTGTTTCTTGCGAAGCAGCCCAAACGCGGCGATTCGCTGTCGTACATGCTCGCGTACGAGAAGACGTGGCACAAGGGTGAAGCCGATCGCGACTTGATTCTTGGCCGTATCAGCCTGCAACCGACGCAGTCGCTCTGGTTGTATGGCTCGTTCAAGGCAGACATCTACTCGTCGGGCGACGCGTACAACAGCGGTATCGGCCTGACGCAGGCATATCTTCAGGCGCGGTACACGCCCTCCGACAGGTACGGGTTTGGCTTGTCGCTATCGCACTTCGAGTGGCCGGATATCCTGCGCGAAGAGTATGGGGAACCGGACCCCGAACTGATTGACGAAGGCCGCGTCGACCGCGCGGAGCTCTCCGCATGGTACAAACTCACGCCCGATTTTCGCGTAACCGGCCGCGTCAACGCGTGGAACGATCATCGCGACCACGGATACGGCGGGCAGATCGGTTTTGACTGGACCAACATCTCGCGTTACGACTTCTCCCTCCATTCCTCCGTGCGGTACACGACGGGATCGTTCACGGAAGGGCTAGGTTACCGTCTCGAACTGCGGAAGAACTTCAAGAACATTTACACGTATCTCGCGTACGACCGCTACGACTACGAAACGATCAACACAGACGACACGAGCAGCGAATACACACGCCAGACGCTTCGCAGCGGGCTGGATTGGCGCTTCGGAAACTGGGCGCTGAATCTCAGCGAACACTACGACTTCGGCGATGACGACGACGCGTTTGGGACCGAACTGTACCTCGAGTACCGCTTCTAGGAAGAGGGTGGAACATGGACGACCTGCGGAACGAACCAGCCAAACGACGCACCGCTCGAGTGGCCGGGACCGTGTGCATTCTTCTCCTGATTGCCGCTTCGTGCGCGTACGTGTTGAAACCGCAGGAGTGGGACGCGGCGTTTGGTCCTGTCGTTCCGCACGACACGTTTCCCGCCGATTGTTCGCTATGCCATACAACGGAGGACTGGCACGAACTGCGCGCGGACTTTGCGTTCGATCACGAGAAGGAAACCGAGTATCCGCTTCGCGGCGCGCACCAAAGCGCTTCGTGCCTGCGTTGTCACAACGATCGGGGGCCGGTGGAAACGTTCGCCGCGCGCGGTTGCGCGGGTTGCCACGAAGACGTTCACAAGGGCGAGCTTGGGGCGGCGTGTCTGGAATGCCACAACGAGGAAACCTGGAGGCCGCGTGCATCGATCGCGAAGCATGACATGACGCGGTTTCCGCTCGTGGGCGCGCACACCGCGGTCGAGTGTGTGCTTTGTCACGACGGTGCGGAACGGGGCCAGTACACCGGTCTCGATACGGCATGTGCGAGCTGCCACATCGACGACGCTAACCGCGTCGCGCTGATCAATCACAATTCGGTCGGATTCACGGAAGACTGCCAGAAGTGTCACACGCAATTCGGGTGGGACAGCGCGAAGTTCGATCACCCCGCGTCGTTTCCGTTACGCGACGCGCACAAGTCGGTGCGGTGCGCCGCCTGCCACAAGGAAGCGAATCTCGAGACCATATCGAACCAGTGTTCGGCGTGCCACCTCGAGGATTTTGTGCGCGCGGCCAATCCCAATCACCAGAAGAACAATTTCGGCACGAACTGCACCGAATGCCATACGGCGACGGCGTGGAACGCCGTATCGTTTCAACATCCCGCGACGTTCCCCCTGCGCGGCGGGCACAAGAACATCGACTGTTCGGAGTGTCACACGCAGGGTATCGCGCCGGGTTTGTCGACGGACTGCACCGCGTGCCATATGGACGATTACCAGCGGGCGGACGATCCGAACCACGTGGAATCGCAATTCTCGACCGAATGCGCACAGTGTCACAGTACGACTTCCTGGACGCGGTCTACATTCGACCATCCGTCGACGTTTCCGCTGACCCTGGGACACGGCGGACTCGAGTGCGCTCAGTGTCATGAAGGCGAGGTGGGCCCGATCCCCGCGGATTGCGCGAGTTGCCATCTCGACGATTATCAAGCGGTGACGGATCCCAACCACGAATCCGCAAACTTCTCGAAGGACTGTACGGAGTGCCACACGACGCGGACGTGGCAAGGCGCGACCTTCACCCATCCGGACACGTTCCCGCTGACGCTGGGCCACAGCAACCTCGACTGTGCGCAGTGCCACGACGAACCCATCGGCCCGATTCCCGCGGACTGTGTGAGTTGCCACCGTGACGATTACGACGGCGTGACCGAACCGAACCACGTCACGTCGGATTTCTCGACGGACTGCACCCAATGCCACACGACGGAGCGTTGGGAGGGCGCGACGTTCGAGCACCCGTCTACTTTCCCGTTGACGAAAGGCCACAAAAACCTGGAATGCACACAGTGCCATACCGACGGCATCGGGCCCTTGCCAACGGACTGTGTGAACTGTCACCGCGACAATTACGACGCTACGACCGAGCCAAACCATGCGCAGGCGGAGATTTCGACGGATTGCACCGAGTGCCACACGACGCGGACCTGGGAAGGCGCCGAATTCGATCACCCGTCGTCATTCCCGTTGACGAAGGGGCATCGCAATCTCGAATGTTCGCAATGCCACGAAGGCGGGATCGGATCGCTTCCCTCCGACTGCGTAAGCTGCCATCGCGACGACTTCGACGCGACCACCGATCCGAACCACGTGACATCGGAATTTTCCACCGATTGTACGGAATGCCATTCGACGCGATCGTGGCAAGGCGCGGATTTCGAGCATCCGGCGTCGTTCCCGTTGACGTTGGGTCACGACAACCTCGGTTGCACACAATGCCACGAGGGCGGCACGGGACCAATCCCATCCGATTGCGTGAGTTGCCATCGCGACGACTTCGACGCCACGAACGATCCGAACCACGCGGCGGGCGGGTACCCAACGGACTGCACGCAGTGCCATACGACGCAAGGCTGGGAGGGGGCGGCATTCGAGCATCCCACGACGTTCCCGCTCACGCGCGGCCACAAGAACCTCGACTGTAACCAATGCCACGAAGGCGGCATCGGGCCGTTACCGACGGACTGCGTAAGTTGCCATCGCAATGACTTTGACGAAACGACCGATCCCAACCACGTGGCGTCACAGTTCTCGACAGACTGTACCGAGTGTCACACGACGCGCTCGTGGGAAGGTGCGGAATTCACGCACCCCGAGTCATTCCCACTGACCTTGGGCCACGGCAATCTCGACTGTGCGCAGTGTCACGAAGGCGGAACCGGACCGATTCCCGCGGATTGCGTGAGTTGCCACCGTGACGACTACGATTCGGTCACAAAGCCGAACCACGCAACGTCGAACTTCACTACGGATTGCACGCAATGCCACACAACCGAGAATTGGGAGAATTCGACGTATGCGCACCCCGCCACGTTCCCATTGACACGCGGGCACAAGAACCTTGACTGCGCAGAATGCCATACGGGCGGGATTGGTCCGTTGCAGACGGACTGCGTGAGCTGCCACCGCGACGACTACAACGGCACGACGGACCCCAATCACGCAGCATCGGAATTCTCGACCGACTGCACCGAATGCCATTCGACGCGTTCATGGGAAGGTGCGGACTTCGAGCACCCGGCGTCGTTCCCATTGACGTTGGGCCACGGCAGTCTCGATTGCGCGCAATGCCATGAGGGCGGTACGGGCCCCATACCATCGGACTGCGCGAGCTGCCACCGCGACGATTTCGACGCCACGACCGATCCCAATCACGCAGCTTCCGGCTACCCAACGGAATGCACGCAGTGCCATTCGACGGAAAGCTGGGAAGGGGCGGTCTTCGACCATCCCGCGTCGTTCCCATTGACGCGCGGACACAAGAACCTGGAATGCTCGCAATGCCATGTCAACGGCACCGGACCGATCCCCGCGGATTGCGCGAGCTGCCACCGCGACGACTACGACGCGGCGTCTGAGCCAAACCATACCGCGGCGGGTATTCCGCTCGATTGCGCGCAATGTCACCGAACCGGCGACTGGAGCGAATCCACGTTCGCCCATCCGAATTCGTTCCCGCTGACGAAGGGACATCGAATACAGGAATGTTCGCAATGTCACACGGGAACCATTGGCGCGATACCCACGGACTGCGCAAGCTGTCATATGGACGATTACCAAGACGTGGGCGATCCGAACCATGCAGCCGCCGGGTTCCCGACGGACTGCACGGAATGTCACAGCACGTCGAACTGGGGCGAGGCGCTTTTCGCACATCCGCTGACCTTCCCGCTTACGGCAGGCCACGGCGGATTGCAGTGTTCGGTATGTCACGTCGGCCAACTCGGCGACTTGCCGGCGGACTGCGCCAGTTGCCACCTCGACGAATTCCAGGCAACGACCGACCCCGATCACCAATCGGCGGCTTTCTCGACCGACTGTACGCAGTGCCATTCCACGTCAACGTGGGAAGGGGCAACGTACGTCCACCCATCGACGTTCCCGCTCACGGGAGGCCATAGCGGCGTAACCTGCGCGGCGTGCCACGCAGGGGGTATCGGGCCGTTGCCGACGGATTGCGCGAGCTGCCACCTGGACGACTATCAGGCAACGACGGACCCGAACCATGCGGCAACGGGAATCTCGACCGACTGCACGCAGTGCCACTCGACGAACACGTGGCAGGGCGCCACATTCACACATCCCTCGAGTTTTCCGCTGGCAGGCGGACACAGCGGGTTGAATTGCTCGCAGTGTCATGAAGGAAATGTCGGGCCGTTGCCGGCGGACTGCGCGAGTTGTCACCTCGACGACTATCAGAGCGCAACCGATCCAAACCACGCGCAAACGAACTTCCCGACCGATTGCACGCAATGCCATACGACCACGTCGTGGGAAGGCGCGACGTTCGAGCACCCGGTGAGCTTCCCACTCACGGCGGGCCATGGTGGCCTCAGTTGCGCGGAGTGTCACCAGGGCACGGTCGGGCCGTTGCCGGCGGACTGCGCGAGCTGTCACTTGGACGAATACCAGAGCGCGACCGATCCGAACCATGCAGCATCGGGGTTCCCAACGGACTGCACGCAGTGCCATACGACGACGTCGTGGGATGACGCGACCTTTGTGCATCCCACGAACTTCCCATTGACCCAGGGACACGGCGCACTGGAGTGCAATGCGTGCCACCAAGGCGGGCTCGGACCGTTGCCGACGGACTGCGCCAGTTGCCATCTTGAGGATTACCAGGCTACGACGGACCCGAACCACGTTGCGGCCGGGTTCCCGACGGACTGCACCGAGTGTCACACGACGGCAACTTGGGAAGGGGCGCGTTTTGTGCACCCGGCCGGCTTCCCATTGACCGGCGGTCACAGTAACGTGAACTGCGCGGAGTGCCACGTCGGCGTGATCGGGCCGCTTCCCACGGATTGCGAATCGTGTCATTTGGACGATTTCCAGCAGGCAACCAATCCAAACCACGCTACGTCCGGGTTCCCCACGGATTGCACGCAGTGTCACTCGACAACGGCGTGGCAGGGTGCGACGATTACGCATCCCACCAGCTTCCCGTTGACGGCCGCACACGGCGGATTAAACTGCACGGATTGCCATACCAATGGGATTGGGCCGCTGCCGACTGATTGCAGCGCGTGCCATCTTGACGAGTACCAGTCGACTACCGATCCAAACCATGCCGCGGCGGGTTTCCCAACGGATTGCGCGCAGTGCCACACCGCGACGACCTGGGACGGAGCGACTTTCCAGCATCCGGCGAGTTTCCCGCTCTCGGGCGGGCATGCTGCCATTGCATGTTCGACGTGCCACGAGGGCGGAATCGGGCCGTTGCCATCGGACTGCGCGAACTGTCACTTGGACGACTACCAGCAGACGACGGATCCGGATCACGAAGCCTCCGGCTTCCCACAGGACTGCACCCAGTGTCACTCGACGACATCGTGGGAAGGGGCGTCATTTATCCATCCCTCCAGTTTCCCGCTGACCGGCGGCCACGGAGGCCTCGACTGCGCGCAATGCCATCAGGGTGGAATCGGCCCGCTGCCGACCGATTGTCAGAGCTGCCACCTGACGGACTATCAACAGGCGACCGACCCCAATCACGCGGCATCGGGGTTCCCGCTCGATTGTACGGAGTGCCATACGACTACGACGTGGCAAGGTGCGGTCTTCAACCACCCGTTCCCGATTACGTCAGGACCGCACAGCCGCCTCGAGTGCGCGGACTGCCATACGACACCGGGCAATTCGTCGATCTTTAGCTGCACGCATTGCCACGAACACCGCAAGTCCGAGGCGGATAAAGAACACAAGGACGTGGACGGATACGTCTGGCAAAGCTCCGCCTGCCTAGATTGCCATCCCAACGGTCGCCATAAAGCCGGGGGCATCGTGCCTGAAAACATGGAGGATCGCGCCGGGCGCCGCCGGGCAATAAACAACCTGCGCGACAAGGTCCCGGGACGCAGCCGCGGGTTGACGGGTCCTGATCGGGGCCGCAGCCGCTCGTTGACGAACCCGGATGCTGGCCGCAGCCGTGGCCTGTCATCGCCAGTTGACGACAGTCTCACCGGACCGGACCCGGATGGGTTGCAGGAACTGTTCAAGTTGATTTTGAAGCGCAAATGAACACTACTATTTTTTCACACGCGCCAAGACCCTGGACGCCGGTTGTCGGTCGTGCGATAATCGATTTCGCCAGCCGGTAATGGGGATAAGGACGCAAGGACATCGCGGCATGAGATACTCGCAACGGCACGGATTCACACTGCTGGAACTCATGATCGTAGTCGCCATCATTTCCGCGCTGGTGGCCCTTAGCGTTCCGAGTGTTGCGCGATCCCGGACACAAGCGCGAGAGGCGCAAGTAATCGGTTTCCTGCGGCAATACCATATCGCGCAAATTCAGTTTCAGGCTGCCGGCATAAAGGACACGAACAGCGACAGCATTGGCGATTTCGGTACGCTGCAAGACCTTCTCGACGCAAACATCTATGCCCGGTCAATGGATCATTCGGATTCCGTTGCATCAAGACCGGCTCTGGCCCGCGCCGGCTCGTTGCTGCGCGATTTCTGTCTTCCAGCCGCGTACGCCGACTCCAAACCGGGCAAGGACCCAAAGCCGGTGAAGGAGAAAGAGAAGCCCCCGAAAGACAAGAATCCAGAGAGCGAGAAACCTGAAAACGACAACGATAACGACCATGAGGGTGGAAAGCCGGGCTCCGGCGGACATGGCGAAGACGACGATAATGACAATGGCCCGGGCGGCGGACATACCGGCGACAAACCGGGCGGCGGACATGATGGCGATAAACCGGGCGGCGGACATGATGGCGACAAGCCGGACACTGGAGGGGACAACGACGACAATGACCGGCCCGACGATCCTTCGGGCGATCAGCCGGCAGACGATCCGGGCGCAGGCGGAAGTCAGGGCGGTAACGACGGAAGCAGCGGGTCCGGCGGCGACCAAGGTGACAACAGCGGGCCAAGTGGCGGCGCCGGAGCTACGGGCCCCGCGTTCCTACAGGGTGTAAGTTCATCCCTCCTAGAAAACGGAATCCTTTACGGTTATCGGTTTCAATTCACCACTATGGTGCAGTCAGACCAGGACCCGGGTTGGTATGAAGTGACGTGCAAGCCGGCGAATCCGCGCAATGGGGGTCGAGGTTTCTACATTGACTCATCTGGTGTCATTCGGCAAACATCGGATGGCACCTTTCCAAATGCGGCTTCCAAACAGCTTTAGCGTTCCGCCGCACATTGCGGCGACCCCGTTCCTACTTCAGGGATTCGGCAGTTGATTCGGCGCAATGCCGCGCGGTCATTGTCGGTCGAGAAGTGGGACTATTCCGCGGCAATATCGTGTCGCTTCTTGCCCGCCGACGCGTCCTGCGTTCGGACGTTACCGGATTCGTCAGCGAGTATGGCGCGCGCGTTTGTCGCAGTGAGCAGCGGCGCGGCGATTACCTTGAACGTGGGATCGCGGCCAGGCGCGCTATCCCGGGTCAGCACGGTGAAGACGTATCCGTGCGCTTCAGACGAGGCGAGCACGGAATCAATCAAGGCCGGGCCTTTTCCCACACCACTCGGGTCGACGAGTTGATGTAGCTTCCCGTAGTCTGCGATTCCATCGTTATTTGCATCGTAGTAGCGATTAGTGCGGAAGCGAATTTCCGCCGCGACAATTGCCTCCACTTCGTCTCGGGCGGCTACTTCGTTTGGACCCGTCAGACCCGAACCCGAAGCGCGCAGCCAATATGCGATCACGAATAACCAGGCGCCTGCACTCACGATGATCGCGGACGCCAGAATGGCGCGTCTCAGAAATGTTGATGTGGCGCTTGGCAATGCTGCTTCGGCGTTGGAGCGTTTGGTGCTGTCAAGCTCCTGCATCGCCTTATTCACGAGTTGCTGGAAATCGGAATCGCCACCCCCGCCGCCGGAATTCGCCCCCATTCGTGCCTCCCCCAAAAACGGCCCCTTCTGCCATGTGCCCCGGAACGTTCGCTGCTGATTCTACGGCTGGAGCTTGACTCTTACAAGAGGGCAATTCGGGTCACGTACGGAACAACGATTACACCGTTCCGGAATCGAGTCCGTGGATGGCGTCACCGGCTTGCTTCCTCGAGAATTCCTCCACCCCACTTCCGTAACGCGAATGGTTTGGCCGGCGGGCTTCTTACATCCGAAATTTCATACGCGTTGTCGCAAACTTCGTACATTGTGTCCGCTCGAGCCCCTGAATCTGCGGAACATTCTTTTCATATCGCAGCTTTCACCATGGCACCTAATTTGCTCGTGTGGTGCGGGGGCCTGCCAACACGGCGATAGGACTGACTGGTCCGAACGGGTGAATCGTTGACCTGCTGATTCGTTTTCGCACGCCACGCGTGCGCGCAGCCGGAACACGCAAATCTTCGATCTCGGTCCACAGTTGTATCGCGCGCTCGAATGGGGAGCGGAATGCCAGAACGCGATCGGGGGCTTATCGAAGCCTGCATTCTAAGACACGATGGCGCGTGGGAGCGCTTTGTCGAAACGTACCGGAGCACGATTCGCGCGAGCGCATGTTGCGCCGGCGTCAAACTGGGTGTAGTCGGCGCGGACGCCGACGAACTCGAGTCGTACGTATACGAGAAGTTGCTCGAGAACGATTGTCACCGCTTGCGCGCGTGGCGCCTTCAATCCCGGTTTTCGACGTATCTCGTCGTCGTGACGCGTAATCTGGTGCGAGACTATTGCACGTCCGCTCGCGCACGGTCCCTGCGTTGCGAAGAATTGTCCCTGGCGGACCGTGACCATGTGCCGTACCGCAATCCGGTCGAGGAGCGCGAGTGGGACGCCTTGCGCGAACAGACCGTGCTTTCCGCTCTCAGCGCGGTCTCGGACAAACAAGCGACGATTGTCAGGCTGCGGCTCGGCGGAAAGACCCTGAAGGAGATCGCGGAACTGACGAATCGGCCGATGGGTACTGTGTCGGTAGAGAACTCGCGCGCGTTGGACCGCATGCGCAAGTTCGTTGCGCTGCAACTCGTTGCACCGGTTGAAACGGTCCAGTAGCGCGTTAACGGACGCCGTGCAGCCCAAACTTGCGCACGCGATAGTTCATGTCGCTTCGCGAAAGGCACAAACGCCGCGCGGCTTCGGACTGATTGCCCGCACACTCGCGCAGCGTGCGTTCGACGATCGTGCGTTCGGTGCGGTCAATGTACTCGCGGAGATTGATCTCCCCCTCGGGCGGTTCGCTCGCGGGCGCTTCCCCATCCTCGCCGGCCGCTTGCGGAATTGGCAAATCTTCGAGCGTAATCTCGTCGCCGGACCCCAGGATATACGCGCGCTCGATTAGATTGCGCAACTCGCGAACATTGCCCGCGAACGAGTATGCCTGCAACGCGGCGAGCGCGGACGGTGTGATCGATCGAACCGGCAGGTTCAGTTCCGTGCGCACGATGCGCAGGAAGTGTTCGACCAAACCCGGTATATCGTCTCGCCGATCGCGCAGCGGCGGAACCGTAAGCGGGACTACGGCGATTCGATAATACAGGTCTTGCCGGAAGCCACCGGTCTTAACCATGTCCTCGAGGTTTCGATTCGTAGCGAGAAGTAATCGGACGTCAACGTGGCGCGGTGTATGGGCGCCGACGCGTAGCACCTCGCCGTTCGTGAAGAAGCGGAGCAATTTCGCCTGGAGGGCAAAGGGCATTTCGCCGATTTCATCCAGAAACAGCGAGCCGCCGTGGGCCGCTTCGAACAAGCCCTGCTTCGCCTGGTTCGCGCCGGTGAAAGCCCCTTTCTCGTGGCCAAAGAGAATGCTTTCGAGCAACGACTCCGGCATCGCGGCGCAGTTCACGGCGATGAACGGCATTTGCGCCCGCAGACTCATCGCGTGGATCGTGCGCGACACGAGTTCTTTCCCTGTTCCTGTCTCGCCAAGAATAAGGACCGTTGTATCCGTAGGCGCGACCCGAACGATTTGTTCGCGCAGACACCGTATGGGCGCGCTCGTTCCGAGGAATTCGTCGCCACCCGACTTGATGCGGTGTACCTCCGAACGAAGGAGAGAGTTTTCGCGCTGCACCTTGCAGTGATCGATTGCCCGGCGCACCGCGGCGCGCACCGCGTCCGGTTCGAACGGCTTCGCGATGAAATCGAACGCGCCGTGACGCATCGCGTCCACGGCAAGATCGATGGACGCGAAGGAAGTAATCATGATGACGGGCAGATAAGGAGACACGTCCGTGCACGCGTCGATGACATCCAACCCCTTTCCATCGGGCATGCGATGGTCTGTGAGCACAACATCGAACATTTCCTGGGACAGGAACCGCAGGGCCTGTTGCGCGCCCTCGGCCTGCACGATCGTATGGCCGTCCTCCGCCAGCAGCAGGGCGAGCACGCGCCGCATGCTTTCTTCGTCATCGACTAATAGAATTCGCGCCACTGTTTATGTCACTTTGCCTTTAGAGCGGAACGCTCACGACGAATCGCACCTGGCCCGGCTTGTTTGCGGCAAGCGTTATGCCGCCGCCGTGACTTTCCGCGATCTTCCTGCTGATCGCCAACCCCAAACCCGAGCCCTCCTGCCGCGTCGTATAGAACGGTTCGAAGATTCGTTCCGCGATCTCGTCGGGTATTGGAGAACCGGAATTCTCGACAAAGAGATTGGCGCAGTCCGCCGCCCGATCGGCCCCGAGCAGTACGCGTCCGCCGGGTTCGGTGTAATTGATCGCATTGATTCCCAAATTCAGCAACGCCTGGTGCATCTGAAACGGGTCGATTTCGATATCGAAATCTTCGTCGCAAGCGACGTCGATTCGCGGTCCTTCGGCCGGCAGTTGTGCAGCCAACAGATCACGCACGTAGGTCAACGTCAATCGGGCGGAAGTCGGCTTCTTCTGCGGCTCCTTCGGTTGCGCGAACGTCAACAAGTCCTTTGTAAGTTTGTCAAGCCGCTTGGACTCGACGGCCGCTAGTCCAATGAATTGACGCTCCGGGTCCGACGCGTCCCCCTTGCGCAGCGCCGCGTCCAATGCGTTCGTAACGACGGCGACGGGGTGCCGCAATTCGTGACTGATGACGTTGACCAATTGCCCCACCGCAGCAAGTTTTTCCTTCTCGAGCAGATGGCGTTGCGTCGCGCGGAGATCGTCGAGCATCCGGCGCGAGTCGTCCGCATACTTGACAGTCCTCTGAACGAGAATATGTACCAGAATCCCGACGAAGGGATAGATCAGCGCCATTGTTGCCAACTCGAATTGATGTTCAAGAGGCTTATGGGTGGGAAACGCCTTCGGGTGGAGATAATAGAATGTCCACAGTTCGAGGAAATTCAGGACCATAGCCATCAACGCCACGGCGATCACGGTCCGCAGCCTGTAACGAAAACAGGCCTGGATGAGCGGTACCATCAGTAATGCGATGAAGTGCGCTTCGTCCGTCTCCGAAAGAATGCTCACGGTGAACGCGAATGCTGTGTTTGCGCACAAGGAGACGAACGAGTACGTGGCGGCGCCGCGTTTCGTCAACGCAAACACGCGCCGCCAAAGCAGGTATGCTTCGATGCCCTGCTCCGACATGCGCGACAGCAACAAGACATAGACGAGCACGGAGCGCGTCGCGGAAACCCAATGCGCGAATGCGAGATGGATTAGCGCAATGAATCCCAGCGCGCAGACGTTCAGCCCAATAAAGACGAGTTCCTGGTATCGGAACTCTTCCACGCGCGCGCCGGACGAGCCAGCATCGTATTTCCCGGACAATAATGCGTCCCCCATCGGAACCAGGCTTGCCCCCGAGAGAGTGTATCGCATTGACCGCCAATACCGTGAACGCGGGTTCGCGCCGGCGTTTCCGCACGGGCGAGTTCGAGGGCGCCGCTGCAACATTGCTCTATACCGGTAGACAACGGATCGTGGCCCCGATTCGCTGCACGCCTCCTGGTCCATCCCACGGCGAATGGTTGGTGCGGCCCTTGTAGGGACAGCCACCGAAGCGGTGGCAGTCCGCCGATCACATCTCCCAACCCGGTCGATACTCGCGGGTCAGATACCAGTTTGCGTCGGGGATGTTGGTGACTTTCGCGTTGGTAGAATCCCAAAGCAGCCTGCGCCCGCCCATTCGCAAGGAGACCGCTGCCAGATTGATGGCATCGGAGATCGGGCCCGCGAGCCGGAAGTCGCCGGGACTCAGCGGGCCTCCTCGAAACGCCTTAATCCAGTCGGCGTTTCGATCACGCCGGCGCCTTGCATCGTCCCGATTCGACGTCTCCCGGGCGATGTCGCGCGCCGCGCGATACGCGAGCATCTTCGATTCGGGAATCAACCGTGAGTCTTCGCCGTGGAACCCACCCAGAATTCTACCCCGATCGCCGACGAACAACATTCCTTCTCCGTCCAGCTCCTTGTTGTCTGCGATTAGCTCTTCGGGAGTGCAAGGTTTCACGCCGCCGTCGTACCAGAAAATGTCCAGCGCGCCGCGGTCGCCCTTCGGAGCGAATCGCATGCGCACGGTGCACGCCGCGGGAAACGAAAAGTCGTTCTTGATCCGCCGGCAGACGTGGTCCGACGCAGTGCAAAGGTGACTGGGTGAAGATTCCACACTGAAGGGAGAATCCAGTTCGAGAAGCTGGAAAATGGGCCACAGGCTGTAATGTCCCATATCCGCGATGGCCCCGCCGCCAAACTCGAACCAGCCGCGAAAGTTGGTATGGGTGTAGTTCGGGTGATACGGACGGTCCGTGGAGGGACCAAGCCACAGGTCCCAGTCAAACCCCGCCGGCACCGGAGGTGTATCGGCAGGCACTGTTGCGAATTGCGGCCACATCGGGCGCGAGGACCAATTGTGAATTTCGCGCAACGTGCCGATCGCACCGTTCCTGATCATGTCCAACACCGGTTTCAACCGCGATCCGTCGCTCGCAGCCAGGAAGTGCGTGGCGATGTTCTTCGCGCGCGCAGCCTGGACGACGGCCCTTGCTTCGAGCACGCGATTTCCCAACGGCTTGTGCATGATCACATTCATGCCCTTGTTCATCGCCGCGACCGCGATGGCCGCGTGCGTGTGGTCCGGCGTCATCACTTTCACCGTGCTTACGTCTTTTTCTTGCTCGAGCAGTTCCCGGAAATCGACGTACGTCGCGCAGCCTTTGAATCTTCTCCTGCCGCGTTGTTGCGCATAATACGTTTCTACAATTTCTTTGCCCACGTCCCGGCCGCCGGGAGGAACGTCGCTGCCCTCGCGCCACGCGGGGTCCTTGAGAAGCAGTCGAACATTGTTGCGCACCTCTCCCCTGTCCCATTCGAGATAGTTGAGGCCATCCTTCTCGACGTCGCAGACGGCTACGACCTGAATCTCCGGACTGGCGAGTATGCCGCCGATTTCGCGGATGGCCTGGGTACCGAATCCGATGCATGCGAGCGTTATCTTCTCGCTCGGCGCGACGTGTCCCGCTCCGCCCAAGACGTGGCGCGGAACGATCGTGAACGTGGCTGCGGCCGCGCCGCCGGTCCGTATGAATTGCCGCCGTGAAATGCTGTCCGGCAGGGCGCTTCCGCGATTCACCCTGCTGCGCTCGGGACGCGAAGGTTGGTGTCCCATGGGAATTCCTCCGAAGACTGAGGTGAGTATAAAGGCGCGGAGAAGCTGCAATGCCTCCTGGCGTCCCCCATCGTTTCGGTTACCGCTTCAGCCGGAAACGATCGCCGAAGTTCGCCGCAACCGCGGCGATGAACACCCGCCATAAGACAGTCGAATCAGACTGGCCGGTTCGAGGTCCCGTGATGGTGTCCGTGTTGATGCCGATGCTTGTGCCGGTGCTTCTTGTGCTTGCGGTCTTCCTCGGCCTTGAGGCGCGCGAGCCGCTGAACGCGTTGCGCCGCGAACGCGGCGCGTCGGGCAAGTAGCGCGCAGGTCATCCCCAAAACAAAGAGCAGCGCAGTCACGATCGCTGGGGCATAGGATTGCCCGGAGGGGAGAAA
This sequence comes from Candidatus Hydrogenedentota bacterium, assembly GCA_013359265.1. Classification (NCBI taxonomy): domain Bacteria; kingdom Pseudomonadati; phylum Candidatus Hydrogenedentota; species Candidatus Hydrogenedentota bacterium. The sequence goes on from JABWCD010000003.1 coordinate 337,559, forward strand.
CCGCGCGGGATCGGTTGGATCGAATACGACGGGTACGGAAAACTCCGCGTTGCTGTTCGCGTCGCCGCCGCGGAGTTCTCCTTTATAGCTACGAGCGTATATCGCGGACTCGAGCGACAGCCGCAGCCGGTATTCCCCGGCGGCAAGCGGTTCGGCCGTGGCCATGCCGTGGGTACCGGTCGCTTCAAGGGTGAGTTGGCGGACGATATTGTTCTTGTTACCGATCCACGCGGCGGCAATGACCAGCGCGACGCCGACCGCCATCATGGCGAGTTGCATCCAGTTCCTGGCGAGATAGCTACCTGTCGGGACCTCGTTGCTCACAGCTCGCGATCAACTCCCTGACGTGCGCGGCATCGCGTTCGAGTACCCGAATGCGTTCCGCGCCCGGCGCGAACTTCTCGAGCGACTCGTTCTCGATGCATACATCGCCGCTGTAGCCCGCTCCCGCGAGCAGTCGCAGCACGCGCCCGTGATCGATGTCACCCTCGTCCATCGGGCACGTATAGGTACCGTACTCCCAGCCAATATCGCGGTGCACTTCCCGCTTATCCGGAGGATACGCAATATTCTTCACATGCGTATGCCGGGCATACGGTGCCAAGAGTTTCAGGATACCATACACCTCGCTCAAAGGATACCCCCTCCAATAAAAGTTGGCGGTATCCAAGGTCAGGCCAAGGCGATCGGAATCGACCTCCTCGAGTATGTGGAGCAGGAACCCGAGACTGTTCCCCGCCACGCCGTGATTTTCGATGGCGAGGGCGACGGCACTTGTTCCCGTCTCCTGGATGACCTCACCCAGTACGGAACAGAAAAGCTCGACCCGGAATCCATACGCTAAGTCTTTCTCGCGGCTTAACATAGAGTCGATGCGAATGGAGTCGCAGCCGAGAGGGCCCGCGGTCTCGACGGCCCGTTTGAGCCATTCGACATGCTCGTCCTGTTTTCCGACGGACAGGTCACGCGCCGTGAGGAGACTGCAACAGCGGATGCCGAGACCATCGAGGTGCGAGCGGTAGGCCTGCGCCTCGGTCGCATCATACAGGACGTAGCTGTCGGGGGAGTCCAGCGCAATCGCGCGGAATTCGTCGTCGAGCCGAATCTCGACGGCGTCGATGCCCAAGTGGCGCAACCCCGCGACCGGGGTCTCGAAGTCCCCGCCGGCGATCATGGCGTCGCGGATGGAGAGGTACATAACCGAGTCACGCCAGCATCAGGCGCTCACCTTTTGGTTCAGGGATCGGATCCCCGAATTCGCGGGCCGTATCCAGCCAAAGCTGTACGGCATCGTTCACATTCTCAAGGGCCGAATCGCGTGAATCGCCGTGCGCCATGCACCCGGGCAGTTCGGGCACAACGGCAACAAACGCGTCATCTTCGTCGCTCCAGTAGATGATGATTTCGTACCGGTGCATTAGCGCTGCTCTCCAAGCCTATATCTTATCAGGATTCGACGTACGTGCTTCACCTGATACGGTTTTGCTTTGCCTTTATCGGACTGCAGGGTTAATCAGACCGCGTATACCGGGGCGACGAAAGACATGATGGCTGCCACGCGTGCGTTCCACAAATCCAAGTTGCCTCAAGAGCGCGCACTAATCCTCGAACCCAATGCTCGCATCGGAATCGCCGGGTAGCCCGGATTTTTCACGCGAACAGCCAAAACGTGTGCTATCCGTTGCGTCACATGAAGTTCCATAGGCTCCCGGTCTATACAGGCTGTTCGCGTGAAAAATCCTCTCGCCATGCGCTCGAGGGCTTACTCGTGAGCATTTCTCACCGCACCGAAGGATTTTGCATCCACTGCGGCGTCGTGCGGCGGTGAGAAATGCGGGATAGTACCGCGGCGATAATCTTGTCCTGCTGCGTCACGCCGCGCAGTTTTCGATAATCGTCGCAGTGGCCATACCGTGGCCGATGCACATGGTTTGCAGGCCGTAGCGGGCGCCCGTGCGTTCGAGTTCGTGGACGAGCTTGGTCATGAGGATCGCTCCCGTCGCGCCGAGCGGATGCCCGAGGGCAATCGCGCCGCCGTTCGGGTTGACGCGCTTCATGTCGGGCTTAATCTCGCGCGCCCACGCGAGCACGACCGATGCGAAGGCCTCGTTGATCTCGATCGCGTCGATGTCGCCGATCTTCATACCCGAGCGTTCGAGCACTTTCTGCGTCGCGGGGATCGGGCCGGTGAGCGTGAGATCGGGATCGCTGCCCACGACCACGCGCGCGACGATCTTGGCGCGTTTCTTGAGGCCCAGCGCATCGGCTTTTTCCGCCGACGCCAGCAGCACCGCGCCCGCGCCGTCGGAAATCTGGCTGGCGTTTGCGGCCGTCACCGTGCCATTTTCCTTGAACACGGTCGCGAGTTGCGCCATCTTCTCGAGGTTCGGTGTGCGAACGCCTTCGTCGGTGTCGACGATCTTTGTCGACCCGTTGATTTTCACTTCGACCGGCATAATCTGGGACTTGAAATATCCCTGCGCGATCGCATTCCCTGCCTTGATGTGGCTGTTCGCGGAGAACTCGTCCGATTCCTTGCGCGTGATGTTCCACTTCTCCGCGAGTTTCTCCGCGCAGATGCCCATCGGCGAGAGCGAATAGGGATAGCTGGCCAGGAATTCGTCGTCGAGCACTCCCCAATCGCTGCCCATCGGCACCGTGCCCATCATCTCGACGCCGCCGCCGATCGCGAGATTCATGTCACCCGCGGAAATCGCCTGGCTGGCAAAGTGGACCGCCTGCTGGCCGGACCCGCACATGCGGTTAAGTTGCACCCCCGGCACTTCGATCGGAAATCCCGCCTTCAATAAGGCGAGCCGCGCGACGTTTGCACCCTGCTTGCCCATCGGCGTTACGCACCCGGCGATCACGTCTTCCACGTCGGACTTCTGAACGCCGGCGCGCTTCACGCATTCGCCAAGGGTCTGCGCCAACAAATCGACGGGATGGACCGAATGCAACGCGCCGTCGTCCCGGCCCCGGCCGATGGGTGTCCGCACCGCCTCAACGATAAACACGTCACGCATGGAAATACCTCCTCAAAAATGCCTGGCCCGGCAGGGTGGCAGCCCAGTCTATCGACCGGTAGTTCGGTCGTAATCGAGCCATGCTACCACGGGCATGTCGATCTTCGCCACCTCCGCCAATCACAAGTGAAGAGCGCATAAAGATGTATAATCGTGAAATCTTTCACGAATTTGAATTCGGCCTATCCCGTCCACTATAAAGTTGCCGCGACTATCCCGCTTCGGTCGGGGGACCGAACAATGCGCGGCCGCATCCGAATTATGGAGGTTCGATATGGGGGCGTTTCCAGCAGTCGACCCGATCCCATTGCCGGCGCCCGTCTGGCTGTTCAAACTCTTGAACGTCGTCACGCTGGTCCTTCATTTCTATGCAGTCCATTTTCTCGTAGGCGGACTGTTCGTGGCGCTGCTTTGGCGCATGCTGGGGAGCCGGCGCGCGTCGGCGCCGATGCTAACGGGGTCGGACGAGATTGTGCGCCGCCTGCCGCTGGCGATGACCTACGTGATCAATCTCGGCATCCCGCCGCTGTTGTTCACACAAGTGCTCTACGGCCGCGCACTGTACACGAGTAGTGTCCTGATCGGCGCCTGGTGGATAGGTGTCGTCTTCATGGTCATTTTCTCGTATGCGCTGCTTTACGCGATGGCGAAGCGTGCGGACACCAACGGGGCATGGGGATGGATCGCGCTCGTCGCGCTGATCGTCGTGATCAAGATAGGCGCGATTTATTCCTCGAACATGACACTGATGCTTCGTCCCGAGGCATGGAACGCGATGTATTCGGCGAGCGGCGGAGGGCTTTATCTTCCAAGTGGCGATCCCACGTTGGCGCCGCGCTGGCTGTATATGATGCTGGGGTCAGTCGGCGTGACGGGAATCGCACTGATGTTTTTGCCCGCGCGCCTCGATGCGGACCACGCGGCGCGCACGTTGCTGCGCGCGTGGGGCGGAAGAATCCTCGCCATATTCACGACGATCCAGATCGCGCTGGGCGCATGGGTGTTCTGCTCGCAGCCCGACGCCGTTCGCGCGGGGCTCACCGAAAACTCCATTTATTTGATCTTTATTGGTCTGTGGTTCGTCACAGCCCTCGCGACGATAGGCGGTGGAATGGCCGCGACGTACCGCGCTGGATACGCCACGGCGATTGTATGCGCGGCGTTTTCCTTCGTAAACGTTCTCGCGATGGTGTTGGTGCGGGACGGTATCCGCGATGTGGCGTTGGACGCGCATGGGATGAATGTGTGGGACCGGGAAGTCGTGGCGAACTGGTCCACGATCGGCTTGTTTCTGATCTTGTTTGTCATCGCCGTAGGTCTTGTCCTTTGGATGGGCAAGGTCCTGATGTCGGCGCAACGGGAGAGTGCGCACTATGGCTGATTCGATGGCGGATGGACCGGCCGTGCCGGTGCCGCGCAAGATATTTGTACAAACATTGGTCGGAGTCGTCGGCGCGGGCTACGCAGCGGCGGTGGCCTACCCCGTCTACCGCTATCTCGCGACGCCCGCGCGGCGCGAAGCTTCTGCACCGGCCGTCACCGAAGTGGCACTTCCCGAGGCAACCATGCCGAAACCGGGCACGGCGCTGAGTTTCATGTTCGGTACACGTCCGGCAGTGTTGATCCATCACGCAGACGGGACAGTGGCGTGTTTCGACGCCGTGTGTACGCACCTCGCGTGCACGGTGCAATACCAGCCGCAGAACGGGCGCATCTTCTGCCCCTGCCACGGTGGCGTGTACGACCCAGCGACCGGCAAGAACGTGGCGGGGCCGCCCCCGAAGCCTCTGCGGCAGCACAATGTGGAGCAGCGCGATGGCCAGATTATCGTCACCCGCGTCTAGGTCGCGGTTTTACACGTGGCTGGACGACCGCCTCGATCTCGACGCGATAAGCGTACTCGCGTCGAAGAAAGAGGTTCCCGTCCACGCGCACTCGTTCTGGTATTACTGGGGCGGGATTTCACTGTTTCTGTTTATCGTTCAATTGCTCACCGGCTTTCTGTTGCTGGTGTATTACCGTCCGGGCGACCAGGCGTACGAGTCCGTACGACAAATAACCTACGACGTCGAGTTCGGTTGGCTCATTCGCTCCGCACATTCGTGGGCCGCAAACCTGATGGTCCTCGCCGTGTTCGTGCACATGTTCTCGGTGTATTTCATGAAGGCCTACCGCAAACCGCGCGAATTCGGCTGGTGGTCGGGTTGCGTTCTGGCCGGCCTCACACTGGTGTTCGGATTCAGCGGCTACTTGCTTCCGATGGATGAACTCGCGTTCTTCGCGACAAAAGTCGGGCTCGAAATTCCCCGGATCATTCCCGGCGTGGGACCGTTCATCGTCGAGATCGTCCAGGGCGGCGAAGGCGTCACGGGCGTAACCATACAACGCTTCTTCGCACTGCACGCCGCAGTTCTTCCGATCGTGTTCATGGCGTTCCTCGCGTTTCACCTATGGCTCGTGCAGAAACACGGCAATGCGCTGCCGCCGTCAGAGGAGGCAAAGCCCGCGCCGGACCGCCGCTCGATGCCGTTCTTCCCGGACTTTTTCGCGAAGGACTTGGCGCTTTGGCTAATTTCGCTGAACGTGCTCACGATTCTTGCCACGCTCTACCCGTGGCCGCTCGGCGTGCAAGCGGACCCCGCGGCCCCCGCGCCGGCCGGCATTCACCCCGAGTGGTATTTCATGAGCCAGTTTCAGTTGTTAAAGGTCGTTGGACAATGGCTTCCGGGCCTGGCGGGTGAAGTGGCGGGCCTCGTGTTGTTCACGATCGCGGGATTGTTGTGGGCATTGATCCCATTGTTTGACCGCAACAGCGCGTTCGAGCGACGCGCGCGCACCGCGACGTGGTTCGGCTGGTTTATGTTGGTGGGCTTGATTGCGCTGACGATTTGGGGATATGCGGATGTCTAGGCAATGCTACTTTCGCACGCCCGCGATTCTTCGTAATCGTGGACTCAGCGCGACCGTCGTCGCATTTCCCTTTTGCGTTTACGGCGGCGAATCCGGCGGCGGGTATCAATTCCGACCCGCCTATCTTTGTTCAGGAGCACGCACATGAACTACCCGTTTTGGGACGTCCCGCACATCGGCAGCGGATGGGTGATTGGATTAATCGCGATCTTCCATGTGCTGGTGTCGCATTTCGCGATCGGCGGCGGCTTCTATCTGGTGGTCGCCGAGCGGAAACTGTTGCGCAATAAGCGTGCGGATTGGTTCGAAGCACTCCGGCGCCACTCAAAGTTTTTCTTCATCCTCACCGGCGTCTATGGGGCGGTAACGGGCGTCGGCATTTGGTTCTCGATCGGCCTCGCCAATCCCGAGGGCACAAGCACGCTCATCCACAATTTCGTGTTCGGTTGGGCGATCGAGTGGACCTTCTTCATCACGGAGATCACGGCCACGGCGGCTGCGGTCTATTACTACACCTGGGGCCGAGTATCCGATCGGTTGCACATGACGATTGGCTGGATTTATGCCATTTCAGCGTGGCTAAGCCTCGTAATTATCAATGGAATTCTGACGTTCATGCTCACGCCCGGGCCCGGTTGGTTGTCTGTCGCAGGGACCGGCAACGAGGCGAGCATGTTTTGGAACGCGTTTTTCAATCCCACATATTGGCCAAGCTTGATCGTGCGCACGCTCATCTGCATTTCGCTCGCCGGCGTGTGGGCGCTGTTGACCTCGAGCCGGCTGGACGGATACAAACAACCGGAACTCAAAACGGACGTAGTGCGCTGGTCGTGCAAATGGTTGCTGCCATCGTTCATCCTGCTTCCTGCGTCCATGATGTGGTACCTGTACATGGTCCCGGAGGGGCGTCGCGAACTGCTGCAAATCGGGATCGGCACGATTGGACAGGGCGTGTTTACGCACGTGACGCGCGCCGTCCTCGTGTCGGTTATGGCTTCGGCCACCATCGCGGTTGTCGTGTACTTCCTCGCGTACCGCAGCCCGCGGAGCTTTGGGTTCGGGCACGCATTCGGCGTGTTGCTGCTCGCGCTCGCCGCGACGGCGTCGACCGAACATGCGCGCGAGATGCTTCGCAAGCCGTACGTAATTGCCGAGCACATGTTCTCGAACGGCATCCGCAAATCGGATGTTGCAAAATTCAATTCAGAAGGATACCTCACGCACTCGCCGTGGGCGACGGATGCAGACCGGGAACTGTGGGCGAAGATCGACGCAGCGGGGGCCGGCGCAGTACTGGCCGCGGATTCGACGGCGCCAGAGTTGGCCGCCGCGCAATTGAAACGGGGTGAATTAATGCTGCGCGGGCAATGCCTCGCGTGCCACACGCGCGACGCATACCGAGCGTTTAAGTCGCTGCTCGCCGGCCGCGATCGCGAATCCATTGGCAACATTCTGAAGATGCTGCACGATTACAAAGACGATTCACCGTACAAGGCGTACATGCCGCCGCTTGTCGGTACATCGTCCGAAATCGAGGCGCTCGGCGATTGCCTCGCAAGACTCGTTGAAACGAAAGCTGCCGATGCGGCTACCGGCGTGGACAAGGTTGCGCTTGCCACACAACCCTGACCGCCGTTTACGATGCAACGCCCGCGCCCGCCGCACTCGGGCGCGGGCACATCACTTCGCCATGCGGCGAAACCTATTCGTTTCCTTCCGGAAAAGCGATCTCGACATTCTCGAATTCCATGCCGCGGAAGGAAAGTTCGGGAATCACCGCGCCGAACTCGGTCACGCCTTTCAGGTCGTCCGATTGCGCGGCGTATTGCGACGTCGAGGTTGTAGTTTCACCGGTGAGCACGTTCTCGACAGGTTTCAGTTGGATGTCGAAGGCCGGCTTGCCCGGGATCGTGATGTTCATCGCGATACCGAGGGAATTAAGGCGGACGGCGTTCTCAGCCTCGCCGTCGAGTGCGTACATCGTCAGCGCGCCCGTCGCCGGCTCGAGAACGAACTCCAATTGACCGGCGTGATCGCCTACTAAGATTAACGTGCCGCCGTGTGGTGCGGTGTGGTGATGTTCGTGATCGTCGTGCTCCGGTTCGGCCCTTGCTTCTACAGAGCCTGTCGGCGCGGCTGCCGGCGGCGGCGCGGGTGGCGGCTGCGGCGCCGACGATTGCTGGGAGCAGCCGGCTATTGCGACAACACACAGCAAGACGATCGCAGTAGAAACGCGCATTCTCATACTCTCCGTGAACTCCATTTCTCCGTGGTTGGGTAGCGTTGCCTGTGTCGTTATATTCCTAACTCGCCGGTGTCAGGTTTGTGGCGACATCAGTGGAATACGCTTTATACGCCGGCAAAATTCCCGCGCAGGCGCCGATGATGGTCATGCTCAACGGCGTGAGGTACAACGCCGGATGCACCGACCTAATATCGAGCAGGACGCCGGTCTGCGCCTGCACCACAACGGTCGCCGCGCCGAAGATCGCTCCGTATACGAAGAAACCGATCACCGATCCGATAAACGCGATCGCCGCCGCCTCAAGAACAATGGCGGAGAACACGGTGAAACGCCGCGCGCCCAGCGCGCGCAGAATCGCAAACTCGCGGCGGCGCTCGTTGATCGTGTTGTAGATGCTCGCGAGAATTGCCGCGGATGACACAACGACAACAAGATACGCGACCAGTTCGAGCACGCGATTGATCCAACCGAGTTTGTCGAACAGCTCCGACATCACGCGGCCAATCGGGTACGCGAGCGTCGCGACCTTTCCCTGTTTGTTGATCGTCAAATCGAGATCGAAACCCGTCTTCGGGTTTTTGAATTTCAACATCACCGCGCTCACTTCTTTCGCTTCGTCGGGAATGCCGACGCCGGGCTGCGGTTGATAGGTTTCGCCCCCGCCGCGCAGCACGTGTCCGCCCATGCGAAAGACGCCCTCGATGGGAATGAAGATGACGCGATCGGAAGGGCTGTTGGTCGGTTTGAGAATTCCCACGACGGTGTATTCTTCGTTGTGCTTGCTGTTTTCGCTGTACGTGAGACCGTGATACGGATTAATCGTGTCGCCCGGCTTCAATCCCGTCTGCGCCGCGGCGAAACTGCCGATTACCGCCTCGCGGCGTGACGAATCGAACGAGCGGCCGGGCGGCTCGACCTCGAACGTGCGCCCCGCACGATACTGGAACTTTGTGAAGATCTCCTCTGTCGTGCCGACGATTCGGAACCCGAAATAGTTGTCGCCGGTCGCGTACGGTATCGCCAGATCAACGCGCCGGTCCGCCTTCATCGCCTGGTACATTCCCCACGGAATGTTGCCCGGCGAAGTTTCGAGATGAAAGACAGTATTCAACACAAGCTGCAACTGACTTCCGCGCGCGCCGAGCACCGCGTCGAACCCCAACTCGCCGCCGGTGAACGCCTCGTAGGTCTGCCGCTGGATTGCGAATACCGACATCACCAGCCCGCTCGCCAGCGCCGCGGCCAGCAGCGTGACGCAAGTCGACAGCGCATGCTGACGCAGGCTGCGACGAACGATAAGGAGTATGCCGCTAATGGAATGCAAGGAGATTCCTAACCACAGATTTCAAAGACGACGCAGATTAATGCGACCAAAGTAGGCGCAGAGCATCCTTCCTCGTGCTCGTAATCGAGAATTCGATCCTTCACTAATCGGCTTCGCAGATGTTCGCTGCTTCGCGCACCAATGAATTGCACCATCTGTCTCTGTGAACAAGAGTTCATTCTTATCGTCATCGAGAGGCGTGCTCGCCGAGCGGATTTCGGTAGGCAGCGATGAACGATGAGAAGTACGGCATCAAATCTGCGCCGTCCGTGCAATCAGTGGTTTCACTGCGTTGTTGATGTCCGCGAGTTGCTGCACGTTATCGAACTGCGTCAGGATGTCGCGATCGTGCGTCACGAGCAGCAGCGCGGCGTTCTGTTCGCGGCAGACCTCGCGAATCAACTTCAGCGCCTCGGTCGCATGATGAAAATCGAGATTTCCGGTCGGTTCGTCCGCGAGCACAAGTTTCGGATGATTGGCCAGCGCACGCGCAACTGCGACACGCTGTTGCTGACCGACGCTCAACTGGCGCGGCCGGTAGTCCATCCGGTCTTTCAGGCCGACGCGTTCCAGCAATGCTGTTGCGTATGCCGCATCCGCGCCGCGCCCAAACATCATCCCCAGCAGGACATTCTCGAGCGCGGTATATCCCTGGAGGAGATTGAACGTCTGAAAGACATAGCCAATGGACTGCGCCCGAACGCGGTCCCGCCCCGCCTCGGACAGCTTGGTGAGTTCCTGCCCCCCAAGAACAATCGTGCCGGAATCTGGTTGAAGTATTCCGGCAATTAGATTAAGGAAGGTTGTCTTGCCCGAGCCGCTGCTGCCCTGGAGCGCGATCTGTTCCGCGTCGGCAACAGAAAACCTCGGCACATCCACGATGAGGGTACTCTCGCCGTCCGGCGAGGCAAACCCCTTCTTCAAATCGCTGACCTCGAGAACCGCCATGGCCGCGGCCCCTCCGGCCCGGTACGGGCGTTACTTCTTTTCTTTGTGGACGGTGACTTTGCGCAGGGTCGAGTTGTACTTTTTGCGTTCGAGACGCCCGGTGACGTTGCGTACGTTCTTTTTCGTGTGGTACCGCGACGTGCCCGGCGCTTCCGTGCACTCGAGAATGACCTGGACGACGTTGCCCTTTGCCTTGGCCATGATGGCTGCTCCTTACAAACGACGTGACGGCGCGCCAACGCGCGCCGGGACCAATTTTGCCCGAAAAGACTACATATGATGCCGATTGAACGACGTGACTGTCAACCGAACCGCCTGGCGATCAGACTGCGGCCCCCTCCGCCCCGAGGTATTTCCCGGGCACGCGTGTAAGTTCGTATTCGCCGAACTCGGCTGCGCGCTCGATGACCTCGGGAACAGGGCCAGTCCACCACGAAGGCACGGATGGCCAGGGAAACACGTGGTGCCACTGGAGAAGCAGTGTGCGCCGCGAATTGGAACGGTTTGGGTGCGCCGCATGCAGAAGGCGCGCGTCGTTGATGACGAGGTCCCCGGCCTTGACTGGCAAATCGACGGCGTCAGGGTGATCGGCGAAGACCGGGTGCGACGTGTCCAGTTGTTGAATTTCCGGACCGTGCGCCGGCGGAAGAATATCGTGCAGGGGGATGCGCTTGCGGTGGGTGCCGGGGATTGCACGCAAGCAACCGTTCTCGACGTTGGTATCAACGAGGTAATACGACAGAAAGATGCGCGTCGGCCAGGGAAGTGACGCTTTCGGGTGGTCCCATTCCATGAAGTCCTGGTGCCAATACAGGGCCGGGCCGTGCGCGGGTTTGCTGAGAATGAGGACGGTATCGTCGGACTGCCGGCCCTCGATCCCTATCGCGCTGCAGGCGTCGTCCGCTGCGGGAAGGTCAACAAGTTCGTCGACGAGCGGCGACCACAGGCCGAGGTGCGGGGCGTGCATGTCGCCTCGAAGATTGCGCCGGCGCGAGTTGATGTGGAAGTCGCTGCCTTGATACTTCGTGTCCGGGTTGGATGGCGTACCGTCGAGAATATTGTTGCTGAATGCAGTCCAACGTTCGAGCAAACCTTCATCGAGCACGCCGGGGATGACGCAGTATCCGTCGCGGACGAGCTGGTCTCGCGTATCGAGGGCTACTTCCGGAGACAGTATGGGCATGTCGAATCTCCTTTGACGGATGCAAAGGGTATTCACCGGAGAATGGGAAGTCCAGCAGCGGATCGGGGAACGCTGGGCGCTATCTCGCGCGTTTCCGCTTCACGCTGAACGAATTGTCCCCGATGTCGTCGATGGCCGGCGTAGCGATGGATTGAATATAGATGTGGTAGCCGTCGCCCGGCTCGACGTCGTCCGGCACTTTCCAATTGGACTTGCCGTCGTTGGCGGTCGAATTCTTTATCTTTCGCACGAATGAACTGTCGCGCCACAGTTCGATGCGAACAAACTCGCCGACGCCGCCAATCGAGTTCCATCGTATCGAGTACTTTTCGCCAATCTTCCAAGTTGCTCCGTCTTCCGGCTTCACTAATATAAGCAAATCCGGTTCAGTGGGATTCGTGCCATACACGTTCACCTCGGCGCCATCGAGTAATGTGTCATTGTCCGTGTCCCGATCCAGGGGATCAGTGCCATATACGTTAACCTCGTCGCCATCGGAAAGGCCGTCGTCGTCTGTATCGGCCTTCTTCGGGTTCGTCCCGTGCGTGTTGACTTCGGCTCCGTCGGAAAGGCCGTCGTCGTCTGTATCGGCCTTCTTCGGGTTCGTCCCGTGCGTGTTG